>NZ_JBFAHX010000013.1:0-174702 GCF_040654435.1 Streptomyces sp. NPDC050703
CCGTACGCCGTCGCCAACACGGCGGGCATGTCGGAGGCGGAGTTCCGCGCGAGCTTCCCGACGGCGTCCGCCGCGCGGGTGCCGCCCCTCCGTACTTCGGCAGAACGGCTACAGGGCCACTCCGAGCAGCGCGTCGACGGCCCGAGAGACGATCCCGGGGGCGCCCTCGTCCGTACCGCCCGACGCGGCCTGCGCGGCGGCCCAGCGGTCCACGGCGGCCAGCGCCGTCGGTGAGTCCAGGTCGTCGGCGAGGGCCTCGCGCAGCTCCTCGACGAGCGCCTCGGCGGGCGGCCCGTCGGGGCGCGAGACGGCGGCGCGCCACCGTCCGAGCCGTTCGACGGCCTCGTCGAGGACCGCGTCCGTCCACTCCCAGTCCGCGCGGTAGTGGTGCGAGAGCAGGGCGAGGCGGATGGCGGCCGGGTCGACCCCGGCGTACCGCAGCTTCGAGACGAAGACGAGGTTGCCCTTGGACTTGGACATCTTGGCGCCGTCCAGGCCGACCATGCCGGCGTGCACGTACGCCTTGGCGAAGGGGTACTCGCCGGTCAGGGCCTGCGCGTGCGAGGCGCCCATCTCGTGGTGCGGGAAGGCGAGGTCCGATCCGCCGCCCTGCACGTCGAAGCCCATGCCGAGGTGGTCAAGGGCGATGGCCACGCACTCGATGTGCCAGCCGGGGCGCCCGCGGCCCAGGCTGCCGCCGTCCCAGCTCGGCTCGCCCTCGCGGGCGGCCATCCAGAGCATCGGGTCGAGCGGGTTCTTCTTGCCGGGGCGCTCGGGGTCGCCGCCGCGCTCGGCGGAGAGCAGCTTCATGGCGGCGGCGTCGAGCCCGGACACCTCCCCGAAGTGGCTGTCGGACTCCACGGAGAAGTAGACGTCGCCCTGGAGTTCGTAGGCGGCGCCGATGTCCCTGAGCCGTTCGACGAGCGGCACGATGCCGGGTATCGCCTCGACGGCTCCGATGTAGTGCTGCGGCGGCAGCAGCCGCAGCGCGGTCATGTCCTCACGGAACAGGGCGGTCTCGCCCTCGGCGAGCTCGACCCAGTCCTTTCCGTCGCGGTTGGCGCGTTCCAGGAGCGGGTCGTCCACGTCGGTCACGTTCTGGACGTAGTGAACCTGCCGCTTGGTGTCGAGCCACACGCGCTGCACGAGGTCGAACGCGTTGTAGGTCGCCGCGTGACCCATGTGGGTCGCGTCGTACGGAGTGATGCCGCAGACGTAGATACGGGCGACGGGACCGGGGTCGAGGGTGACGAGTCCACCGGTCGCGGTGTCGTGGATCCGGAGGTCGCGGCCCTTGCCAGGAAGGACGGGGACCTCAGAAGCGGGCCAGGCATGCATGCCTTGAGCCTAACCGGACGGAGCATCCGTATACGAGTGGGGATCAAGGAATCGGGTACTCGGCCGAGAACCGCCCCGTCCGGCGGCCCGCGCGGCCCGGCACCGGCGGCCCCGGACCCGCGGCCCGGGGCTCGCGGCCCCGGACCCGTGACCTCGGGCTCGCGGCCCTCAGACCGGCGGCCACGGGATCGCGGGCCACTCCCCCGACGGCTCCGGATGGCGCCCGGATTCCAGCAGCGCCGCCACCCGCGCGCGCAGCGCCCCGGTCTCCGCGGCGGTGATGAGCGTGGAGAGCCGTTCGGCGAGGTCGGCGCCTTCCTTGAGCGCGTCCTTGAGGCCCCGCAGGACCTCGGTGGCCTCGTCGGTCAGGGGTTCGCCCGCCCACCCCCACAGGAGCGTCCGCAGCTTGTCGTCGGCGTTGAAGGTGACGCCGTGGTCGATGCCGTAGAGCCGGCCGCCGGCGGTCAGGAGGTGGCCGCCCTTGCGGTCACCGTTGTTGATCACGGCGTCGAGCACCGCGAGCCGCCGCAGCCTGGCGTCGTCGGCGTGCACGAGCAGCGCGGTGCGGTCCTCGTCCACCTGGGCGCGGCCGACCGCCTTCCAGCCGGCCTCCGGCTCGTCGCCGTCGACCAGGGCGAGCAGCCCCTCGTCCCCCGACGCCTCGATCCAGAGCTGGCACATGCCCTCTCCGTAGGGCCCGTCGCGCAGCACGGTGGGCGGTACGAGGTCCCAGCCGGTGGCCCGCGACACCTCGTACGCGGCGACCTCGCGCCGGGCGAGCGTGCCGTCGGGGAAGTCCCACAGGGGGCGCTCCCCTGCGACCGGCTTGTAGACGCAGGCGGCCTCCGCGCCCTCGTGGGCGACCGTGCAGTACAGCACCGCGTTCGAGGCCTCGCGGATCTGCCCGCGCACGGTGAGCTCCCCGTGGGTGAGGAGCGCGACGGGGTCGGCGGTCACGCGCCCCGCCGGTATCCGTTCTGACGCGGGCATACGTGTCCTTCCGGGTCGAGCGGGAGGCTGCAGAGCGGGCACGGCGGGCGGCCCGCGTTCACGACGTCGAGGGCCCGCTTGGCGAAGGCGCGGGCCTGGGCCCCGGTGAGCCGGACGCGGAGCATCGGAGGACCGTTCTCCTCGTCCTGCAGAAGCCTTTCCTCGGCTTCCGCGAGATCGTCCTCGGAGTCGGCGTCCAGCTCGACGAGCGCCTGCGCCTCGACGATCATCCGCTCCTGCTCGCCGTCCCAGGCGAGGGCCATGGTGCCGACCCGGAACTCCTCCTCGACCGGCGAGTCGAGCGGGGCGCTGTCGACGACCTCGGTGGGCGCGACGGCCGGCACGGGGGCGTTGCCTCCGCTGCGGCGCACGACCTCGTCGAGCAGCTCTTCCATGCGCTCGGCCAACGCGGCGACCTGGGTCTTCTCCAGGGCGACGCTGGTCACCCTGACGCCCGCCGATGCCTGCAGGAAGAACGTGCGCCGTCCCGGCAACCCGACCGTTCCCGCGACGAAACGCTCCGGGGGGTCGTAGAGGAACACCTGACGGGACACGACCTGTCTCCATGGGATCGACTGCGGGGTACGGGTGCCGCGACGGTTCCGGCGCGGCGGGCGGTGGGTCGGGGACCCGGCCGAGCGGGTCAGGTGACCCGCTGCAACCGCTTCACCCTACTGCGGGCGACGATCACGGTGCGCCCGCACCGCCCCCGACCGTCGCGTCGCTTCCCGGCGGCTCCTGCCGGGGGGCGAGCGAGGCGAAGTCACCGGTGTCCCCGAGGCGCACGAGGAACGGGCGCAACCGCGTGTACCGGATGACGGTGACGGAACAGGGCTCCACCGAGATGCGCTGGAACAGATCCAGGTGCAGCCCGATGGCGTCCGCGACGAGGGACTTGATGACGTCCCCGTGCGAGCACATCAGATACGTGGCGTCCTCGCCGTGGTCGCGCTCCACGCGCGCGTTCCACTCGCGCACCGCCTCGGCCGCCCTGGTCTGCATGGCCCGCATGGACTCGCCGCCCGGGAAGGCGGCGGCCGAGGGGTGCTGCTGGACGACCTCCATCAGGGGCTCGCCCGACAGCTCGGCGAGCTTGCGGCCCGACCAGTCGCCGTAGTGGCACTCCCCGATGCGCTCCTCGGTGTGCGCCCGCAGGCCGGGGCGGGCGGCGAGCAGCGGCGCGACGGTCTCCCGGCAGCGCTGCAGGGGGCTCGTGACGACCTCGGCGAGGGGCACGGGGGCGAGCCGGTCCGGCAGGGCGGCGGCCTGCGCGGCGCCGCGCTCGTCGAGGGCCACACCGGGGGTCCACCCGGCGAGCAGGCCCGCGGTGTTGGCGGTGGAGCGTCCGTGCCGGACGAGGATCAGCGTGGGCATACGGACAGCCTAGGTCCTGCGGTCAAACCCCCGTCCGCGGTGCACTCGCCGGCGTCCGGGGCGTGCTCACGCCGCTCCGGGGTGTGCTCACCCTCGTCCGGGCGTGAATCGGGGGGTGAGAGGTCCGGGGTGGCCGGGAAGGCTGCATTGCATGATCGTCGACTGTGCCATCTACCGCGAGGGCCGCCGCAGCGAGGGCCCCCCGGACTTCTCCGACGCCCTCGACGAGGCGCGCGCCACGGGTGACGCGTTCGTCTGGATCGGCCTGCACGAGCCGACGGAGGCGGAGTTCGACAAGGTGAGCGAGGAGTTCGGGCTGCATCCGCTGGCCGTGGAGGACGCGCTCAAGGCCCATCAGCGGCCGAAGCTGGAGGTGTACGACGACTCGCTGTTCATGGTCCTGAAGCCGGTCGTCTACGAGCCGGACAGCGACACCGTCTCCTCCGGCGAGGTCATGGTCTTCGTGGGCGACTCGTTCGTGGTGACCGTCCGCCACGGCGAGGGCGCTCCCCTCGGTGCCGTGCGCCACCGCCTGGAGGCCGAGCCCGAGGTGCTCAGGCACGGCCCGACCTCGGTCCTGTACTCCATCGCCGACGCCTCCGTCGACCACTACCTGGAGGTGGCCGACGAACTTCAGGCCGACCTGGAGGAGCTGGAGGCGGAGGTCTTCTCGCCGGACGACGGGGGCTCGCGCCACACCGCGTCGAGGATCTACGGCTTCAAGCGGCAGATCCTGGAGTTCCGCAGGGCCACCGGGCCGCTGGCGCTACCGGTGGCCCGGCTCTCCGGAGCGGGCCCCTTCGGCCCCTCGGTGCCGTTCGTGGACGAGACGGCGCAGCCCTTCTTCCGGGACGTCAACGACCACCTGACGCGCGTGAACGAGTCCGTGGAGGGGCTTGACCGGCTGGTCTCGGACATCCTGTCCGCCCATCTCGCGCAGATGAGCGTGCGGCAGAACGACGACATGCGCAAGATCTCGGCGTGGGCGGCCATGGCCGCGGTCCCCACGATGATCGCCGGCATCTACGGCATGAACTTCGACCACATGCCCGAGCTGCACTGGGTGTGGGCCTACCCGGCCGTGATCGCCCTGATGGTCGTCCTCGAAGTGGCCCTCTACCGCCTCTTCAAGCGCCGCGGCTGGCTGTGACCGTGCCGGGCGGCGCGGACGGCGTCAGGCGAACTCGGCCGCCGCCGCGGGGCCGCCCAGGGCGTCACGCCGCTCCGGCGGGGCCAGCGAGACCATCCGCCGCCAGCCGACGGCGCGCTCGTACGCGTACACGGCGTGGATTCCCGCGGCGAGCACCCTCCGCTTGGCGGCGGGCCAGCCCAGGACGCGCCCCATGTGGTCCAGCACGGCGAGGCTCACCCCGCGGTGGACGCGGATCTCGGCGAGCGCGCACGCGCGCAGGGTCCGGTGGATCGCGCGGCCGTGCCCGGCGGCGGCGAGCCGCAGCAGCTCCTCGTGGCAGTAGGCGAGGTGGTTGTCCTCGTCGGCCGAGATCACGCGGACCGCGCGGCCGACGTCGGGGTGGTCGCCGAAGTGCTCCATGAGCAGCCGCATCTGCTCGGACGCACGCTGTTCGGTGACCCTGCTGTGCGCGAGGTACGTGACGACGTCCTCCACCGCGAGCGGCTGCTCGGCCTTCAGCCTGTCGTGCGCGAGGCCGATGCCGTGCCGCTCCAGGATCATCGTGTAGTCCGTCTCCGGGGGTACGGCGACGGGGCCCAGGCCGCGCTTCCTCAGCAGCGCGCGGAAGATCCTGCCGTGCTTGTCCTCGTCGGCGCCGTGCCTGCTGATCTTGGGCGCGAGCGCGCTCTCGGCCTCGGGGACGAGCGCGGCGATCCGGCCGTTCTCCCAGCCGCCCTGGCTCTCGCCGCTGGCGGCGATCGAGCAGAAGAGCCGGAACGCGTCGTCGTCGGCGAGGATCTCCTCGAAGACACTCCTGGCCGAAAGCATCACTGGCACCTCCATGACCCCGGGCGTGGACGTCCGCGGAGAAAACAGTCAAATGCGCGGAACACGGTCGGGCAACAGGTCGTACGGGCCGGGTCGGCCGAACGGGGCGGCGGACGGGGCCGACGGCCGTAACCGCGGGCCCCGTCCGGCGTTGTTCCGGGTGACGGCCGTGGCGGGGAAGACCCCCCGAGCCCCCACCACGGCCGCGGAAACCTCTCTCCTCGCGATCACGCCATGCGATAACGCCACGCGGTTACGCCGTGCCATGACGCCGTGCGGTTACGCCAGTCCGGCCCGCTCCGCGGCCTCCGCGCCCGCCCGCAGCGCCGCGATCCGCTCGTCCAGGGTGAAGCCCGCGGGCGACAGCGTGAGCGTGGTGACGCCGGCGTCGGCGTAGGCCCGCATCCGGTCGGCGATGCGGTCCACCGAGCCGAGCAGCGTCGTGGAGTCGATGAGCTCCTGGGGCACGGCCGCCGCGGCACCGTCCTTGTCGCCCGCCAGGTACTTGTCCTGGATCTCGGCGGCCTCCTTCTCGTACCCCATGCGCCGCGCGAGCTGGTTGTAGAAGTTCTGCTTGCGGCTGCCCATGCCGCCGACGTACAGGGCGGTGTACGGCCGGAACGTGTCCGCGAGTTCACCGACCCGCGCGTCGTCGCCGAGGGCCAGCGGCAGCGTCGGGACGACGTCGAAGCCCTCCATCGTCTTGCCCGCCTTCTCGCGGCCGGCGCGCAGATGCCGCAGCGCGGTCTCCTCCAGGTGCTCGGCCGCCGGGAAGATCAGCAGGGCGCCGTCGGCGATCTCGCCGGTCTGCTCCAGGTTCTTCGGGCCGATCGCCGCGATGTACAGCGGGATGTGCTCGCGCTGGGGGTGCACGGTCAGCTTGATGGGCTTGCCGGGTCCTTCGGGCAACGGGAGCGTCCAGTGCTCACCCTCGTGGGTGAGACGCTCGCGGGACATGGCCTTGCGGACGATCTCGACGTACTCACGCGTGCGTGCCAGCGGCTTGTCGAACTTCACGCC
Source organism: Streptomyces sp. NPDC050703 (assembly GCF_040654435.1). Lineage (NCBI taxonomy): Bacteria > Bacillati > Actinomycetota > Actinomycetes > Kitasatosporales > Streptomycetaceae > Streptomyces > Streptomyces sp. NPDC050703. Next base: position 6,683 of record NZ_JBFAHX010000013.1, read on the forward strand.
GTACCAGCCCTCGGAGACCTGCGGCCCCGAGACGCCGAGGCCGAGGCGGAAGCGGCCCCCGGAGAGCGCGTCCAGGGTGGCCGCCGTCATCGCGGTCATCGCGGGCTGGCGGGCCGGGATCTGGAAGATGGCGGAGCCCACGTCGATGCGCTCGGTCTGCGCCGCCACCCAGGAGAGCACGGTCGCGGCGTCCGAGCCGTACGCCTCGGCGGCCCAGCAGACCGCGTAGCCGAGCCTGTCGGCCTCCCTGGCGACCGCGAGGTTGTCCGCGTCCATCCCGCCGCCCCAGTAACCGAGGTTGATGCCGAGCTGCATGGCCGATCCCCTAACCGCTGTACTCGTGAGTAACGTCTCTGTGCCGGGGACTGTAGCGCGCGGGCGCCCGATCCGTCAGGGGCGGCGGGGCGGTCGGGGGCCGGGAGGGGCTGGGCGAGGGGCCGGGCGGGGGAAGGGCCGCGTGGCAGGGGCGGGTGGCGGGGGCCGGGTGACGGGGTTCTCCACAGGCGCCGGTTTGTCCACAGGCCGGCCCACGGGCGGGGCCCGGTGAGTAATCTCCGTGCCCATGGAGCAGAGGCATCTCGGCCGGACCGGCCTGCGCGTGTCCCGGATCGGACTCGGCACCCTCACCTGGGGGCACACCGACGAGAGCGACGCCGCCGACCTTCTGAAGGTGTTCTGGGAGGCGGGCGGCACCCTGGTCGACACCGCGGACGTGTACGGCGACGGCGAGGCCGAGTATCTGCTCGGACGGCTGATCGAGCGGCTGGTGCCCCGGCGCGACCTGGTCATCGCCACCAAGGCGGGCAGCGTGCCGGACCCGGAGCGGCGCTTCGACGGCTCGCGGGGCCACCTGCTCGCCGCACTCGACGCCTCGCTCGCCCGCCTCGGCACCGATCACGTGGATCTCTGGCAGGTCCACGCCTTCGATCCGGGCACTCCGATCGAGGAGACCCTGCAGGCGCTGGACATCGCGGTCAGCAGCGGGCGCGCACGCTACGCGGGCGTCTCGAACTTCTGCGGCTGGCAGCTCGCCAAGGCCGCGACGTGGCAGCTCGCCGTGCCGGGCGCCCGCACCCGCATCGCGGGCACCCAGATGGAGTACTCCCTGTTGCAGCGCGGCGTGGAGCGCGAGGTGCTGCCCGCCGCCATCGACCTCGGCGTGGGCCTGCTGCCCGCGTCGCCGCTCGGCCGGGGCGTGCTCACCGGGAAGTACCGCCGCGCTACCCCGGCCGACTCACGTGGCGGCTCCGACCACATGGCGCCGTTCGTCGCGCCGTACCTGGACGACGCGGCGGCCCGCATCGTCGACGCGGTCGCCACGGCCGCCGACGGGCTCGCCACGAGCCCCCTCCAGGTTGCCCTGGCCTGGGTGCGGGACCGCCCCGGGGTCACGGCCCCGATCGTCGGCGCGCGTCACGCGCAGCAGCTCACGGCCGCGTTGTCAGTGGAGAGCCTTAGTCTTCCTGACGAGATCTGCCGGGCGCTCGACGACGTGTCGGCGCCCGTGCACCGCTATCCCGATCACGACTGGAGCACGCTGTGAGTACGGAACCCGCTGCCGCGGAGGACCCCGGGGCCGCTGCCGCGGAGCAGGCGGAGCCGCCCGGCACCGAGGAGACCGCCGGCGACGTGGCCGAGGGCGGTGAGGGGGCCGCCGACGACGACGCCGCCGAGACCGCCGGCGAGAGCGCGGACGACGGGACCACCGGGGAGAGCGCGGACGACGGGACCACCGGGGAGAGCGCGGCCGACGGGACCGCCGGGGACGCGGCAGCGAAGACCGAGCTGTCGGAGGCCGAGGCCGAGCTCGCGGCACAGCGGGAGCTGCGGGAGCGGATCGAGCAGCGCAAGGCCTCCAAGGAGGGGCCGATCGAGGCCGGGACGAAGCTGAGCGGCCCGGCGGCCGACCTGCTGGCGGCGGTGCGCGCCGTGGAGAGCGGCGAGAAGCCCCTGGCCCGCGCGTTCAGCGAGCCCGAGCCCGCCCCGCGCCGCCCTGCGCCGGCCCCCGCCGCGGAGCCGGTCCGCCCGCCGCGGCCGTCGGCGGCGCCCTCCGGCCGCAGCGTCGACGCGGTGCGTGCCGTGCTCACCGAGGGGGGCGCGCCGGACGCCCTCGCCGGCCCTGCCGCGGCCGTGCTCGGCGAGGACGCGGACGAGCGGCTGCGCGCCGACCCGTGGCAGCTGCTGCGGGTCACCGGCGTGCGGCCCGAGCAGGCCGACGGGTTCGCCAGGGCCCTGCTCGGCGCCGAGTGCCGGCCCGACGACGAGCGCAGGGGCCGTGCGATCACCGTCTGGCTCCTGGAGCAGGCGGCCGTCGCGGGACACACCGCGCTCGACGTGGCGGCGCTGACCGCCGCGCTCGGGCAGCGCGCGGTGCCCGATCCGGACGCGGCGGTGCAGAGCGCCCTCGCGGAGGGCGACGCCCTGGCCTTCCAGGACGCCCTCGACCCGGCCGAGGCACCGGTCCCGCGCCCGGACGCCGGGGCCACCGGGGACGACGCCGCGGACGCGGAGCAGGAGCGGCCGGTCCGCGTCCTGATCGGCCTGGAGCGGTGCGCCCTCGCGGAGGAGAGCCTCGCCGACGGGCTGGCCCGGGTGATCAACTCCCTGCCGAAGGAGGACGGCCCGGGGCCGGACGCGGCGGCGTGGGAGTCGGCCGCCGCCGAGGCGTCGGGCTCCACCGCCGAGCTGATCCGGGCCGTCGCCGGGCACGGCCTGGTGCTGCACTCCGGCGGCGAGGCCGCGCGCGCCGAACCGGCCGCCCTGGTCGAGGCCGCGTCGGCGCTCGGCCTGCGGGTGTGCGCCGCCGCCCACAGCAGCGACGGCAGACGCCGCCTGGCGCGCGCGACGGGCCTGGAGGACGCCGCCGTGACGGTGGCGGGTCTCCTCTCCGGGGAGCAGGGGCCGGGCCGGGACGCGGACGGCGCCCTCGCCCTGGATCTCCTGGTGGTGCTCGACGCCCCGCAACTGGACGTGGAGAGCGCCGCGATGCTCGTGGAGTCGCTGCCGGACGGTGCCCGCCTGGTGCTGGCCGGGGACCCCGGGGTGCTGTGGTCCGCTGGCCCCGGACGGGTCTTCGCGGACCTCGTCTCCGCGCGCTGCTGCCCGCAGATCGTCTCCCGCACCCCCGATCCCGGCCCCATCGGCGAGCTGACGTCGGGCATCGGCATCGGCGAGCTGAACGAGGTGGCGACCCCCGGCAAGGAGGTCGTGCTCGTCCCGGTGCGCGACGCCGCCGAGGCGATCCACCGCACCGTGCAGCTCGTCGCGGACTCGGTGCCCCGGGCGATCGGAGTGCCCGCCGAGCAGACCCAGGTCATCACGCCGGGCCACGGCGGCGCCGCGGGCACCCGCGCGCTCAACGCCGCGCTGAAGGAGCGGCTGAACCCCGGCCCCGGCCGCTTCGGCGGCTTCGACCCCGGGGACAGGGTCGTCCACGTCCCGGCCCCCGGGCGCGCGACGCCGGGCCGTGTCGTGCGCGCCGACGCGGAGGGGCTGCACCTGGAGTGTGACGGCGCCCCCGTCGTCGTGGCCAAGGAGCGGGTGGAGCGCGAGGTGCGGCACGCCTGGGCGCTCACGGCCCACCAGGCGGCCGGGCTGCGCTGGCCCGCGGCGGTCGTGGTGCTGCCCGGCGACGCGGGGCGGTCACTCACGCGGCCGTGGGTCTACACGGCGTTCAGCCGCGCGGAGCGGCACCTGTCGGTCGTCCAGGGCGTCGAGCGGGAGCTGCCGCGCGCGGTGGCGGAGCGCCTGTGGAAGGACCGCACGACCCGCCTCCAGACGCTGCTGCGCCCCCAGGTGCCGACAGCGACGCCCTGACCCGGGGCCCGGCGGTGCCCGCCCGCACCTCCGGGCACCCGGAAGCGCGCCGCTCCTCGCCGGGAGCGGCGCGCTTCATTGATCCGGCTGCGGCGGGCATCCGACCGCGGCGGGCGTGCTTCCGCCTCCGGCCACGCGCTGCCGGCGGCCGGGCCGCGGCACGCCCGTGCCCCGGCCGCGGCCGAGCCCCGGCCGGCCGTCAGAGTCCGGCCCTGCGGGTCCGGCGGCCGTCTCCGGGCCCCGCGGCACCGTCCGGGCCACCCGGACCGCCGGGGCCACCCGCCTCGTCACCCTCGTCGTGCGCGTCACCCTCGTCGTACGCGCCGCTCTCATCGTGCTCGTCGACCTCATCGATCTCGTCGATCTCGTCGATCTCGTCGATCGGCACCGCCACGTCCGGGTCGACGTCGGGGTCGACGTCCGGGTCGAGGTCGAGGTCCGGGTGGGGGCCGTCGAGCGCGTCGTCGTCCAGTTCGTCGTCGAAGACCGCGCTGACGTCGAAGCGGCAGATCACCCGGTGCGGGTCCGCCTGGTCGAAGGGGGCGCTCAGCCACTCCCCCGGCTCCGCGGCGCTGTCCGCCGCGGTCACCCAGAGCGTGGAGTCGCCCTCCTCAAGGCCGAACTCCTTGTGCCGCGAGGCGATCTCGTCCGGTTCGAACTCCCCGAAGAGGACGCCGAGCGCCCCGTGCACGGTGTCGGCGGGACCACCGCCCCCCGGCCCGCCCGCGTCGAGGTCGGAGACCCGCTGGGCCTGGGCGAGCAGCCGCTGGGGTTCCGCCACGGCGTAGTCGCGGCGGATCAGGACGCTGAGGGCGTTCGCCTCCTCCGGGCCCCGGTAGGGCGGCAGCGCGTCCTCCGCGGCGGGGATCTCGAAGGGGGTGACCTCGTCATGGCGGTCGTAGAGGAGTTCGTCGTACTCCTCGGCCGCCGCGGCGAGTTCGTTGAACGCCTCGTACACGGCCGGATCGTCCTCGCCCGACCTGCGTTCGACCGCGGCCAGGTGGCGGTCGAGCGCGGTCTTGACCGCCTCGGCGGCGGCACGTACCTCGGCAGCGGATGGCTGCGCAGCATCAGACATAGTGCAGACGCTATCCGTACCGGGCCCGTGCCCGCACAATAGATGCGATGCCGGAATACGAATTTGTCGACGTGTATGTGCCGCGCGGGGTCACCCGCAAGGAAGCCACACGCCTGCTGACGGACCACGCGGAGTACGGGCTGTGGGAGTTGGACCGCCTGAGTCTGCACCGCGACGGCAGCCGCAGGGTGCGGCTGAAGCGACGGATCATCCGCCAGCTGCGGGCGACCTGGTGACCCCGTGCCCCCGTGCCCCCATGCCCTCGTACGGCACGGGCTGAGCCGGGACCAGCGGTACGGAACAACGGAAAATCGCCGGAGAGAACGGCCGGAGAACGGCGGAAACGGAGCGGACCCGCGGCTGCGGGACCCGCTCCGTTCCGCCGTGCCCGGCCGCACTCGCTCCGTCACGAGCCCGCGGGCCCGGCCGGGCCACGGCTCAGGCGGCCACCCGCGACCTGCGGTACAGGACGGTGCCCGCGAGCAGCGCGCCCGCGCTCACCGGCAGCGTGAGGCCGAGCGGCAGCGAGCTGCCGGTCTCCGCGAGCTCCTTGGCGCGGCCGGGGTTCGTCACACGGGCGCCGTCGCCGGACTCCGTGAGCTGTGAGCCGCCCTTGGGCGGGGTGACGACCTGCGTGCCCGGGTGGTTCGGAGGGGTCTGGTCGACCGGGTTCTCGGGCTCACCGGGGTTGCCGGGATTACCGGGCTCTTCCGGCTCACCGGGATTGCCGGGTTCTTCCGGCTCACCGGGGTTGCCGGGTTCTTCCGGCTCACCGGGCTCACCCGGCTGCTCGGGCTCACCCGGCTGCTCGGGCTCGGTCGGCGGGTGCTCGTTGCCGGGCGGCTTCGAGGGCCCGTCGGACTCGTTGGCGCAGTCGTTGCCGCTCGCGGGGTTGGCGAGCCCGCCGATGGTGACGGTGTTGCCGCAGACGTTGACCGGCGCGTCCACGGGGAGCTGCACGTGGTTGCCGGAGCCGACGCCGGGCGAGCCGCCGGTGTGACCGTGCGCGTCGGAGCCGCCGGAGGGCTTGTGCGCGTCCTTGCCCCCGTGGTTGACGCAGGCGTTGCCCGCGGCGGGGTTGAGCGCCCCGACGACATTCACGGTGTTGCCGCAGACGTTGACCGGGGCGTCAACGGGAATCTGCACGGAATTGCCCGACAGAACTCCGGGCGAATTCGAACTGCTCCCGCCGGCGCCCGCGTCGGCGTGTGCGTAACCCCCGGTCGCGGCGAGCACGCCGGTCGCCGCGGCCACAATGGTCAGGCCTTTGCGTGTGACCTGTCGCATAGCTGTTCCCTGCCTTTTGCCTTCTGGAGAACGTACGGGCGTGTTCGTCCGTACGCGTAAGCCCATCGGCCCCGGAGCGCATGGCACGCGCTCCGGGGCCGATGGACTCAGACCCTCAAGGGGCGATGGGGTGCGACAACATCACTTGTTGACGCAGACGTTGCCGAAGGCGGGGTTCAGCACTCCGATCACGGAGACCGTGTTGCCGCAGGCGTTCACCGGCACGTGAACGGGAACCTGAACGACATTGCCCGAGAGCACACCCGGGGACTGCACAGCGGCGCCCTGGGCACCGGAGTCGGCGGTGGCGATGCCCGCACCCGCGAGCACGAGGCCACCAGTGGCAGCCGCAGCGGCGACGATCTTCTTGATCATTATTCCTCCTCGTAGGCAAACGCAGTCCAAGCCGCGGACTGCATCACCTGTAACGAGGAGGATGGTGCGGGGCTACGAGCAGATGACCTCTTTCACTCTTTTCAGTCAAGTACGTACGGGCACGCGATTATTGGAGAGTCGTTTAAGCGCCTAATCACGCCGTCGCGGACCCATTCGCGGCCGAAAAGCGTCAGGAGGCGTCGATGAACCGGTCGAGCACCCGGACCCCGAACTTCAGGCCGTCCACCGGAACCCGCTCGTCGACGCCGTGGAACATGCCCGCGAAGTCCAGCTCCGGCGGCAGCTTCAGCGGCGCGAACCCGAAGCCGCGGATGCCGAGGTCGTCGAAGGACTTGGCGTCCGTACCCGCGGAGAGCATGTACGGCACGGCGCGCGCGATCGGGTCCTCCGCCCGCAGGGCGGTCTGCATGGCGTCGACGAGCGCGCCGTCGAACGTGGTCTCCAGGGCCTTGTCGGCGTGCACGTCCTCGCGGCGCACGTTCGGGCCGAGGAGCCGGTCCAGGTCGGCGAGGAACTCCTCCTCGTACCCCGGCAGGTAGCGGCCGTCGACGTGCGCGGTGGCCTGCCCGGGGATCACGTTCACCTTGTACCCGGCGCCGAGCTGGGTCGGGTTGGCGGTGTTCTGCAGCGAGGCGCCGATGAGCTTGGCGATGCCGCCGAGCCTGGCGAGCGTCTCGTCCATGTTCTCCGGGTCGAGCTCGGTGCCGAGGGCGTCGCCGAGCTCGTCGAGGAAGTGCCGCAGGGTCTTGGTGACCCGCACCGGGAACTTGTGCCGCCCGAGGCGTCCGACGGCCTCGGACAGCTCGGTGATCGCGTTGTCCTTGTGGATCATCGAACCGTGGCCCGCGGTGCCGTCCACGGTCAGCTTCATCCAGTGCATGCCCTTCTGGGCCGTCTCGACGAGGTAGAGCCGCAGGTTCTCGTTGACGGTGAAGGAGAAGCCGCCGACCTCGCTGATCGCCTCCGTGCACCCCTCGAAGAGGCCGGGGTGGTTGTCGACGAGGTGCCGGGCGCCGTACGTGCCGCCCGCCTCCTCGTCCGCGAGGAAGGCGAGGACGATGTCGCGCGGGGGCTTGCGGCCGCTGCGCATCCGGTCGCGGACGACCGCGAGGGTCATCGCGTCCATGTCCTTCATGTCGACGGCGCCCCGGCCCCACACGCAGCCGTCCGCGATCTCCCCGGAGAAGGGGTGGTGCGTCCAGTCCGCGGCGTTGGCCGGCACGACGTCGGTGTGGCCGTGGATGAGCAGCGCGGGCCGCGACGGGTCCTCGCCCTCGATGCGCGCCACCGTGGAGGCCCTGCCGGGGTGGGACTCGAAGATCTGCGGTTCGAGACCGACCTCGGCGAGCTTCTCCGCGACGTACTCCGCGGCCTTGCGCTCACCCGGGCCCGAGTGGTCGCCGTAGTTGCTCGTATCGATCTGGATCAGTTCGCGACAGAGGTCGACGACCTCGTCCTCACCGGTGACGGCCTTGCCCGTGCTGGACCCGCTCACGCTGGGCTCCTCCCGCATTCGCTGCTGGTGGTCCCCCTCATCCTCTCTCTCCCGGGCTCCGGGCCCAAGGCCGGGCGGGTGTCGTCATCAGCGGTTCACAGCGGCGGCGGGGGTGATCGGCCACCCTCGGAAGCCTGGTAATATTCTCTGTGTCGCCGCGGGAGACACCCCGCGAAGACAGACACCTTGTCCGGGTGGCGGAATGGCAGACGCGCTAGCTTGAGGTGCTAGTGCCCTTTATCGGGCGTGGGGGTTCAAGTCCCCCCTCGGACACCAGCTGAGACCCCTGTTCATCAGGGGTTTTCTGCTTTTCTGGGGTGCGGCGTGACCAACCAGTGGTGTCGGACCAGTTAATGAGGGACCACTTCATACCCAGGGCCTCACTGCGCCGCACTCCGGTGGCGGCGTAGACCGTCCACAGCGGAGCGTCCCGAAGGCAGTGATGCGACAGGCCGCCGTCACAGGCCCGATATGCCCGCATCCTGGGTGAGACTCTGCCCGAGAGCCAGTCGGTCTATGTGGAGCGAACAGCGGAACAGACCCTTCCAGTAGCGGCGTGTCTCGCGGCCTCCGAGTGCTCCGAGACCATCACGGACCGGGGGAAAGACCGGCCGACCGGCCACCGTTTTCACGCTCCGTGATGACACTCCCGTTCACGCAGAGCAGCTGGTTTCGACTCCACAGCCGATGCCGGCCGCTCCAGAGAGTGAGAGAAGCCGTGCCACGGATGTGCAGATGGACGCCTACCGACCGGCCGCCAAGGGGGCTCCGAAGCCCGCGCCCGAACCGAAGCGCCCGGAACCGCTCGACGCCAACCCCTTTCTGGCACTGCTCCAACCAACCAACACAACAGCCCCGGCCCGTTTCTGGCCGGGGCTGTTGTGTTGCTTCGCCCCCCTACTCCGCTCGTTCGACCAGGGCGACCGATGTGCACAGGCGTCGGAACCGGGCATGCCCCGCTCGACCGGTATCCACATCCGGCTGCTGAGTGATCCGGTGCTTCGTATACCGCAGGATCGAACGGGGCATCGTGGTGTGCTCCCCTGATCAGGTGTGGACAGCGGTCGGGCAGGCAAGGTCCGGTGCGGCGCGGTTCGGGGAGCACGTCACCAGAGCTACGGACAGAATTGCGGGTCTCTCCAGGTAGAAGCCGTGGGACACGTCTCCACCCCAACCCAGCCGTTCGGCAGCGGAGTAGACCAGCAGCGCCAGCCGCGTACTGTCGCGGTCCGACTCGCAGGAGAACCGGGGCGCGTACTCGGCCAGTCGTTGCCCGAGCCATTCCGCCGCTTCCTTCGGCTCCTCCCAGGTGCCGCGCACGAGCTTCGCGGGCTTGATCAGCCAGTGGGCCGTTTCCAGCGGCGGCAGGTCCACGGTCGGAAACTCCGCCTTCACTTCCCTGTACCGCTGGATCAGATCCGGCTTGTCGGCCGGTGGTGGATCAGGGTGCGGAGGCCGTCTCAGCGCCTCGTCATCGAACCGTTGCTTGGAGCCGGTCCACAGGTAGCCGTGGTGGTGCAACTGTCGTCCCGTTCAGAGCAGGAAGAGGAGGAACGCCCAACCGGCCCTGCCTCTCGGGGGTGCGCCAGGGCCGGTTGGGCGTCAGGGATGGCCGTCAGGCGGACAGGCCGAAGCGGGCCGGGTCGATACCGGCCGCGTTCAGTTCCTCGGTGGTGAAGCGCAACGGCTCCGCACCGGGCCGCTTGCTGTCGCCCAACGCCCACGCGTTGGGGCCGATCTTCGCCAGCGTGGCGCAGGACTCGCCGTCGGGGTGGGTGTTGCCCCCGCACGCCTTGAGGAACGTGGCGCCGTCGATGGGCAGGCTGTACAGGTCGGTTCCGGGCATGGGTGTGCCTTCCTGTGAGATCAGTGCTGGGGGCAGACTCAGAGCTGGTACTGATCCGACTTCGACACGAACACGACACCCGGGCCAAGAGCCGTTGCGCTCTCCCGGAAGATCTCGTGCAGTATCGACCGGGAGTTGTCGCGCATCGCGTTGGTCAGGTTGTCGGCCAGTAAGGCCGCCTCTGACGGGAGCAGAATCATTTCCGTGTCTGCCATATACCGACCGTTCTTCGTCAGCCACATAGGGACGCGAATGTTCCCATCATCATCCTGGTATGCCGGACGACTTGGGATTGGGTCCATCCGCCAACCCTGCGGAGCCTTCTGTCTCTGGTTCTTCGGTTCGGTCGGCATGAGTACATCCTCGGACCGTCAGCACCGATCCTCCAGCAATATTCGCGTTGCGGGGTAGACGATCATGAACGGTAGGAGGTGGCCCAATTTCCGAGTAGCTCTCTGGCATCTTCATCGAACAGCGCATGACGCTCGTACAAGCCGAACACTTCGAGGTGTTCTGCGATGTCCCGAGCGTCCTGGAAAACTATGCGCCCCGTGAACGTCTCGACAGTCGCCAGGCGTTGGTCGTAAACCGTGAAGGTATTCATCGGGCCACGCCCGATGGCCGATCCCAACGGGATCACGCCAATCCGCACGTTAGGGAGATGAGATAGCGAGACAAGGCGGTCAATCTGTACGGCCATCGCGGCGCTGGGGACCACTGCCCACCTGACGGCCTGCTCCGTTAACAGGAAAGTGAACCGCTTCCTGTTGTCATAGAGGACCGCTTGCCGGTCCAGCTTCTTCGCGACTGTCTTGGAGACGTCCACTGGTGAGTGGCCCAGGCTCGCCCTGATGTACTCAGGTGTGGCCAGGAGCCCTGTCACCATCGCGGGCAAGAAGTACCGGAGCGTCACGGCTTCCGCTTCGAGGCCCGCCAATTCCGACTGCCGCTTTTCCAGCCCCCGACGCCACGATGCCCGCTTACCCTGCCACTCCGTATTGGCGAGCCGCGCAAGGGTGGCCACTTCTGCCACCATCTCCGGAGGTGCGTCGAGCGCTCTAAGAATCAACTCAACGTCGACAAGTCCCGGTGTAATTCGACCGGTCTCGATGTTGCTGAGCTTGGTTTGAGACATGTTGCAGCGCTGGGCGAGCCAAACCTGTGTACGGCTGGATCGCCTGCGCATCGTGCGGAGCGTTTCCGCTAGGTCAGCCTTCGACTGTCCTAGCTGCCCAGGATCAAACGTCAAGGCCCTTCACGTACTCCTCGAAAGGCACTGCGTGTTCTAGAGCGATTCGCTTCCACTCCCGATAGGGAGCGGGGTCCCCCTCGTACGCCTCGCGATTGATCTGGGTACCGTCCGGTCGGAAATTCAGGTGTGCGATGCGGATTTCGTCGAACATCCACCAGTCACGCCCGGAGAGCGGCAAACCGTAGTCCTCTTGCGTCACATCCAAGACGCGGATGTCTTCCCCGGCCGCGATGTTGCCGGGGATTCCCCACGCGAATTGGTACCGCTGGTAATCGGTGAGCGGCTGGCGCACGATGCGCACGCGACCGATGCGCTTGCCGGACTCGACGTATCCACGTACCCGTTCATGCCAGCGAGCATTATGGTCGTCGGGCTTGCTCCCATCCCGCAGGAAGCGGGCGACGTTCTCCTGCTCCTTGGGCATGGTGTAGGTGGGCTGCGCCTCGAAACGCCACGCTTCGCGCTCGAAGGCGTCGAAGAACCTACGCCACTCCTCACCATCCAAGAGCACGGACAGCCTCCCTCAGAACGTGCTCCGGGATCTCCACCAGGGCCTCACCTGCGGGTGCGGTGAACGCGTCAGATACATCCCCCTGGATAACGAATGAACCGTTCTTGGTCCGGTAGACGTTGGGGCAATCGTCGTCGTCGCACTCGGGTCCTCCGGCCTGGCCAGTGAGACGGGTCAGTTCCTCGCGTGCCATCGTGCCCTCCTTCGCCGCAGGGGCGGGGCGGTCCCTGGCGCCAAGAGGACGGTAGGTCGGATGCGTCTGCCTGGTCCATGGCACATCGCGGATATTCGCGTTGTCGGGTAGACGATCATGGGAGAAGGAGTGAAGGTACCCGCTCCGCCCGGGATGGTCACGTGACCAACGCATGACCAACAGCGGTCCGAAACAGCCCGAAACAGGGGGAACGCATGACCAACGGAACTGGTCAAGACTGCGGCGTGTCGGGTACGTTTTCGCAGGTCAGCTTAGTAATGTGCTGGTGCCCGAGTGGAGAGTTCAAGTCCCCCCTCGGACACCAGCCGAAGGCCCCAGTTCCCAGAACTGGGGCCTTCGCCGTTTCCGCCCGCTCCTCAGTCCCTGCCGTCCGCCGCGACCAGTGCCTTCAGCGCGACGTTCAGTTCGAGTACGTTCACGCGCGGCTCGCCGATGAAGCCGAGTGTCCGGCCCTCGGTGTGTGCGTCGACCAGCTGCTCGACCCGGGCGACGGGCACGTGGTTGCGTGCCGCCACCCGCCTGGCCTGGAGGTCCGCGTACGCCGGGGAGATGTGCGGGTCGAGGCCCGAGCCGGAGGAGGTGACCGCGTCGGCGGGGATCTCCGCGGGGCTCGGCTCGTGGCCCGGGGTGGAGTTGTCCTTGATCACGGCCGCCTTGGCCGCCCTCACCTGCTCGATCAGTTCCTCGCTGTCGCCCGCCAGGTTCGTGGCGCCGGAGACGAGGAGTTCGTACCGGGTGTTCACGCTGTTCGCGCCCAGGCCGTTCGAGGGGCGCGGCTGGAACCATCGGAGGTCGGGTGCCGCCGTCTCCTGCCCCTTGCGCGGCGGCAGGTCGTAGCGCTGCCCGATGAGGGCGGAGCCGACGGTCCGGCCGTCCGCCCGTACCTCCGAGCCGTTGGCCTCGTCGCTCAGGAAGACCTGGGCGACGCCGGTGACCGCGAGGGGGTAGAGGACGCCGCACAGGAGGGTGAGGGCGAGCAGGGCGCGGGCGCCCGCCCCGAGCAGCCGTGCGGTGTTCGCTGCGGAGTTGTTCATGGTGACTCAGCACGCTTTCTGGTCGGCGGGGCCGGGTCAGCCCAGGCCGGGGACGAAGGAGACGAGCAGGTCGATGACCTTGATGCCGGCGAAGGGGGCGACGAGGCCACCGAGGCCGTAGACGGCGAGGTTGCGGCGGAGCAGCCGGTCGGCGCTCATCGGGCGGTAGCGCACGCCCTTCAGGGCGAGCGGTACGAGGGCGACGATGATCAGGGCGTTGAAGATCACCGCCGAGAGGATCGCGGACTCCGGCGATGCCAGGCCCATGATGTTGAGCTTGTCCAGGCCGGGGTACGCCACCGCGAACATGGCCGGGATGATCGCGAAGTACTTGGCGACGTCGTTGGCGATGGAGAAGGTCGTCAGGGCCCCGCGGGTGATCAGGAGCTGCTTGCCGATCTCGACGATCTCGATGAGCTTGGTGGGGTCGGAGTCCAGGTCGACCATGTTCCCGGCCTCCTTGGCGGCCGAGGTGCCGGTGTTCATGGCCACGCCGACGTCCGCCTGGGCGAGGGCGGGGGCGTCGTTGGTGCCGTCGCCCGTCATCGCGACGAGCTTGCCGCCGGCCTGCTCGCGCTTGATCAGCGCCATCTTGTCCTCGGGCGTGGCCTCGGCGAGGAAGTCGTCGACGCCCGCCTCCTCGGCGATGGCCTTGGCGGTCAGCGGGTTGTCACCGGTGATCATGACGGTCCTGATGCCCATGCGGCGCAGTTCGTCGAAGCGTTCGCGCATGCCGTCCTTGACGACGTCCTTGAGGTGGATCGCGCCGAGTATCCGGGCGCCCCGGCCGTCCTCCACCGCGACGAGCAGCGGGGTGCCGCCCGCCCGGGAGATCCGTTCGCCGATGGCCCGCGCGTCGTCGGGGACCGCTCCCCCGCGCCTCTCGACCCAGGCGAGCACCGAGGCGGCGGCGCCCTTGCGGACGGCGCGGCCCTCGACGTCCACGCCGGACATGCGGGTCTGCGCCGTGAACGGCACCCGGACGGCGCCGGTCAGCTCGCCCGGACGGCGTTCGCGCAGCCCGTACCTCTCCTTGGCGAGGACGACGACGGAGCGGCCCTCGGGTGTCTCGTCGGCCAGCGAGGAGAGCTGGGCCGCGTCGGCGAGTTCGGCCTCGGTGGCACCGCGTACGGGGAGGAACTCGGTGGCCCTGCGGTTGCCGAGCGTGATGGTGCCGGTCTTGTCGAGCAGCAGCGTGGACACGTCGCCGGCGGCCTCGACGGCCCGGCCCGACGTGGCGAGGACGTTGCGCTGCACGAGGCGGTCCATGCCCGCGATGCCGATGGCGGAGAGCAGCGCGCCGATGGTGGTGGGGATCAGGCAGACGAGCAGCGCCGTCAGGACGATCAGCGAGGTCTGGTCGCCGGCGCCCGCGTAGCCGGCGAAGGGCTTGAGGGTGACGACGGCAAGCAGGAAGACGATGGTGAGGGACGCGAGGAGGATGTTGAGCGCGATCTCGTTGGGGGTCTTCTGCCGGGCCGCTCCCTCGACCAGGTTGATCATGCGGTCGATGAACGTCTCGCCGGGCTTCGTGGTGATCTCGATGACGACGCGGTCGGAGAGCACCCTCGTACCGCCCGTGACGGCGGACCTGTCGCCGCCCGACTCGCGGATGACCGGGGCGGACTCACCGGTGATCGCCGACTCGTCGACGGACGCCACTCCCTCGACGACGTCCCCGCCGCCGGGGATGACGTCGCCCGCCTCGCAGACGACCCGGTCGCCGACGCGGAGGTCGGTGCCGGGCACCGTCTCCTCCCCGCCGTCGGTCAGGCGGCGTGCGACGGTGTCGGTCTTGGCCCTGCGCAGGGTGTCGGCCTGGGCCTTGCCGCGGCCTTCGGCGACGGCCTCGGCGAGGTTGGCGAAGAGCGTGGTCAGCCAGAGCCAGGCGGTGATCGCCCAGCCGAAGCCGTCGGAGGGGTCCAGGGCCGCGAGCACGGTGGTGGCCACCGAGCCGGTCAGGACCACGAACATGACCGGGGACTTGACCATGACGCGCGGGTGCAGCTTGCGGAAGGCGTCGGGCAGCGACGTGAGCAGCTGGGCCGGGTCGAAGAGGCCGGCACCGACCTTGCCGGCCCCGGCGCCCCCCTTGCTGGTCCCGGTCCCTCCCGTACCGGTCCCGCCCGTCGCGGTCCCTCCCGTGCCGGTCCCGTCCGGCCCGGCGGTCGGGTGCCCGGCCGGGACCTCGTGGTGCGGGGTGGCCTCGGCCGCCCGGTGCTTCGTGGTGTCGGTGCTCATGACGCGAGTCCCTCGGCGAGCGGTCCCAGCGCGAGCGCGGGGAAGTAGGTGAGACCGGTGATGATCATGATGGTGCCGACCAGCAGACCGGTGAAGAGCGGTTTCTCGGTGCGCAGGGTGCCCGCCGTCTCCGGTACGGGGCGCTGCTCGGCCAGCGATCCGGCGAGCGCGAGGACGAAGACCATCGGCAGGAAGCGGCCGAGGAGCATGGCGAGGCCGATCGTGGTGTTGAACCAGTTCGTGTCGGCGCTCAGGCCGCCGAAGGCCGAGCCGTTGTTGTTGGCGCCGGACGTGAAGGCGTACAGGATCTCGGAGAAGCCGTGGGCGCCGGAGTTGAGCATCGACTCCCGCGGCGTGGGCAGCGCGGTCGACAGGGCGGTGAGGCCCAGGACGAGGGCCGGGGTGACGAGGAGGTAGCAGGCCGCGAGCTTGATCTCGCGGGTGCCGATCTTCTTGCCCAGGTACTCCGGTGTGCGGCCGACCATCAGGCCCGCGACGAACACCGCGATGACCGCCATGACGAGCATGCCGTACAGGCCCGATCCGGTGCCGCCGGGGGCGATCTCGCCGAGCTGCATGCCCAGCATCTCCAGGCCGCCGCCGAAGCCGGTGTAGGAGGAGTGGAAGGAGTTCACCGCGCCGGTCGAGGTGAGCGTGGTGGCCACCGCGAAGATCGCTGAACCGGCGACGCCGAAGCGGGTCTCCTTGCCCTCCATGGCCCCGCCCGCCAGGTCGAACGCCGGGCCCCCGTGGTGGAACTCGGTCCACATCATCAGTGCGGTGAAGCCCACCCAGATGGTGACCATCGTGGCCAGGATCGCGCGGCCCTGCCGGAGCGATCCGGTCAGCCGGCCGAAGGTGCGGGGCAGGGCGAAGGGGATGAGGAGGATCAGGAAGACCTCGAAGAGGTTGGAGAGGGGGGTCGGGTTCTCGAAGGGGTGGGCGGAGTTGGCGTTGAAGTAGCCGCCG
Organism: Streptomyces sp. NPDC050703; assembly: GCF_040654435.1. Lineage (NCBI taxonomy): Bacteria > Bacillati > Actinomycetota > Actinomycetes > Kitasatosporales > Streptomycetaceae > Streptomyces > Streptomyces sp. NPDC050703. Next base: position 22,822 of record NZ_JBFAHX010000013.1, read on the forward strand.
CCGTTCGTGCCGAGGAGTTTGATGACCTCCTGGGAGCCGACCGCGCCGCCGTTCCACTGCTGGGAGCCGCCGCCGAAGCGGCCGACCTCGTGGATGCCGGAGAAGTTCTGCAGGGCTCCGCAGGCGACCAGGACGAGGGCGCCGAGCACGGATATCGGCAGCAGGACGCGGACGACGCCGCGCACCAGGTCGGCCCAGAAGTTGCCGAGCCCGCCGGTGCGGGACCGCGCGAAGCCGCGGACGAGCGCCACGGCGACCGCCATGCCCACCGCCGCCGAGACGAAGTTCTGCACCGCGAGGCCGCCCGTCTGGACGACGTGGCCCATGGCCTGTTCGCCGGAGTAGGACTGCCAGTTGGTGTTGGCCACGAACGAGATGGCGGTGTTGAAGGCCTGATCGGGGTCGATGGAGCGGAAGCCGAGCGAGCCGGGCAGCGTGCCCTGGAGGCGCTGGAGGAGGTAGAGGAAGAGGACGCCGGTCACGGAGAAGGCGAGGACGCCGCGCAGGTACGCGGGCCAGCGCATCTCCGTGTCCGGGTCGGCGCCGATGGCCTTGTAGATCCACTTCTCGGCGCGGAGGTGTCTCTCCGAGCCGTAGACGCGGGCCATGTGGTCACCGAGCGGGCGGTGCGCGAGGGCGAGTGCCGCCATGAGGGTGAGCAGTTGGAGCACCCCGGCGAGGACTGGGCTCATGCCGGCTTCAGAACCTCTCCGGGAAGAGGAGGGCGAGGGCGAGATAGCCAAGGAGGGCGAAGGCCACGACGAGACCGACGATGTTCTCGGTGGTCACAGCTTCGTCACCCCCTTGGCGACGAGTGCCACCAGCGCGAAGACCGCGAGTGTGGTGACGACGAAGGCCACGTCGGCCATCGTGAGCTCCCGGAAGAAGTAGTGGACGGATGGATCGCTTGGTCTGACGGTTGCAGGAAACCGCTGATCAAGCCAGATCCGGCCACCGTTGACGCCCTCCATACGACGCCGGCGGGCCTCTTGACGGGTCTCTTACGAAGGGCTCGCCCCCGGCTGCCCCGTCAGTTCGGCGAGGCGCGCGAGGGCGTCGCGCGCCGCCTCCCTCTCGCGGTCCGTGAGCACGAGCGCGGCGGCCCTGGCCAGCAGTGTCTCGGCGAGCCGGGTCTCGCCGAGCCGCTGGGCGACGTCGCCGCGCAGGACGAGCAGGCGCAGTTCCTGCTCGGGGGTGGGCCGCTCGTCCGTCCGGTCGAGCGCCTTGTCGATGATCTTCGCGGCGCCCGGCAGGTCCTCCTTGGAGTCGGCGAAGAGGTCGGCCAGGTGCAGGGCCCGCGCGAACGTCTCCTTCGGGACGGGGCGCATGGAGGGGTCGTCGCTGATGGGCTGTCCCACGCGGACGGTGTTGCCTGCGGGGTCGGTCATGAGGAACTGCCGCACTCCGTACGACATGTCCTTGAGCGGTCCGATGCGGGGCAGCCCGCGCGTCGGGATTCTGCCGTACGCCGCTTTGAGCCCGGCGCGGAAGGCGGTGTGCAGGGCCTCGACGTCGTCGGTGAGGACGTAGCAGCCGGAGTGGGACTCCGCGGGTTCGTACTGCTTCATGCCGTAGAACTGCAGCTCTATCGCGCCGCGTACGACCACGGCGTAGGCGTAGGGGCTCTTCTGGAGGTACGTCGTCTCGAAGCCGATGGCGGTGTAGAAGTCCACCACCGGCTGGACCGTCCGGCACGGGAGGAGCGGGATCGTTTTCTCGGGCATGCGCCGCACTCTAGTCAAAATTGAGTAGCGGCGCAGGCCCTTCGGTTCACGTCGACAGCGCGTGACCCGTCGTGACGTCCACGTGGTCGGGCACCTCCTCGTGGCGGTCGCCGACCGTCGGCGTACCGGTCGGCTCGAAGAGCAGGATGCGGGCGCCGTCCGGGGCGTACGGCTTGTGCCCGGTGCCGCGCGGGACCGTGAAGACCGAGCCCCGCGACAGCGTGACCCTGCGCTCCCCGGCCGGTTCGCGCAGGTCGATGTGGAGCTCGCCGTCGAGCACGAGGAAGAACTCGTCGGTGTGGTCGTGGACGTGCCAGACGTGGTCGCCACGCACCTTGGCCACGCGTACGTCGTAGTCGTTGACGGAGGTGACGATGCGGGGGCTCCACAGGGCGTCGAAGGAGGCCAGGGCCTCGCCGAGGTCGATCGGCCGCGGTGCGGGCGCGGTGGCAGGGGGCCGCTCGACGGCCGCCGGGCCCGGGACGAAGTTCCGCTCGGTGGCGGGGGGTTCCGTGGTCATGGACCGATCCTCGGCCGTGACGGGCGCCCCCACGAGTGCTAGAAATCGCACATGCCGCAAGAATCCTCTCAACCGGGGCCCGGCCACGGGCCGGCGTCCGCCACGGACCGCCCGCACCGCGTCGCCGTCATCGTGGACGAGAACTCCAACCCCTTCGAGCTCGGCTGCGCGACCGAGGTGTTCGGGCTCCGCAGACCCGAACTCGGCCGCGAACTCTACGACTTCGCGCTCTGCTCCGCCGAGCCCGCCACGCTGATGCGGGACGGGTTCTTCACGCTCACCGGGGTCGCCGGCCTCGCGGCGGCGGACCGGGCCGACACGGTCATCGTGCCGAACCGGCCGGACACCGACGTGCCGCGGCGGCCCGCCGTCCTGGCCGCCGTCCGCAGGGCGCACGCGCGCGGCGCCCGCCTCGTCGGCTTCTGCAGCGGGGCGTTCACGCTGGCCGAGGCGGGAGTGCTGGACGGGCGCAGGGCCACCGCGCACTGGCAGTGGGCGGACTCCTTCCGTGAGCGCTTTCCGGCCGTGCGGCTCGAACCGGACGTGCTCTTCGTGGACGACGGCGACATCCTCACCGCCGCGGGCAGCGCCGCCGCGCTCGACCTGGGACTTCACATCGTCCGCAAGGACTTCGGCGCCGAGGTCGCCAACTCCGTGAGCAGGCGCCTCGTCTTCTCGGCCCACCGGGACGGCGGGCAGCGGCAGTTCGTGGAGCGGCCGGTTCCGCGGGTGCCCGACGCCTCGCTCGCGCCCCTGCTCGACTGGGCGCGGGAGCGGCTCGGCACCGGCCTGACGGTGGCCGGCCTCGCGGCCCGCGCCGGGGTCAGCCCGGCCACCCTGCACCGCCGCTTCCGCGCCCAGCTCGGCACCACTCCGCTGGCCTGGCTGACGGCCGAGCGCGTGGCCCTGGCCTGCCGGCTCATCGAACGGGGCGAGGAGCGCCTCGACGTCGTCGCGCACCGCAGCGGCCTCGGCACCGCCGCCAATCTGCGGGCCAGACTGCGCCGCGAGACGGGCCTGAGCCCCACGGACTACCGGCGCAGGTTCGGCCCCGGCGGGGCCGCGGCGGCTGGCCGGATCGCGGCTGCCGCCGCGGCCCGGACCCCGTGAAGACTGGCCTCCCCCACGCACCGGGCGCGGACGCCACGCGCGCGCCCTCGCCACCGAGCAGAGGCGGAACGCCATGCCGAACGGAGCGCAGATCCTGATCAGCTCTCTCGTGGACGGGGGTGTCAGCACCTGCTTCGCCAATCCGGGCACCTCCGAGATGCACTTCGTGGCCGCCCTCGACGAGGTCCCGGGACTGCGGCCCGTGCTCTGCCTCTTCGAGGGCGTGGCCACGGGCGCCGCCGACGGCTACGCGCGGATGACCGGGAAACCCGCGTGCACGCTGCTCCACCTCGGCCCCGGCCTCGCGGGCGGACTGCCCAATCTGCACAACGCCCGGCGTGCCGCGTCGCCCGTCGTCAACGTCGTCGGCGACCACGCGCTGCGGCACAAGCGGCTCGACGCGCCCCTGGAGTCCGACATCGGGGCGCTCGCCGCCACGGTGTCGTCCTGGACACGGCGCACGTACCACCCCGACGAGCTGGCCGGTGACGTCAGGGAGGCCGTCGCCGCGGCGGCCGGCCCTCCGGGGGCGATCGCCACGCTGGTCGTGCCCGCCGACGTCTCCTGGTCGCGGGCGGACGCGCCGGTCACCGCCCCGCCACCGCCGGCCGCGCGGCGCGGCCTGGTCTCGGTGGACGCGGTGACGGGCGCCGCCGACGCGCTGCGCTCGGGCGAGCGCGCCGCCCTGCTGCTCGGCGGGGACGCCGTGCGCGGGGCCGCGCTCACCGCCGCGGGGCGGGTGGCCGCGGCGACCGGCGCGCGGCTGCTCTGCGAGACCTTCCCCGCCCGCCAGGAGCGGGGCGCGGGGCGGCCCGCCGCCGAGCGCCTGGCCTACCTCCCGTCCGGAGCTACGGGCCAACTGGCGGGAGTACGGCATCTGGTGCTCGCCGGAGCCACGTCGCCCGTGTCCTTCTTCGCCTATCCGGGGCAGGGCGGCGGGCTCGTGCCGAAGGGGTGCGCGGTGCACACGCTGACGGCGGGCGCGGAGGACGTGACGGCCGCGCTGGAGGGCCTCGCCGAGGTGGTGGGGTCCGGCGCGTGGGCCGTACGGCAGGCGGCGGCCCGGCCCGCCCTGCCCGCCGGGGACCTCACCGCCGAGTCGGCCGCCGCCGTCATCGGGGCGCTGCTGCCGGAGGCGGCGGTGGTCGTCGACGAGGCCAACACCAGCGGCATCTGGCTCCCCGGTGCGACGGCGGGCGCGCCGGCCCACGACTGGCTGACGCTGACCGGCGGCGCCATGGGGCAGGGCCTGCCGCTCGCGGTGGGCGCGGCGGTCGCCGCCCCCGGGCGCCCGGTGCTCGCGCTGGTCGGCGACGGCGCGTCGATGTACACGCCGCAGGCGCTGTGGACGCAGGCACGGGAGGGCCTCGACGTCACGACCGTGGTCTTCGACAACCGCTCGTACGCGATCCTGGCCCTGGAGCTCCAGGCGGTGGGCGCGGTGTCGGCGGGCCCCGGCGCCGGGCGGCTCCTCGACCTCTCTGGGCCCCCGCTGGACTTCGTCTCCCTGGCCCGCGGCATGGGCGTGCCCGCGGCGCGCGCCACGACGGCGGAGGAGTTCGCGGCGCTGCTGAAGCGGGGCCTCACGGAGCCGGGCCCGCTGCTCATCGCCTGCCGGGTGCCACCGCTCGGCCGCTGACCCGCCGTCACGGCCGCCCGGGGCCGTCCGGGCCGTGAGTCCCGGACGACCCGTCTCCGCGGCTCTCAGCCCTGGGCGCGGCCGTCGCCGCCGGTCACCGGCTGGACGTGCCGCCAGGGCGCGAAGGCGCTGGCCCCGCGCGGGAGCAGGCCCGCGAGTTCGGGGCAGTGCCGCAGCAGGACGGAGTTCATGCCGCCCTTCTGCACCCAGTCGATGCCGAGCGGGGTGTAGATCTCGGGGCGGAAGTCGACGGTCAGGAAGCGGTCGCTCTGCAGCCGCCGCGTGGCCATGAGGATGAAGACGCGGAAGGCCGTGTCGCTGAAGCCGAAGCCGTGCGGCGGGTTCTCGGCGAGCAGGCCGACCACCGTGTCGATCTCGTCGACCGAGCGGTAGACGTCCTTGAGCGCGGCCACGGTCGCGGGGTCCTGCGAGAGGTCCTCGAAGCGGCGTACGCGCTGCTTGTGCAGGCCCTCGCGGAAGTCGTTGTAGCGGGGCACGCCGCGCCTGCGGGTGCGGACCAGGTCGACGACCGAGAGGTCGATGATCTCGCCGTCCCGTTCGAACCGCTGCAGGGCGCGCGGGAAGTTGTGCAGGGTGATGGCGCCTGGGTGGGCGATGCCGAAGGAGTACAGCGTGTCGGCGAGGCCCGTCTTGCGGATGGCGCCCTCGGCGGCGCCGCCCTGGATGTCGCGGAAGCCGAGGGTTTCGAGGCGCTGCCCGAAGCGGTGCTCGCGCATCTCGAAGTCGTCGGGGATCAGGGGGTGCATCCGGTAGACGGTGACGAACTCCTCGGTCAGCGAGTACGGGGCCGTGTGGTGGTCGGGCAGGGTCTTGGGGATGCCGGTCAGCGAGTGGGATTCGAGCATCCACAGGCCGAGCTTGTTGAGCCAGTTCGCGGGCGGCCCCTCCCAGTTGGTGCGCAGGCCGAGGTCGATGGCCTCGGTGGCGAGGATCGCCGGGGTCCACTCCACGGTGTGGATCTTGGCGATGAGGGCGGAGACGACGAGGCGGGCGGTGTGGTAGACGCTCTCCTCGCCCATGGAGGGGTAGGCGTGCCGCAGGGCGGCGCAGACCGCGTTGTGTTCCCGGGCGAAGAGCGTGTGCATGGCGCTGAGCCCCATCCACCAGCTCTCGGCGAATCCGGTCAGCGGGATGCCGTTCTGGCCGAGGGGCAGGTGGCCCTCCTCCAGGCGCAGCCCGGCGCCGCCGCCCGGCTCGCGCAGATACGTGGCGGTCCGCTCGTTCTCCCCGTACACCTCGGAGCCGTCCCACCAGTGGGACGCCGCGTTGGCGAAGAGCAGCGGCGGCTGTCCGCCGGGGAGTTCGACGCCCTCGTTCTCGGCGAAGCGCATGACGCGTTCCGCGGGGCCGCCGGGGGTGTTCTGCCAGGTGCTTCCCGGCGGCAGCGGCACCTCGACGGCCGGTCCGCCCGGCTTGTGGCGGCGGTGGTTGACCCAGTCGTGGACCTGGAACTGTATCCAGGCGGCGGCCAGGACGTTCAGCGAGGTCGCGGGCAGGAACGTGTCCCGGTACAGCAGCCTGCGGCTGACCTCCACCGGGTTCGGGACGTCGAAGAGGTCGGGGCGGTGGACCGGCGTGAGGTTGCGGCCGAAGGGCGCGCCGACGGCGCCCATCCGCGGCCTGGAGAGGTCGTTGTAGCTGCCGTCGTACGAGCGCGAGGTGCGCAGCCGCTCGTCGGGCGGCGGGGTGGGCACGGGCACGGCCCTGGGCGGCGCCTCGTGCTGATCGGTGTCGATGAGGTTGGAGCGGCGCAGCGCCTTGCGCAGGAAGACGAGGTTGAGCAGGCTCGCCCCGAGGGGCAGCCGATGCCAGGGCACATGGCGGTTCAGGAGGCGGAACGCCGCGCCGACGGGGGCGCCGAGCACCCGGTTGCGCAGCGGCTCGCCGGTGACGAAGCGCAGCCCGTGGCGGTGGGCCGCACTCGCCTCGTACGCGGCCTTGCGGGCCCGGTTGAGGTTGCCGAGGGGGCGGAAGTCGTCGGTGGTGAACCACGGGCTGAACCCGGTGGTCTCGACGCGCTGGGCCGCGGCGCGCGCCTCGGCGGTGTCGAGGTCCTGGCTCGGCACGGTCAGCCGGGCGACGGGCAGCGCGGGCGCCACGGACTCCGCCCACTCCACGGAGCCGTCCTCGACGGGCGTGGCCCTCTCGTCGACGTACCGCTGGACGCAGAGGTCGAAGGCGATCTCCCGGCGGGCGAGCCGTGCCTCGATCTCGCGGCTCAGGTACCGCGGGTCGCGCCGTCCCGCCTCCGCCGCGGCACCGCCGTCGGAGACCGGGCGCAGCAGGTACCGCACGGGGCCCGCCGCACCCCAGAGGATCGCGCTGCGGCTCCAGTACGTCTCCTCGGCGAGGCTGGTGACCGTGCGCTCGGCGGCGGCCCTGACGTTGCGGCGCATCCGGCCGGCCGTGGTGGGGCCGACGGCGAGCGGCAGCTTGACGAAGAGGCCCACCGCCTTCCGCGGGCGGCTCGTCGCCCCGGCCATGGCCTTGGCGAACGCCACGAACTCGCGGGCGTCCCGGGCGTGCGAGACGGGGAAGTTGGTGGCGAGCAGGTCGTGGCTCTCCTCGGCGGAGACCGTGACGCGCACGGCGGCGCCGCGCAGGTCGGGTGCCCCGTCGGCCGCCCGGATGCCGCTCGCGTGGGAGAGCCGCAGGGTCGCCGGGTACTCGGCGCCGGGGCGCGCGAAGCCGACGCGCAGGGCGTCCGGGAGGTCGTCGTGGAAGCGGAGCCGGGCGTTCTCCACTCCGAGCACGCCCTTGGCGTGCAGGGCGCGCTCGGGGCTCGCGGCCCCGGTGGCGCGCCGGTTCTTCTCCTGGACCCGCATCAGCTCCTGGGCCAGACGCTCGAATATCCGCCGCTCCGCTTCCGGGCTGCCGCCCATGTAGCGCTCGTAACTCCGCTGATGCTGTCCGCTGTCGGCCATCGGGCGCCTCTTCCCTCGCACGGCGTAGGGCGTACGGCGTACGGGACTGCGTTGGGGGCGGGGACAGGCAGACGCTACTGGCGGGGACGGTCGGCCGCAGCGACGGTTCCCGCCTATGTGCGCGGGCGGCCCGGGGCTTCGAACTGGCGGGCGGGCCAGGGCGTTCGGGCCCGTCGGCGGCGTCCGGCGGGCCGCGGCGGACACCGGGCGCGACGGGGTCACACCCCGTGTGAATCCCCGCTTCCCTCGGGCCCCACGCGCGCACCGGCACCGGTGGCCGGGTCCCGACGGGTGGGGCTCTCCGGGAGCCGCGGGCGGCTTCCGGGCGGCGCCCCGTGGCCGTCAGTCGATGAACGCGCCGTCGACGTACACCCACGCCCCGTCGAGCCGTTCGAAGCGGCTGCGCTCGTGCAGCGAGTCGGGGCGGCCGGCGTCGGTGTAGCGGGCCCGGAAGGTCACCGTGCCCGTGGTGTGGAACGCGGTGCCCTCCGTGGTCTCCTCGATCTCCAGGCCCGTCCAGCGCAGCGCCGGGTCGAACTCCACGCGCGGCGGGCGCGTGCGCGGATGCCAGGTGCGCAGCAGATATCCCTCGTCCCGCACGGCGAAGGCGCTGTAGCGGGAGCGCATCAGCTCCTCGGGCGTGCTCGCGGCGGCCTCGCCCCGGTGCAGCCCGCCGCAGCACGTGTCGTACGGCCGGGGGTGACCGCAGGGGCAGGGCGTGGGGCGTGTGGCGCGTCGGGACATGCCGTCCATTGTCGCCGACCCGCGCGCGGACCTCGCCCCAGGGCGGCCCCCGCCTCAGGGCGCCAGGATGTCGAGTTCGTCGAGGGCGCCGAGGGCGATCTCCCGCGTCAGGGCCTCGGCGCGGGCGGCGTCGCCCTCCCTGACCGCCTCGGCGACCTTGACGTGCAGGGTCACGGCGGGTGGGTCGGGGTCCTCGAACATCACCTGGTGGGCGGTGCGCCCGGTCAGGACCTCGGCGACGACGTCGCCGAGCCGGGCGAACATCTCGTTGCCCGAGGCGTTGAGGATGACCCGGTGGAAGGCGACGTCGTGCCGCAGATAGTCCTCCAGCTGGTGGCCGCGCGAGTGGGCGACCATGCCGAGCGCGCACTCGGTCAGCTCCGCGCACTGGGCGGCCGTGGCGTGCCGGGCGGCGAGCCCGGCGGCGACCGGCTCGATCGCGGAGCGCAGCACGGTCAGCGAGCGGAGCTGGCGCGGGCGCTCGGCGCCGGCCAGGCGCCACCGGATGACCTGCGGGTCGTAGACGTTCCACTGCTCGATGGGCAGGACGGTCACGCCCACCCGGCGCCGGGACGCGACGAGGTGCATGGACTCCAGGACCCGGACGGCCTCGCGCATCACCGAGCGCGACACCTCGAAGCGCTGGGCCAGCTCGTCCGTGCGCAGGACGCTGCCCGCCGGGTACTCGCCGGCCGTGATGGCGGGCCCGAGGCCTTCCAGTACGCGGGAGTGCAGCCCTCGGGCCCGATCGGTCATGAGGGAAGCCTACGAGGCGGGCGGCGTGAACAATAAGTCAGACTTTTATGTCACAGTCTCTTGAATTCGTCAGACCTAATGGGTTTCAGTGACGTGAACGAAGGACCGATGTCGATGAAGACAGCGAGGCAGGACGCGATGAAGGAACGGCGCACCCCCCACGTCGTCGTGATCATGGGCGTGGCAGGGACCGGCAAGACCACGATCGGGCCCCTGCTCGCGGACCGGCTCGGCGTCCCGTACGCCGAGGGCGACGACTTCCACCCCCCGGCGAACATCGAGAAGATGTCGGCGGGGACGCCGCTCACCGACGACGACCGCCGGCCCTGGCTCGACGCGATCGGCGCCTGGGCGGACGGCCGTGCCGGCAAGGGCGGCGTGGTCAGCAGCTCCGCGCTGAAGCGCAGCTACCGCGACCGGCTGCGCGCCGCGGCCCCCGGGGTCGTCTTCGTCCACCTCACCGGTGACCGGAAGCTCATCGAGGACCGGATGTCGCACCGGCAGGGCCACTTCATGCCCACCGCGCTCCTCGACTCGCAGTTCGCCACGCTCCAGCCCCTCGGGGCGGACGAGGCCGGTGTCGCCGTCGACGTCGCGGGCAGCCCGGAGGAGATCGCCGACCGGGCCGTCGAGGCGCTCAGCCGTCTCGGCTGAGCGCTCCCACCAGTAGTCCCCTGGCTGCGGGCCGCATAGGGCCGGTCACGCAGCTCCCCGCGCCCCTCACGGGGCCCTCGTTGCAAGGAAAAGCACCGTGACCCATCTCAGCGTCGAGATGCTGGCAGCGGACTCCGTCGAGCCGATCACCTCGGCGGGCCACGCCCAGCTGGGAATCGCCGTCCTCGCGGGCATCGCCGTCATCGTCCTGCTCATCACCAAGTTCAAGCTGCACGCGTTCCTCGCGCTGACCGTGGGGTCACTCGCGCTGGGCGCCTTCGCGGGCGCACCGCTCGACAAGGCCATCACGAGCTTCACGACCGGGCTCGGCTCGACCGTCGCGGGCGTGGGCGTCCTCATCGCCCTCGGCGCGATCCTCGGCAAGCTGCTCGCCGACTCCGGCGGCGCCGACCAGATCGTCGACACGATCCTCGCCAAGGCGGGCGGGCGCGCCATGCCGTGGGCGATGGTGCTCATCGCCTCGGTGATCGGTCTGCCGCTCTTCTTCGAGGTCGGCATCGTGCTGCTGATCCCGGTCGTCCTGATGGTCGCCAAGCGCGGCAACTACTCGTTGATGCGGATCGGCATCCCCGCGCTCGCCGGGCTCTCCGTGATGCACGGCCTCATCCCGCCGCACCCCGGCCCGCTCGTCGCCATCGACGCCGTCAAGGCCAACCTCGGTGTGACGCTCGCGCTGGGCGTGCTCGTGGCGATCCCGACGGTGATCATCGCGGGGCCGCTGTTCTCCAGGGTCGCGGCGCGCTGGGTCGACGTACCGGCCCCCGAGAAGATGATCCCGCAGCGTCCCTCGGAGGACCTGGAGAAGCGTCCCGGCTTCGGCGCGACCGTCGCCACGGTGCTGCTGCCGGTCGTCCTGATGCTGGCCAAGGCCCTGGTGGACATCGTGGTCGACGACCCCGACACCACCGTGCAGCGGGTCTTCGACGTCATCGGCTCGCCGCTGATCGCCCTGCTCGCCGCGGTCATTGTCGGGATGTTCACGCTGGGCCGCGCGGCCGGTTTCACCAAGGACCGCCTGTCGACCACGGTGGAGAAGTCGCTCGCCCCGATCGCGGGCGTGCTGATGATCGTGGGCGCGGGCGGCGGCTTCAAGCAGACGCTCATCGACGTCGGCGTGGGCCAGATGATCCTGGACTTCTCCAAGGACTGGTCGATCCCCGCGCTGCTGCTCGCCTGGCTCATCGCGGTGGCCATCCGCCTCGCGACCGGCTCGGCGACGGTGGCGACGATCTCGGCCGCGGGGCTGGTGGCCCCGCTCGCGGCCGACATGTCGACCTCGCACACGGCCCTGCTCGTCCTCGCGATCGGCGCCGGCTCGCTGTTCTTCTCGCACGTCAACGACGCCGGGTTCTGGCTGGTCAAGGAGTACTTCGGCCTGGACGTCGGTCAGACGATCAAGACGTGGTCCGTCATGGAGACGATCATCTCCGTGGTGGCGGGGGCCCTGGTGCTCCTGCTGTCCCTGGTCATCTAGCCCCGGCCCGTCACCGGCCCCGGGCGGACGCCCGGGGCCGGTGACGGGCCGAGCCGGGAGCGGGCGTCGCGCCACCGGCGGGGTCACGCCTCCGGCGAGCCCGACGCCTTCTCCAGCCGGAAGGCCTCGTTGCCGAGGCCGATCCTGGCGTGGGCGGCGGGGTTCCTGGCCCGCAGGATCGCCCCGTAGGCCACGCCGATCGCCGCCGCCGCGAAGATGATGCCCGGCAGCGCCCAGCTCAGGGCCGAGCCGGGGCCCGCGCCCACCAGGACGTCGAAGTCCTTGACCGTGTAGCCGGCGATGACCAGGAGCGCGACCGCCGCCAGCGCGGAGGCCGCGATGCGCCATGCCTGGGCGCGGGCGGCGCCCCTGCGGGCGAAGAAGACGATGACGGCCACGGACGCCGTGGCCATGAGCAGGATCACGCCGAGGGCACCGATGTTGCCGCCCCAGGTGAACAGGTGCAGGACGGGCGCGGTCGGGTCGCCGGCCGGGCCGTCGTCCGTGACGGCGAAGCCGGCGACGACCACGAGCGAGACGACGGTCTGGAGCAGCGAACCCGTGCCCGGCGCGCCCGTGGAGGTGTTGGTGCGCCCGAACGCGGCGGGCAGCAGCCCCTCGCGCCCCATGGCGAAGGCGTAGCGCGCGACCACGTTGTGGAAGCTGAGGAGCGCGGCGAACATGCCCGTCACGAACAGCACGTGCATGACGTCGGTGAAGGTCCCGCCGAGCCGTGACTCCGTGAGGCCGAAGAGCAGCCCCGCGCTCTGCTCCCGCGCGGCGGGGACGATTCCCGAGGGGCCCGCGGCGACGGTCAGCGCCCAGGAGCTGAGCGCGAAGAAGACGGCGACGAACCCGACGGCGAGGAACATCACGCGGGCCACGACGACCTGCGGGCGGCTGGTCTCCTCCGCGTACACGGGAGCCTGCTCGAAGCCCGTGAAGGCGGCGATGCAGAAGCAGAGCGACGTGGCGACGCCCGCCCCGGTGAGCGTGTCCGGGTTGAAGGCGTGCAGCGACAGGCCCTCCTTGGCCGGGTCGGCGACGGCCGCGATGTCGAAGATGACGACGAGCACCACCTCGACGATCAGCAGGACGCCGAGCACGCGCGCGTTGAGGTCGATCTTCAGCCAGGCGAGGACGGCGACGGCGGCCACGGCGGCGAGCGCGGGAATCCACCAGGCGACCTCGGCGTCGAAGTACGTCTGGATGAGCCCGGACACCTCGAAGCCGAGCAGTCCGTAGAGGCCGGCCTGCAGGGCGCTGTAGGCGACGAGGGCGACCAGCGAGGCGCCCGCGCCCGCGGTGCCGCCGAGCCCGCGCGATATGTACGCGTAGAAGGCGCCCGCGTTGTGCACGTGGCGGCTCATCTCGGCGTACCCCAGGCTGAAGAGGGCGAGGACGACGCCGAGGATGAGGAAGAGGAGCGGCTGCCCGACCACGCCCATCACGCCGTATGTGGTGGGCATGACACCCGCGACGACCATCAGGGGCCCGGTCGCGGCGAGCACGGAGAGCAGCAGGCCCGCCGTGCCGAGCCGGCCGGCCCGCAGCGCGCGCTCCTCGCCCTTGTACGTGCTGATCCCCCCGCCGTCCTTCGGCTCGCCGAGTGATCTGGTTCCGCTCGTGCTCGAACTGCCCGTCGCCATGGCGCGGTCGTCCTTTCAGGGATACGTCAGGGGGTCCGGATGTTCAGGCCGATCCGAGCGCCGCGGCGCGCGCGGCCGTGAAGGCTTCGTGCGGGTCGCGGTCCGGATAGGACCAGGGGGCCGGGGTCGCGTGCCGTCCGATGCGGTGGAAGAGCGCGGCGGCCTCGGCGGCCCTGCCCTCGCAGGACTTCGCGTGGGCAAGGAAGTTGAGGTCGACGTGACAGCGGGGGTGCGGGGGCCGGGCGGGCGTCTCCCACTCCAGCCACCAGTCGAAGGCGGCCTTGATGACACCGTGGGCGCGGCGGCCCGTCCAGTGCCGCGAGGCCGCGGGGTCGGCGGGTTCGAGGCCCGCCGCGGCGAGCACGCGGTAGCGCTCGGTGTGCGCGACCACGGACAGGACCGCCAGCGGGGACCCGGGCGGCGCCTGTTCGGCGGCCCAGGACGCGAAGTCGTACACCTCGTGCAGCGGGTCCTGGCCCGCTCCGGGGCGGCGCTCGGCGAGCCGGGCGATCATCAGGTGGTGGGCGTGGTGGTGCTCGGGGTGGCGGTGCCTGACCTCGTCGAAGAGGCGTACGACGTCCTCCTCGCGGCCCAGGGAGCGCTCCAGCACGAGCAGGGCGAGCCACGGCGTGGGGTCGGCCGGGTCGCGCGTGGCCGCCTCGCGGCACTGGGCGCGCACCTTGTCCGACCGCGCCTTGCCCCGCAGCGCCTTGTGCACGGCGGCGAAGGCGAGCAGCAGTTCGGCGTCGCGGCTCTCGGGCTCGACGAGCCGCCAGTCGCGGGCCCACGCGGAGGTGGCGGGTTCCCGCGCGAGGACGTCGAAGCGGTGGCCCCTGCGGTCCCAGTCGTCGCCGGTGGCGGCAAGCAGCTCGCGGACCTCGGTCCAGCGGCCCTGGGCCAACGCCGAGCGCGCCGCCACGAGTTCACCGTCGTCGAGCGCGGCGTCAAAGGCGTGTGCGGCCGATTTCCTGCGGGAGCGGCCCAGTGGGGGTGGGGGTGGTGACACCGCGGGACGTCCTCCCCGGCGCGGTTAGCGAGCAGATGATCACGCACAGCAAACCGGTAGGCGCGCCCCCACGTCAAGGGCGGCCCGGTCCGCCTTCTTCACCAACTCATCTCAACATACACGGACTTCACACGTCACCCGTGAGGACGCCCTTTCCGGCCCGGTCCCGGCTCACCCCACCTGACGGGCGGCGGCGCGCCCCGCCGTGCGCCCCGAGAAGAGGCAGCCGCCGAGGAAGGTGCCCTCCAGCGAGCGGTAGCCGTGCACTCCCCCGCCGCCGAACCCGGCGGCCTCCCCGGCCGCGTACACCCCGTCGAGCGGCCGGCCGCCTTCGGTCAGGACGCGCGAGGAGAGGTCGGTCTCCAGGCCGCCGAGCGTCTTGCGGGTGAGGATGTTGAGGCGTACGGCGATCAGGGGCCCCGCCTTGGGATCGAGGATGCGGTGCGGCGCGGCGGCCCTGATGAGGCGGTCCCCGAGGAACTTGCGGGCGCCCCGGATGGCCGTCACCTGGAGGTCCTTGGTGAAGGGGTTGACGATCTCGCGGTCGCGGGCGGCGATGGTGCGGCGCAGCGCGGCCTCGTCGACGAGGGGGGCCGCCGTGTGCCCGGTGAGGGCGTTCATGCCGCGCACGAGGGCGCCGAGGTCCTTCTCCACGACGAAGTCGACGCCGTGGTCCATGAACGCCTTGACGGGTCCCGGCACCTCCGAGCGCGCCCGTTCGATGACGCCGCGCACCGACTTGCCGGTCAGGTCCGGGTTCTGCTCGGAGCCGCTGAGGGTGAACTCCTTGCCGATGATGCGCTGGTTGAGCACGAACCAGGTGTGGTCGTGGCCGGTGCCCATGATGTGTTCGAGCGTGCCGAGGGTGTCGAAGCCGGGGAAGAGCGGCACGGGCAGCCGGGCGCCGCGCGCGTCGAGCCAGAGCGAGGAGGGTCCCGGCAGGATGCGGATGCCGTGCCGGTCCCAGATGGGGTTCCAGTTCTCGATGCCCTCGGTGTAGTGCCACATGCGGTCGCGGTTGATCAGGCGCGCCCCGGCCCGCTCGGCGATGCCGAGCATCTTGCCGTCCACGTGCGCGGGGACCCCGGAGACCATCTTCCCGGGAGGGGTGCCGAGCCGCTCGGGCCAGTGGGCGCGTACGAGGTCGTGGTTGCCGCCGATGCCGCCCGAGGTCACGATCACCGCCTGGGCACGGAACTCGAAGGTGCCGGTCACCTCCCTGCTGCTGGCCTGTCCGCGCTCGACACCGGAGGCTTCGAGGACCTCGCCGGTGACGGTGTCGAGGGCGCCCGCGCTGCGCGAGAGTCCGGTGACGCGGTGCCGGAACCGGAGCTGGACCAGGCCGCGCGCCACCCCGGCGCGCACCCGCTCGACGAACGGCGCGAGCAGGCCGGGCCCGGTGCCCCAGGTGATGTGGAAGCGCGGCACGGAGTTGCCGTGGCCCTGCGCGTCGTAGCCGCCGCGCTCGGCCCAGCCGACCACGGGGAAGAACCGTACGCCCTGGCCGTGCAGCCACGACCGCTTCTCGCCGGCCGCGAAGTCCACGTACGCCTCGGCCCACTTGCGCGGCCAGTGGTCCTCCGGACGGTCGAACGCGGCCGTGCCCATCCAGTCCTGGAGGGCGAGCGCGTGGGAGTCCTTGATCCGCAGGCGCCGCTGTTCGGGTGAGTCCACGAAGAAGAGGCCGCCGAAGGACCAGTGCGCCTGACCGCCCACGCACTGCTCGGGCTCCTGGTCCACGAGCACGACCCTGCGGCCCGCGTCCACCAGTTCCGCGGTGGCCGCGAGCCCGGCGAGACCCGCCCCGATCACGATCACGTCTGCGTCGTACGCCATGGGGGTCGTCCTCCTAGACAGGGGCCCGTGAAGTTACCGATGGGTCAGATCCTGGGCAGCGGGGTGGCGCACGTCAACCGACGGACGGCACGGAGCCGTCGAGTTCCGGTGCGCGGCGCGGCCGATGGGCGGCTATCGTCGGCCAAGTCCCCATTTCGCGCCCCGAGCCCCGAGGTGTGTGACGTGTCGGTCCTGGTTCTCGCCCTCGCCATCGGGGCGGCCTGCTGCCTCGGCCTCGGCTTCGTGCTCCAGCAGAACGTGGCGCGGCAGGCACCGCTGAGCGACTTCCTCTCCTTCCGGCTCCTGATCGACCTGGTGAGGGTGCCGCGCTGGCTGGCCGGGATCGGCCTGATGGTGTGCGGGATGGTGCTCGGGGCGCTCGCGCTCGGCCGCGGGGACATCTCCTTCGTCGAGCCGCTGCTCGCCACCCAGCTCCTGTTCGCCCTCGCCCTCTCCCGGTACCAGACCGGGCAGCCGCTCGGCCGCCAGGGGTGGGCGGGGCTCGTGCTCCTCGCGGGCGGCGTGACCGCGTTCATCGTGGCGGGCGAGCCGCGCGGCGGCGACGCGGAGACGAGCCCGCTGCGGCACTGGCTGATCGTCGGCGTGATGGTGGGCGGGGCGCTCGTCCTCACCGCGTGCGCCAAGAGGTCCCGGCTCGGCGCGGGCCCGGTGCTGCTCGCGCTGGCCGCCGGGCTGCTCTACGGCGTGCAGGACGCGCTGACGCGGGTGACCGGCGACCGGTTCGCCGCGGGCGGACTGCTTGAGGTGCTGACGGGGTGGCAGCCGTACGGGGTGGTCGCGCTCGGTGTCACGGGGCTGGTCCTGGTGCAGAGCGCCTTCGAGACGGCTCCGCTGCGGATGTCGCTGCCCGCCCTGACGGCCGCGCAGCCGCTGGCCGGGATCGCGTGCGGCGTCGGGTTCCTCGGCGACCGGCTGCGGACCGACGCGGGCGCCCTCGCGTGGGAGGCGGCGGGGCTCGCGGCGATCGTGGCGGGCGTGGTGCTGCTCGGGATGCATCCGGCGATGCCGCGCGGCGGCCGCGAGGAGGGGACGGCGCCCCCGCTCGGCGGCGGTCCCCCGGCGCCGGACCGGCCGGCCGCCCGGTGGCGGATCCGGCCCCCTTCCGCACGTGGGGTTGGATGGGCGGCATGAGTGATGCCACCACGGGTCCGGCCGACCCCCGCGAGGAGATCCTGTCCGTCGTCGACGAGAACGACGAGGTCGTCGGAGAGGCCCCGCGCGGCGAGGTCTACGCGCGCGGCCTGCGCCACCGCTGCGTCTTCGTCCTGGCCCGGGACGCCGGGGGCCGCGTCTTCGTGCACCGCCGCACGCCGCAGAAGCTGGTCTTCCCCTCGCTGTACGACATGTTCGTCGGCGGCGTGGTCGGCGCGGGCGAGTCCTACGACGACGCGGCGCTGCGGGAGGCACGGGAGGAGCTGGGCGTGGACGCCCTGCCGCGCCCGACGCCGCTGTTCAAGTTCCTCTACGAGGACGGCGCGGGCCACAGCTGGTGGTCGTCCCTCTACGAGGTCCGCTGCGACCCGCCCGTGGACCCGCAGGCCGAGGAGGTCGCCTGGCACGCCTTCGTCACCGAGGACGAGCTGACGCGGCGGCTCGACGAGTGGGAGTGGGTGCCCGACGGGCTGGCCGCGTACCGGCGGCTGCTCGCCTTCCGCGCGGGGTGAGGCGCCCACCGCCTGGTGGGAGGCCCGGTGGGAGCACGGCTTATGGTGCGCCCGTGAGCAATTTCGTACGGAGTCTGAGGCTCTGGTTCGCACCCGAGCGCATCCGCGAGGAGGGCGACACACCCGACTACCGCTTCTCGCTCGCCAACGAACGCACCTTCCTGGCCTGGCTGCGCACCGCCCTCGCGCTGATCGGCGGCGGCTTCGCGGTGGACCAGTTCCTGCCGGACCTGCGCTGGGGCTGGCGGATCGGGCTTGCCCTGGCCCTGCTCGCGGCGGGCGTGCTGAGCGCGCTGCGCGCGGTCAACCACTGGGTGCGCTGCGAGCGGGCCATGCGGCGCGGCGAGGACCTGCCGGCGGGCCGCTTCCCGGCGCTGCTGGGCCTGGTGGTCGCGGTGGTCGCGCTCGCCATGGTGGTGGTCGTGCTCTTCGGGTGGGAGGGGTGACGGCCGCGCGGCCCGCGAGGGACCCGGGGCTCCAGCCGGAGCGCACCAGGCTCGCGTGGCGGCGCACGACGCTCTCGTGCACGGTCGCCGCGGTCCTCGCCGCCCGCGCGGTCCTGAACCAGGGGCCGAGCACGACCGGCGTCCTCGCCTGCGCGCTCTGCCTGCTGCTGTGGCTCGGCTTCCTCGCCGTGGCGCACCGCAGGATGACCGCCCTGACCGCCGCCCGGCCCCGGCGGCTCACGGCCGGGGGCGCGTGGGCGGCGGCCCTGTGCACCCTCGCCCTCGCCCTGTGCGCGGCGGCGCTGGTGATCTGACGACGAGGACGC
Organism: Streptomyces sp. NPDC050703; assembly: GCF_040654435.1. Taxonomy (NCBI): domain Bacteria; kingdom Bacillati; phylum Actinomycetota; class Actinomycetes; order Kitasatosporales; family Streptomycetaceae; genus Streptomyces; species Streptomyces sp. NPDC050703. The sequence continues at coordinate 41,357 of NZ_JBFAHX010000013.1, forward strand.
GGGGCCCAGGGGCGGTCCGTTCACTCCACCGTGACGACGACCTTGCCCCGGGTGCGGCCCTCGGCGCTGCGGCGGTGCGCGTCGGCGGCGCGCTCCAGCGGGAACGCCTCGTCGACGTGCACGGTCACGACGCCCTGCTCCGCCAGCTCGCTCAGGCGCGTCAGATCGGCGGCGTCGGGGCGCACGAAGCAGTACTGGCCGCCGAGGCCCACCACCTCGCTGTCGGTGATGGAGGCGAGCCGCCCCCGCGGCCCGAGCAGTTCGGCGGAGGCCTTGAGCGTGTCGCCGCCGATGGTGTCGAAGGCCGCGTCCACGCCGGCGGGGGCGAGCCCGCGGACCCGGTCGACGAGGCCGTCTCCGTAGCGGACGGGTTCCGCGCCGAGTTCGCGCAGGTAGTCGTGGTTGCGTTCACTGGCGGTGCCGATGACGCGGGCGCCCAGGTGCCGGGCGATCTGCACCGCGAGGGAGCCGACGCCGCCGGCCCCGGCGTGCACGAGGACGACGTCGCCCTCCCCCACCGCCAGGGCCTTGGTGATCACCTGGTAGGCGGTGAGCCCGGCGAGCGGCAGCCCGGCGGCCTCCTCGAAGGAGAGGTTGCGCGGCTTGCGGGCGAGGGTGCGCACGGGGGCGGCGACGTACTCGGCGAAGGTGCCGCGGGAGAGGAAGTCCTCGCGCACGTAGCCGATGACCTCGTCGCCGACGGCGAACTCCGGGGCGGCGGCGCCCGGCCGCGCCACCACGCCCGCGACGTCCCAGCCGGGGATCACCGGGAAGACGGGTTCGAGGAGCGCGTCGAGGTGTCCTTCGCGGCACTTCCAGTCGACGGGGTTGACGGCGGCGGCCCGCACCTTCACCAGGACGGAGTCGGGCCCGACCTTGGGGTCGCGCACCTCGCCGTACTCCAGGACCTCGGGGCCGCCGTAGCTTCGGTAGCTGATCGCCTTCATGGGGGTCGCTTTCGTCAGTCGCGTACAGGTGGGACGCGCCGTCGGGTCCCCGCCGGGCGGCCGGGCAAACGTTCACGAGGCTTCCATATCGCCATCAACCGGGCGCCCGGCGGCCTCTGGACGGCATACCGACTGGTCGGCATCATGGGGTGGCACAGGACCACCACGCCGATCAGGAGCGACCATGAGCGCAGACCACCCGCCGGGCCTCGACCTCGACCAGTTGCGCGGCCACCTCGACCGCGAGCGTCCCGGCCTGGTCGGCGGACCGCTCACCGCCCGGCTGATCGAGGGCGGCAGGTCCAACCTCACGTACGCGGTGACCGACGGAACCACGCGCTGGGTCGTGCGGCGGCCGCCGCTCGGCCACGTCCTCGCCACCGCGCACGACATGAGGCGCGAGCACCGGGTGATAGCCGCCCTGCACCCCACGGACGTGCCGGTGCCCGCGCCCGTCCTGCTCTGCGAGGACGAGGCCGTCATCGGGGCGCCCTTCTACGTGATGGAGTACGTGGACGGCATCCCGTACCGCACCGCGGAGGAGCTGGCGCCGCTCGGCCCCGAGCGCACCCGTGACGCGGTGCTCGGCCTCGTCGACACCCTCGTCGACCTGCACGCGGTGGACCCGGCGGCGGTCGGCCTCGGCGACTTCGGCCGCCCCGAGGGCTTCCTCGACCGGCAGCTGCGCCGCTGGGGCAAGCAGCTCGACGCCTCGCGCAACCGGGACCTGGCCGGCGTCGACGAACTGCACGCCGCGCTCGGGCGCTCGCTGCCCGCCTCGCCCGCGCCGGCCGTCGTCCACGGCGACTACCGCCTGGACAACGTCCTGATCGGCGACGACGACCGGATCAGGGCCATCCTCGACTGGGAGATGTCCACGCTCGGCGATCCGCTCACCGACCTCGGGCTGCTCGTGATGTACAGCGCCCGGCTGGAGGTGCCCGACTCCCCCGTCAGCACCACCGCGGGCGCGCCGGGCCACCCGGACCCCGCCGAGCTGATCGAACGGTACGCCGCGCGCTCGGGGCGCGACGTCTCCGCCGTCTCCTGGTACACGGCCTTCGCGTGGTTCAAGCTCGCCGTGATCCTGGAGGGCATCCACTACCGCTACACGCTCGGCCGGACGGTCGGCGCCGGCTTCGACCGGATCGGCGAGCTGGTGCCGGTGTTCATCCGGCACGGCCTCGCCACGCTGGACGGAGGGCTACGGCCGTAGCGCCCGCAGCAGCAGGTCCGCCAGGTGGTCCGCCACCTGCCGCGGGGTGAGCGGGCCCTCCGGGCGGTACCAGGTCGACAGGTGGTGGACCGAGCCGAAGTGGTAGTCCACCACCAGGTCCGCCGGGGTCGCCGAGGCGAAGACGCCGGACCGCTGGCCCTCCTCGATCAGGGCCCGGAAGCGCTCGTGGTAGCGGCGCCGCTCGGCGCGCACCTGCTTGTTCTTCTCCGGGCTGAGGTGGTGCATGGAGCGGAAGAAGATCGAGGCGTCGTCGAGGTTGTCGATGGTGGTGACCACGACGTCGGCGGCGGCGTCGCGCACCCGCCGCTCCACGGGCGCGTCCTGGTCCGCGATGGCGTCGAGCCGCTCCTGCTGGACGCGGAGCATCCGGGCGTAGACCTCGTGCAGCAGGTCGTCCTTGGAGCCGAAGTAGTGGTAGAGGGCGCCCTTGGTCACGCCCGCCGCCTCCACGATCTCCTGCACGGACGTACGGTCGTACCCGCGGTCGGCGAAGAGCCGGGTGGCGGCGGCGAGCAGCCGCTGCGGGACGGGTGTGCCGTCACCGTCCGTCGTCCTGGCCACTGCCGCCACCTGCCTTTCGAATGTCACCGACTGTGCTGTCCCCGGGAACGCAGTTCCCGCCGGAGGATCTTCCCACTCGTCGTCTTCGGCAGCTCCGCCAGGATCTCGACCTCGCGCGGGTACTTGTACGCGGCGAGCCGCTCCTCGCAGTACGCCGCCAGCTCCCCGGCGCCGGTGTCGCTGCCGGGACGCAGGCTCACGTACGCCTTGACGCTCTCCCCGCGGTAGCTGTCGGGGACGCCGACGACGGCCGCCTCGCGGACGGCGGGGTGGGAGTACAGGACGTCCTCGACCTCGCGCGGCCAGACCTTGAAGCCTGACGCGTTGATCATGTCCTTCTTGCGGTCGACGACGTAGAGCCAGCCCGCGGGGTCCATGAAGCCGATGTCGCCGGTGCGCAGCTCGCCGTCGGGGAAGGCCTCGCCGGTGGCCTCGGGCCGCTTCCAGTAGCCGGGCACGACCTGGGGCCCCGAAACGGCGATCTCGCCGTGCTCCCCGAAGGGGACCTCCCGGCCCGCGTCGTCCAGGACGCGGACGACCGTCTCGGGTCCCGGGACGCCCACGGCGAGCGTGCCGGAGACCGGGTCGACCGGCGCCTCCTGGCCGGGCGGCACGGAGGCGCAGGGGGCGGTGCACTCGGTGAGGCCGTAGCCGTTGTGGAGGTAGGGGCCGAACGCGGCGCGGAACTTCTCCACCAGGGCCGGCGGCAGCGGCGCGCCGCCCGAGGAGATCATCGCGAAGGAGGCGAAGTGCTCGCGCGTCACGGCGGGGTGGGCGGCCAGCGCCATGAAGGCCGTGGAGGGGCCGACCGTGTAGGCGGGGCGGTGCTCGGCGAAGGCGTCGAGGACCACGCCGGCCTCGAAGCGGTAGGCGAGCGCGAGGGTGCCCGCGTTGGTGAGGCATGCCGCGACCTGGGCGACCATGCCGGTGATGTGGAAGAGCGGGGCGAGCGCGAAGTAGCAGGCGCCTTCCGGTATCCCCGCCCCGGTGCGCTGGCGCTCGGCGTTGTAGGTGATGTTGCCGTGGGTGTTCATGGCGCCCTTGGGGGTGCCGCTGGTGCCCGAGGTGTAGCTGATCAGGGCCACGTCGGACGGGCCGAGGCCGCGCCCTTCGGGGGCCGGGTGGCCCGCGCGGGCGACGGCCACGAGGTCGTCGGCGTCGGCCGCGGGCGGCAGCCGCTCGAAGTCGAGGACGCGGGTGTCGTTCCTCGTCTGGAGGTCGAGCTGGCAGGCGGTGAGCACGATCCGCACGGGCGATCCGGCGGCCGTCTCGCGCAGGTACGCCTCCCAGGCGCGGTCGGCGCAGATCAGCGCGGTCACGTCGGCGTCGGCGAGGACGTGGGCGACCTCCGCGGACTTGTACATGGGGTTGACGGGCACGACCGTCGCGCCCGCCTTCCAGGCGCCGATGAGCGCGATCACGAAGTGCGGGGTGTTCTGGAGGAGGATCGCGACACGGTCGCCGCGGGCGACGCCGCGGGCCGCCAGGTGTCCGGCGACGGAGTCGGTGAGGGCGTCCGTCTCGCGGTAGCTCAGGCGGCCGTCGAAGTAGGCGAGGGCGGTGTGCTCGGGGGCCCTGGCGACGGCCGCGCGGAAGGCGTGCACCACGGAGGGCGCGGGCTCGACGGGGCCGCGCTGGGCGTCGTTGAGGCGGGCGAGCCAGGGCTTGGCCGCGTAGACCGAACCGGCCGGGTAGGTCGTCACTTCTCCTTCGCCTCCCACTTCCGCTGGATGTGGTTCATGCCGGCCAGCCACTTGTCCGGGGTGACGGCGCGGGCCTCATAGAAGGCGGCGACCTCGGGGTGCGGCAGGATGAGGAAGCGGTCCTCCGCCATGCCCGCGAAGAGCGCGGCGGCGACGTCCTCCGGCTCGATGGCGGTGGGGGTGAGGACCAGGTCGCCCGCGCTGCCGGTGGCGGCCAGCATGTCGGTGCGCACGCCCTGCGGGCAGATCGCGTGGACCTTGAGGCCGCGGTGGCGGTAGGTCAGCGAGAGCCATTCGGCGAAGGCGTACGCGCCGTGCTTGGTGACGCTGTAGGGGGCGGCGCCGATCATGGTGAGCAGGCCGGCCGCGGAGACCGTGGAGACGAAGCGGCCTGTGCCGCGCTCCAGCCAGCCGGGCAGCAGGGCGTGGGCCGCGCGGACGTGCGCCATGACGTTGACGTCCCAGGCCGCGGCCCAGACCTCCTCGGGCGCGGCCTCGGTGCCGCCGGAGCCGAGCCCGGCGTTGGCGCAGTAGACGTCGACCGTGCCGCCGAGCGCCTCGGCGGCCCGCCGCACGCTCGCGGAGGCGTCGCCCGGCACCGCGATGCCGCCCACTTCCGCGGCGACGGCCTCGGCCTTGGCGCCGTCCAGGTCGTTGACGACGACGCGGGCCCCCTCGGCGGCGAAGCGGCGGGCCAGCGCCGCTCCGATCCCGCCCCCGGCACCGGTGACGACGACTCCCTTGTCCTTCAGGGTCTCCACGTGCGGTCTCCTTCGACCTCGGGCTCGACCACGGCTCGCGCGGCTGGTCTGTCCGGGCAGACTAACCAGTCGGTATGTCATGGCGAAAGGGGGTCGGCGGGACCGGGAGGCGCGGGGTTCCGTGCGGTGCGCTCGCGTGCGGGACGCCCACGTCGTCCGTCGGCTCCTCGCCGCCCCGCAGGCACGTGACGTACGTGGCGGGCGGGTCCCCGAGCGGGCGCGTGAGCTGGGCCGGTTCGGTCGGGGAGGCACCGGGGTGCGGCGTCGCGCCGCCCGCGAACCGTACGATCTGTTCACCGTTGAGGCCCTGCCCGTCGAAGCCGGCCGTGTCGGGCGGCCGGACGCCGCCGTTCTCGGCGAGCGTGGCCTCGAAGGTCTCCCGGCCCTGCCACCAGCAGGAGGCGAACGGCTCTCCCCCGACGGGGACGTCGGCGTCCACGAACACCGCATGGGCGGGCCGGTCGCCGAGCAGCCCCGCGGCCCGGCCGGGGCCCCGGCGTAGCCGTGGCCGACGAGGACGACGTCACGCGGGGCTCCCCTGTTGGTCCGCGAGCCCGGAGAGGGTCGGCGGACGGGCGCCGTGTCCTGCCCCGCGCCATTGGTCCGCCGTGGCGCCGAACGTACACGCCGCGCGCCCGGGGCAGCCCCCGGCAGGCCCCACCGCGGATGCGGGGGCCTGCCGGATGGCGCCGCACCCCGGCCGTGCAAGACCGTGATCTCCGTACCGCACGCGCGTTGCCGGGCGAGTCCCCAGGAGGCACCGGATGTCCCGCACCACACGGCGAGAACTCCCGCTCCTGCTCCTGGCGGCGGTCGGCACCGGTGCGCTCGTCGCACCCCAGGCCGCGCGCGCGGCGCCACGGCCCGCCGATCCGGTGGCGGCGATCGAGCGCGCGGCCCACCCGCTGCGCTCGACCGGCCCCGGCGGCAGCACCAGGGACCTGCGGCCGCTCGGCGACATGGTGGGCGACGCCACGGTGGTGGGCCTCGGCGAGGCGACCCACGGCACCCATGAGTTCTTCACGATGAAGGAGCGCGTGTTCCGCCACCTCGTCGAGGAGAAGGGCTTCACCTCCTTCGCCCAGGAGGTGAGCTGGACGACGGGCCTGCGCTTCGACGCCTACGTACGCGGCGAGCGGGACGACGACGTCCGCGCGCTCGTCCACCAGGAGCTGGCGAGGACGCCGTGGGACACCGAGGAGTACGTCCACCTGCTCACCTGGATGCGCGCCTACAACGACGAGCACCCCGGCCGGCGGCTCCGTTTCCTGGGCGACGACCTCAACTACCCGGAGCTGGGCGCCGAGGTGTTCGACGGCGTGCTCGACTACGCGGGCGCCCATGAGCCCGGCCTACGGCCTGAGCTGGCCCGGCTGTACGCACCCATGCGGCGCCTGGCGGACGGCGACGCGTACATGGCCCGCCCCCTGGCCGAGCGCGAGAAGCTGGCGGAACGGGCGGAGCGGGCGTACGGACTCCTCGCCGGTCGGCGGCCCGAGAGAGGGAGCGAGGCGTTCGCGTGGGCGCTCCAGCACGCCAGGTCCCTCTCGCAGACCGCCGGCATCCTCGCGTACGACCTCGGCTCCCCCGAGGGGCAGCGGGCCGCCATGCTGCACCGCGACCGCGTCATGGCCCAGAACACCGCCTGGTGGCAGCGGCGGACCGGCACCAAGGTGCTGCTCTCGGCGCACAACGCCCATGTCGCCTACGTCTCCTACGACGCGCGCTACCCGAAGATGCAGGGCGCCTTCCTCCGCGACCGGCTCGGCGAGCGGTACGTGAGCGTCGGGTTCACCTTCGACCGGGGCGGTCTGATGGCGCAGAGCGCGGACTCCGAGGTCTGGAAGCCGCGTTCGCTCGCCCCCGCCACGCCCGGCATGAACGAGTACACGCTCGACAAGGTGCGCCACGACGACTACTACCTCGACACCAGGACCGCGCCCGCGGCGGCGAGGAAGTGGCTGGCCGAGGCCCGCCCGACGCGGAGCATCGGCACGGCCTACCCGGACGGCCCGTGGGAGATCCCGCTCGGCCGCTCGCACGACGTCCTCATCCATCTGCACGAGGTGACGGCGGCGCACCGGCAGCGGTGACCCGGGACGAGGCGCTCCGGTCTCACGAACCGAGATGGCTCGTCCCGGGTATTGACTGGTCCCTGCAACGAACGTGAGAGTGCCGCTCGTGCAGAGCGACGCTGAAGCAGCAGGGAAACAGCAGGTCCAGGGCGCGGAGGGCGGGGGCGCGGAGAGCATGCGGCGTGTGGCCGTGGCCTCGTTCATCGGCACCGCCATCGAGTTCTACGACTTCTACATCTACGGCACGGCCGCGGCGCTCGTCCTGAACCACGCGTTCTTCCCGACCCTGGACCCGGTCAACGCCACGCTCGCGTCGTTCTCCACGTACGCGGTGGCGTTCGCGGCACGGCCCATCGGCTCGGTGATCTTCGGGCACTTCGGTGACCGGGTGGGCCGCAAGTCCGTGCTCGTGGCCTCGCTGCTCCTGATGGGCCTCTCGACCGCGCTCGTCGGGCTGCTGCCCGGCTACGGCACGCTCGGCGTCTGGGCGCCCCTGCTGCTCATCCTGCTCCGCTTCCTCCAGGGCATCGGGCTCGGCGGGGAGTGGGGCGGGGCCGCGCTGCTCGCGGTGGAGCACGCGCCGAAGCGCAAGCGCGGGCTGTACGCGGCGTTCCCGCAGCTCGGCCCGTCCGTCGGGTTCTTCGCGGCGACGGGGATCTTCTGGCTGCTCTCGTCCGCGCTGTCCGACGACGCGTTCCGCTCCTGGGGCTGGCGCGTGCCGTTCCTGCTCTCCTTCCTGCTGGTGGGCGTCGGCCTGTTCGTGCGGCTGCGGATCAGCGAGACGCCGGTCTTCGCCAAGGTCATGGAGGCCCAGGAGGCGAGCAAGGTCCCCGCGCTCGACGTGCTGCGCCGCCATCCGCGCGAACTGCTGCTCGGCGCGGGCGGCATGGTCGTCGCCTACGGCCTCTTCTACACGGCCACGACGTACTGCCTCGCCTACGCCACGGGCACCCTGCACGTCTCCCGCGACACCATGCTCGGCCTCTCCCTGGTGGCCTGCCTCTTCCTCGCCGCGGGCACCTGGCTGGCCGCCACGCGCTCCGACGGGGCCGGGCGCCGCAAGCTGGTCGTCGTCGGCGCCGCGCTCTCCGTGGTGTGGGGCCTGGTGCTGTTCCCGCTCCTCGACACCGAGCGGCCCGTGCTCATCGCGCTGGCGCTGGGCGGCGCGCTGTTCTGCATGGGCGTGGTCTACGGCCCGATGGGCGCCTACCTCCCCGAGCTGTTCGGCACGGACGTGCGGTACTCGGGCGCCTCGCTCGCGTACAACCTGGGCGGTGTGCTCGGCGGCGCGGTCTCGCCGCTGGTGGCGACCCGGCTGCAGTCGGCGTTCGGCTCCTCGTCGGTGGGCTGGTACGTGAGCGCGATGGCGGTCGTGTCCCTGGTCTGCGTCCTGGCGCTGCCGGAGACCCGGGACCGGGAACTGGCCTGAATCGGGCCCCTGTTCGCCGGGTCGGATGCTGCGCGGCGTATGGCCAGTGGGCACGGGCGGCGGGACCATGACGGCGTGGAGCCCTACTGGGAACTGACCTTCGACGCCGACGGCGACGTCGACACCGTGCAGCGCGAGACGCTCCTGTCCGGCGTGGAACGCGAACACGTCACCGATCTGCTGGTCTTCGCGCACGGCTGGAACAACGACAAGGACGACGCCAGGAAGCTGTACCGGCGGTTCTTCGCCCCCTGCCGGCGCATGGCGGGCGCGGGGGTGCGCCTCGGCTACGTCGGGGTGCTGTGGCCCGCCATCCGCTTCCCCGACGAACCCATCCCCGACTTCGACCCCTCGGCCTCCGCCGTCGCCGTGGCGGCCGGCGGACCCGGCCTCGACCCGGTGACCCGGCAGGTGCTCGACCGCGCCTTCCCCGACCACGGCGAGACCCTCGACCGGATCACGGAGCTGCTCGCGGAGCGCTCCGAGGTCGCCTCCCGCGTCTACGAGTACGGACGGCAGGTCCGCGAGCTCGTGTCCCTGCGGGAGACCAGCCCGGCCCGGCACCTGGGCGAGGACACCGGCGCGGGTGAGCCCGCCATGCTCACCGACGACGCGGTGCGGGTCTGCGAGCTGCTGGCGGCGGCCCGCGCGGACACCGGGCGGCCCGAACTCCTCGGCAACCTGCGCGAACGGGTGTGGGACGGCGCCTACGAACTGCTGCGGCAGGGCTCCTACTACGCCATGAAGCGGCGGGCGGGCGCGGTGGGCCAGCTCGGTCTCGGCCCCGCGATCGGCCTCCTGGCCGGCGACGTGTCCGGGATCAGGGTCCACCTCATCGGGCACAGCTTCGGCGCGCGCCTCGTCTCGTACGCGCTGCGCGGCATGCCCGCGGACGTGCGGGCGGTGAAGGCGGTGACGCTGCTGCAAGGGGCGTTCTCGCACTACGCCTTCGCGGGCCGGGTCCCGCACGACCCCTCGCGCAGGGGCGCCCTGTACGGGGTGCAGCGCCGCATCGACGGTCCGCTGATCTCCTGCTACTCGCGCCACGACGACGCCCTCGGGCGGCTCTACCCGCTGGCGTCGAAGCTGGCGGGCGACTCCACCACGTTCCTCAACCTCTGGGAGCGGTGGGGCGCCATCGGCTACAACGGCATCCGGTCGGTGCCCGGCACCAAGCGGGTCAGGCTCGGCCAGAAGGTGCCGGTCAAGGGGTGCGTGAGCCTGGACGCCGCCGCGGTGGTGCGGAGGGGCGGCCCGCCCGCCGGCGCGCACAGCGACATCTGCCACGAGGAACTGGCACGCGTCGTGTTCGCCGCCGGGCGGATCGCTCTCGCGTGACGCTCCCCTACCGGTGCCGGGGGAACTCCACGACCTGCTGGTAGGTCGGACGGTTCTGCCACTGGACCGGCTTGTGCGTGATGCCGCCGAGGGCCCGGTGGATGATGGAGTCCGCGCACCACTGGTCGCCGGCCTTGCAGGCACCGTCGCCGGGGTAGACCTCGGTGGCGGGCTTGTCGGCGGCCTGCGTGAGCGTGGTCAGCAGGACGTCGCGGCAGGCGTCGAGTCCGCCGCCGCCGCAGAAGGTGTCGCCGAGCGCGCCCTTCACCGGCTCCCCGAGTACCGCGCGCAGGTCCTTGTCGGCGTAGCCCCACCAGCCGTACTGGAAGGCGGAGCCGGCGTGCGCGCCGGTGGGTCCGTGGCCCGCGGACGGTGCCTCGTCGGTGGCGAGCTGCGCGGTCAGGGCGTCGTAGAGGTCCTTGCCGAGACCGGGCTTGAACTGCGCCTCGATGAGCCGCGGCCACCAGGCGTCCATGATGCGTACGGCGTCGGGGTGGGCGTACACCTTGGAGCCCGCCGCCGTCTGGTTGCGCCGGGCGCCCGCCTTCCGCCAGGCGTCGAGCTGTTCGACGGCCTCGGCCGCCCGCGGGTCGGTGAGCGGCTTGCTGCGGAGCACCTTCAGGAGTTCGGGCAGCACCTGTTCGCCGCGCAGGTCGGTGACGGCGGCCTCGGCCATGGCCCGGGTGAGCGAGGCGCGGGTGACCCCGCCCTCCTCGGTGAGCTTCTTGACCCGCCCGTCGAGCAGGTCGCCCCGGTGCACGGCGCTCATGCCGAAGCCCGCGGTGCTGAAGTCGTCGGCCTGCTTGTTGTTCCAGGAGATGTAGTAGTCCTGGTTGACCGACTGCGGGTGCTCGGCGGGCGGGGTCTGCGCCGAGGTGTTGTCGGCGGGGTCGAAGTCACGCCACTCGTAGGTCCGCTCCCCCTTGACCGGCAGGGCGGGGTCGACGTCCTTGGCGCGTACGGGGTTGGCGCCGCTGTTGTAGTACGCGATGTCGCGGGAGTCGGCGTAGAACCAGTTGAAGGCGTAGCTGATGTGCTGCGCCGCCTTCTGGAAGGTCGCGGCGTCCTTGACGTACGAGGGGTCGTTCAGCATCTGGAAGCCGATGATCGAGTCGGCCTCGTGGCGGTAGGTGGAGCGCAGGGAGACGTACGCGACGGGCTTGCCCTCGACGCTCGCGCGGTGCGTCACGACGCCGTACTCGGTGCGGAAGACCTGCATGCGGTAGGAGCCGGCGGCCGTGGAGTCGGCGACGGTCGGCTTCCAGGCGTTCTTGCGCTCCATCTTCTCCATGGGCGTGCACGTGCCGCGGTACAGGTAGCCGGCCGACTGCTTGGTGGGCGTCCCGCCGCCCGGCTCGCACAGCTCCACGGCGTAGGTGTCGGTGATGTCCTGTCCCGCGGAGGTGGCCGACCAGGCGTAGTCCTGGCCGCGGCCGAGCTGGACGTACATGCCGACGCCCGCGAAGGAGACGCCGCGGGCGCTGATGCCGGGGCCCTGGAGCTCCTGTTGCATGAGGAGCTGCGGGGCGAAGTAGCCGGTCTGGGGGCCGAAGACGGCGACGGGGTGCTTGCTCGCGGTGTGCTTGCCGGAGACGAGGAGGGCGTTGGACATGCCCTTCTTGTGGCCGTCCTGGCGGAACAGGTCCTCGGGCAGGACACCCTTGTCGTACATGCCCTGGGCGGGCTTCAGCTTCTCCGGGGCCCGCACCGGGTCCTTGGCGCCCGTCTTCGCGCCGCCCTCGCGGTCGTACACGAGCTGTTCGCGCTCGACGGAGCCGGGGTCGGGCAGGGCGGTGCCGCGCGCCTCGTCCGGCCTGCCCGCGTAGGGGAAGCTCGTGCCGTCGTGGATGGTCCGCACGGCCTCGGGGTCGTTGCGGGCGCGGAAGGACTCCCAGACCTCGGTGCCCTTCTCGACGCCGTACTTCTCCTGGGACTTCAGCAGGGAGAGGGCGGACTCGACCTCGCCGCCGCCGCCGTTGCCGAAGAGGCCGCCGACGACGGAGGCGAGCGCGATCATGTCGGTGATCTTGAAGGGCTCGATCTCGCCCTTGTTGGTGATCGCGTCGATCTTGCCGGTCAGGACGTACTCGCCGGGGAAGTAGCGGCCGTTCTTGGACTTCACGCGGTAGGCGTTGAGCCCGTCGACGTAGGCCTGCGCGTCCTCCATAGCCTGCTTGCCGCGCCCTCCTTGCGTCGTCCTGATGTACTCGACCTGCTTCTCCAGGTCCTCCTCGGTGTACGGCGCCTGCGGCCAGAACTGCTGTTCCAGTCCCTGGTTGGCGGGCGCGCCGCCCGCGAAGGAGGTGAGCCGGCCGCGGCCGATGTGCCGGAAGAGGTCGATGAGCCAGAGGCGGTCCTGCCCCGCGGCGAAGCCCGCGCCGAACTCGGTGCCGTAGCGCGTGGTGCCCTTGATGTGCGGGATGCCGTGCTTCTTGTCCCGGGTGATCGTCACGTCGTCGCGCGGCCTGGTGACCGAGGCGACCTGGCCCTCGGGCACACCGAAGGAGGCGTCGTCGAAGAACTCGGTCAGCCGGTCGTCGGTGAGCGAGGTGTAGCCCGAGGAGAGCGCGTCGTAGGGGCCGAGCTGGTCGTCGGTGTGCGCGGGCCGGGTGCCGAGGACCCGGTGGGCGAGGATCTCGGCGAGCGTCGCGTTGCCGTTGGCGCCGGGCGGCAGGATGTCGGCGCACTGGCTCCCGCAGTAGTCCGTGGCCTCGGCGGACCGCTCTCTCGCCCCCTCGCCGCCGGGCGCCGCCGCCGCGCCCTGCAGGGGCGTGAGGAGCGCGGCGCCGAGGGCGAGCGCCGCCCCCGCGGTGAGCGTTCTGAGTCTGACGGTGCGTCGTCCCATGGGTGCTCCTCCGGTGGTCTGCGGAAGGCCGATGCGGCGGAGGTTACTGGCGGGTCGACGAACTCGAAAGATGAACAACCGTCGCCTTTTCCGAATCACCACAACGCGCCCCCTCCCTGCGTGCATCAGGGCTGCTCCGACGGGCAGGCGAAAAGCGGTCGCCCGAAAAGGGAGCCGAATCGCGTGTCGATACGTCTACTCGACGGCGCCGCTTCGGCTTCCGCTCGGCAGCGGCGCCGGGAGAGAAGGAACACGGGGTACCAGAACGACGTACGTGTGACGGAGGTGCAGGGCGATGGCCGGATTCCGGAGTCTCGCGAGACAGGTACGTGATCCGAGGAGCGACCTGGCACTGCGGCGGTACTCACTGCGCAAGTGCCTGGAGAGGTTCGCCCCCTACGGGCACCGGGCGACCTGGGATCACCTGTGCGCCCGGGCCGGCTTCGGGCCCGAGGACAGGTCTCCGGACCCGGCGCGGCTGGTGGCGGCGCTGACGGAGCTGGAGGCGGCACGGGCGGTCTGGCTCGCCTACGAGGCGGACTTCGCGGAGCGCCGCCGCAAGGAGAAGCACGACGGTCTCCGCCGGCCCGGCAGTGACGACGACTGGCACCGCCGTACCTGGGGCGGCTTCGGGGTCGCCTGGTGCGACGACCCCGACGTCCACCCCGACGCGCCCCTCGCCGAGGTGCTGCGCCGGCTGATAGCGGCGCTGGAGAGGGAGCCGGGCGAGGCGTGCCCGGTCTGCGAGGACACCACCCTCGTCTGGAAGCGCGGCCTGGCGCACGAGCCGTCGTCGGGCGCGGTCTGCACGGGCTGCGGCATCGTCGTGCCCGCGCCCGTGCTCACCCAGGAGGCGGTGGAACGGGCCCAGGTGCGCGCCCGGCGGCTGCGGCCGCTGGTGTCGGTGTGAGGGATACGGCGGTCAGGGCCTGAGCACGTCCGTGTGGATGGCGAGCTTGAACTGCGCGTGGGTGATCGGCGTCTTCTTGCGTACGTCGCCCACGCCGCGCGCCGAGATCTTCAGCCCCACGGGCGTGTCCGGGTGCACGAACATCTGCCAGACGTAGGACCTGAACTGGCTGCCCCTGGTGGGCGCGGAGTCGGTCGTCGCGGTCGAGTCGTACCCGGTCGTGAGGCCGAGCGGGTCGCGGACGAAGCGGGTGCGGTACTCGGTGGGACCGCTGTCCGGCTCCCAGAAGACCAGCGCGGAGAGCACGCCCCAGCCGTCGTGGCTCGGCCAGATGAGCCCCGAGCGGGGGTGGGGGAACGTGGCGGACGAGCCGCCGCCCTTCGCCGGGTCGTGCATGCGCCAGGGGTCGTAGTTCTCCTCCCCCGCGCCGTACGGAAAGCGCACGAGGTGGTAGCCGTCGCTGTCATAGGTGACGGACTGGCGTCCGTCCTGCGCGGCGTCCCACTTCAACGAACAGATGGCGACCGGCATCGGCCCTCCCCGGGTGAGGTGGTGCGTGACGTGATGTGCTGCGTGGCTTCCTCGGCTCGCGTGTACTGCGCCCTGTACTGCACCCACCTTGCGGCCTCGGGCGCCGGTTCCGTAGCACGGGGAAATTACGGTGGTCACGTCGTTTTGTGACGGGCGAGAGTGATCGGCGACGAAGGACATCCGCCGGCCGCCGAGGAGAACGGGCCCATGTCGACGCTGCGCGTCACCGCCGAAGCACTGACCGTCCACGAGCACCCGGGCGCCGACGCCCTCGAACTCGCCCAGGTGGGCCTGTACCGCGCGGTCGTCGCCAAGGGCGCCTACCGCACCGGCGACTTCGCGGTGTACATCCCCGAGCAGGCGGTCCTGCCCGCCGCCCTCATCGGGGAACTGGGCCTGACGGGGCGCCTCGCGGGCGGCAACGGCGACCGGGTCAAGGCGGTGCGGCTGCGCGGCGAGCTGTCGCAGGGCATCGTGTGCCGCCCGGCCGCGCTCGCCGGCGTCGACCTGGCGCGTGCGGCGGCCCACGGCACGGACTTCGCGGAGCGCCTCGGCGTCACGAAGTGGGTGCCGCCGATCCCGCCCACCATGAGCGGCGACGCGCAGGCGGCGCCCGGCCTGCTGCCCTGGGTCGACATCGAGAACATCCAGCGCCACCCGGACGTCTTCGCCCCCGGTGAGCAGGTGGTCGTGACCGAGAAGCTGCACGGCTCGGCGTGCCTCCTGACGTACGTCGCCGAGGACGGCCGCGTCCACGTCTCGTCGAAGGGCTTCGGGGCCAGGTCCCTGGCCCTGCGCGAGGACCCCCGCAACCTCTACTGGCGGGCGGTCCACGCCCACGGGGTGCCGGGCGCCGCCGCGCGGCTCGCCGAGCGGCTGCGGGCGAGCAGGGTCGGCGTCTTCGGCGAGGTGTACGGCGACGGGGTGCAGGACCTCTCGTACGGCGCCGACGCGCGGCGCGACACGCTGGGGTACGCCGTGTTCGACGTCAGCGCGGAGATCGAGGGGCAGGTGTGCTGGCTGGACGCGGCGGCCCTGCTCGACGGCGAACTGCCGCTCGTGCCGCGGCTGTACGAGGGGCCCTACGACGCGGGCCGCGTCCTGGAACTGGCCTCGGGCCGCGAGACCGTGTCGGGGCGGGAACTGCACCTGCGCGAGGGCGTGGTGATCCGCCCGGCCGTGGAGCGGTACAGCCCGGTGACCGGCGGCCGGGCCATCGCCAAGGCGGTCAGCGCCGCCTACCTGACGCGCAAGGGCGGCACGGAGTACGAGTGAACCCGCCCGCCGTCGCCCGGGGCTGCCGGGCGGCGGCGGGTCGGGGCGGGTCACGTCACGACGAGGAGCGGCGCTCCGCCATCAGGCGGGAGCCGGTGAGCCGCTCGCCGAAGACGTCGTCGGGGTTGGAGAGCACGCAGGTCTCCAGGGAGAGGCAGCCGCAGCCGATGCAGTCCGTGAGGTGGTCGCGCAGCCGGCTCAGCTGCTTGATGCGCTCGTCCAGTTCCGAGCGCCAGGTCCCGGAGAGGCGCGCCCAGTCCTCGCGGGTGGGGGTGCGCTCCTCGGGGAGCGAGTCGAGGGCCTCGCGGATGGTGGCGAGCGGGATACCGACGCGCTGGGACGCGCGGATGAAGGCGACGCGGCGCAGCGTGTCCCGGTGGTAACGGCGCTGGTTGCCCGAGGTGCGGCGGCTGGTGATGAGGCCCTTGGACTCGTAGAAGTGCAGGGCGGAGACGGCCGCGCCGCTACGGGCCGAAAGCTGGCCGACGGTGAGTTCGTGGACCTTCTCTGGAATCTGGGGCACCCCTCGAACCCTAGTGGCTGGTCCGTTGACACGGGTCGGCACACCCAGCATGCTGAGCAAGCGCTTAGTCGCGACAGGGATGACTCACGTCTGGGAGGACCAGGGACATGGCGGAGCCGAGGATCTTCACGTCGGCCGATGAACTGCGGGCCGCGGTCGGCGAGCAGCTGGGGCACAGCGACTGGCTGGAGATCGACCAGAAGCGGATCGACCTCTTCGCCGACGCCACGGGCGACCACCAGTGGATTCACGTGGACGCCGGGAAGGCGGCCGAGGGCCCGTTCGGGACGACGATCGCGCACGGCTATCTGACGCTGTCCCTGCTGCCGAGCCTGGTGCCGCAGGTGCTGCGCGTCGAGAACATGAGGATGGGCCTCAACTACGGCACCGACAAGGTCCGCTTCCCCTCCCCCGTGCCGGTGGGCTCGCGCCTGCGGGCGAGCGCCGTGCTCACGGACGTGAGTCCCACGAAGGACGGCGGCGTGCAGGTGACGGCCCAGGTCACCGTGGAGCGGGAGGGCTCCGACAAGCCGGCGTGCGTGGCGGAGTCGGTGTCGCGCTACTACTTCTGAGCGCCCGCGCGGGCCGGGGCTACTCCCCCGCGCCCACCATGCGCAGCACGAGGTCGGCGTAGAGCGCGCCGACCTCGTCGGGCGTGCGGGGCCCCGCCACGTTGAACCAGCGGGCCACGTCGATGCAGAGGGAGAGCACGGCCAGGGTCGTGCCGGGCACGTCGGGGACGTCGAACTCCCCGGCCCGCACACCGTCGTCGATGATGCCCCGCACCGCCGCGTCCGTCTCGCGGCGCAGCGCGATGATCTCCGTGCGGTGTTCGGCGCCGAGCGCGTCCAGCTCGTACTGTACGACCCGCGCGGTGGTGTGGTGGGCGGCGTGCCAGCCGACGAAGGACCGCACGGCCGCCGTCAGGCGCTCGGCCGCCGTGCCCTCGCCGTCCGCCGCGGCGCGCAGGATGGCGAGCGCCTTGTCGTGCCCGATCCTGCTGATGCGGTGGAGCAGCTCTTCCTTGGTCTTGTAGTGGATGTAGAGGGCCGCGGGGCTCATCCCCGCGCGGCCGGCGATGTCGCGGGTCGTCGTCGCGTGGTAGCCGCGCTCGGCGAAGGCCTCCACGGCGGCGATCAGCAGCCGCCTGGCCGCGTCGGGGCCGACCTCGCCCCACGGCTGCTCCTCGCCGCCGTCCGTCTCCTCCGCCGCACTCATGCCCACTCCTCGTTCCGCCCGCACCACTCGTCGGGAGGGACACCATACCCCTGACAGTGAGCAAGCGCTTAGGGGGAGGAGCAGGGTCAGGGCTTGGCGAACGGGTCGTGCTCGGCGAGCAGCTTGTCGACGCGGGCCTGGTCGACCCTGCTGACGATCTGCACGGCGTCCTGCCGGTCCCTGATCACCTTGGCGAGGGTGAACGCGGAGGTCGTCAGGTAGAGCACGGCGATGCCGAGGAAGCCCCGCACCCAGGCGGAGGCGTCCAGGTAGCCGATGCCGACGGAGACGGCGGCGATGGACACGGCGAACGAGGCCACGGCCTGGCCGTAGAAGGCGTTGGTCGTCTGCTGCTTGACGGGCGGCTCAGTCATGGCCACAGCTTCGCCGGACGCGGCCCGCGCCGTATCCGCTCGTGTACTCAGTCACGTACTCAGGCGGCGCGCCGGGCGGTCAGAACGCCGAGACCCCCGTCAGCGCGCGACCGATGACCAGCTTCTGGATCTGGCTCGTGCCCTCGTACAGGGTCATCACGCGGGCGTCCCGCAGGAGCTTGCCCACCGGGTACTCGTCGATGTAGCCGTAGCCGCCGAAGACCTGGAGGGCGTTGTTGGCGGCGCGCACGGCGGCCTCGGAGGCGAACAGCTTGGCCTTGGAGGACTCGGTGGCGAACGGCTGCCCCCGGTCGATCAGGTCGGCGACCCGCCAGGTCAGCAGGCGCGCGGCGTCCACGTCGACCGCGATGTCGCTGATCAGCTCCTGGACGAGCTGGTGGCGGGCGATGGGCTTGCCGAACTGCTCGCGCTCGCCCGCGTACCGCACCGCCGCGTCGAGGGCGGCCCGCGCGATGCCCACGCATCCGGCGGCCACCGACATGCGCCCCTTGGCCAGCGCCGACATGGCGACGGAGAACCCCTTGCCCTCGGGCGCGAGCATCGCGGACGCCGGGACGCGGACGTCCTCGAAGGTCAGCTCCGCGGTGGCCTGGCCGCGCAGGCCCAGCTTGCCGTGCAGGGTGCGGCGGCCGAGCCCGGGGGTGCCGGTGGGCACCAGGAAGGCGGAGACGCCCTTGTGGCCCGGGGCGTCACCGGTGCGCGCGAAGAGGAGGACGACGTCGGCCCAGGTGCCGTTGGTGATGAACATCTTGGCGCCGTTGACCACGTAGTCGTCGCCGTCGCGCACGGCCCGGGTGGTGAGGTTGCCGGCGTCGGAGCCGGTGCCCGGCTCGGTCAGGCCGAAGCACCCGACGTACTCGCCCGAGGCCAGCCCCGGCAGCCACCGCCGCTTCTGCTCCTCGGTGCCCCAGGCGGCGACGGTCTTGGCGACGAGCCCCAGCGACACCGAGACGATGCCGCGCACGGAGGAGTCGCCGCGCCCCAGCTCCTCGGTCACCAGGCAGTACGCGAGGTGGTCGCCGCCCGAACCGCCGTACTCCTCGTCGATGGTGAGCCCCAGGAACCCGACGTCGCCGAGCTTCCTCACGATGGCCCTGTCGACGCTCTCGGCACGGTCCCAGGCGACGACGTTGGGGGTGATCTCGCGGGCGACGAAGTCCTCGGCCAGCCGCTTGACGGCGGTCTGCTCCTCGCTGAGCTCCAGGTTCATCGTGCGCACCTCTTCGCGTCGACCTTTAAATTAGCACTGCTAGTTTCCTGCGGCAGCCCTACTATGTGCCGCATGGCCCGACCGCGCAAGCCCCTCCTCAGCCGAGAACGCATCGTCGACGCGGCGCGCGCCCTCGTGGACGCCGAGGGGCTCGCCGCCGTCTCCACGCGCCGCCTGGCCGCCCAGCTCGGGGTGAGCGGGCCGTCCCTCTACAACCACTTCCGCACCAAGGACCAGATCCTGGAGGCGGTCGCGGACTCGGTGAGCGCGCAGGTCGACCTCTCGATGTTCGACGCCGCCGACGGGCGCGACTGGCGCACGGCCCTGCACGACTGGGCGGTCTCCTACCGGGCGGCGCTCACGCTGCACCCGAACATCGTCCCCGTGCTCGCCCGGGGCCCCGGGCGCAGGCCCGCCGGGCTGCGGCTCGCCGACGCGGTGTTCGGCGCGATGGTGGACGCCGGGTGGCCGCCCGCGCAGGCCACGTCGATCGGCGCCCTGATGCGGTACTTCATCATGGGCTCCGCGCTCGGCTCCTTCGCCGGCGGCTTCGTGGACGACGAGACCGCGTACGACCCGGCCGACTACCCCCACCTCGGCCAGGCCCACCTCCTCGCCGAGCGCCAGGAACTGATCGACGCCCGCGCCTTCGAGACCGGCCTGCGCGCCCTGCTCGACGGGCTCGCCACGCAGTACGCGCAGCTGGCGGGCGGCGAGGCCGGGCCCGCCCGGGAACCCGCCGGGGACGCTTCGGCGCCCGCCGAAGCGTCGCCCGGCCATCCTTGAGCCATGCCGCAGGACGTCACACCGACCGCCACCGCGCCAGCCCTCGCCTCGCTCGCCGGGCTCTTCGCCGACGAGACGCGGGCCGCCTGCCTGCTCGCGCTGCTCGACGGGCGGGCCTGGACGGCGGGCGAGCTGGCCCGGCACGCGGGCGTCGCCCCCTCCACCGCCAGCGAGCACCTGGGCAAGCTGGTCGCCGGCGGGCTGCTCGCCGAGGAGCGGCAGGGGCGCCACCGCTACGTGCGGCTCGCCGACGCGGGGATCGCCCAGCTCGTCGAGGACCTCGCCGCGCACGCGGCACCCGGGGCCCCGGCGCGGCCCCGTACGCTGCGCCAGTCGAGCGCGGGCGCCGCCATGGCGCGCGGGCGCACCTGCTACGACCACCTCGCGGGCCGGCTGGGCATCACGGTCACCGGGGCGATGACCGAGCGGGGGCTGCTCCGCCAGGACACGGGCTTCGCGCTCACCGACGACGGCCTCGCCTGGTTCGGCGGCCTCGGCATCGCGCTGGTGCGCGCCGGACGTCGGCCGCTGGCCAGGGGCTGCCTCGACTGGACCGAGCGGAAGCCGCATCTGGCCGGGGTGGCGGGGGCGGCGCTCTGCCGGCACGCGCTGGACGCGGGGTGGTGCGCGCGGATCGGCTCGCAGCGCGCGGTGAAGGTCACCCCGGCGGGCGCGCGGGCCTTCGCCGCGCACCTCGGCATCACGGACCTCTGAGGCCGGCCGCGTCAGTCGTTGACGATGCGCTCCACGGCCGCCGCGACGAGCCGGTCCCGCTCGGCCTCGGAGAGCACGTCGGGCAGGGTGAGCTGCTCGACGATGAGCCAGTTGAAGGCCAGGTAGAGGAGCTTGACCGCCGTCGCGTCGCCGGGCAGGCCGGAGGACTCGTGGTACGAGACGTTGGCGGCGAGGTCCTCCCGTACGCGCTCGGTGAGGACGGCGCGCAGCTCGGGGCGCCTGACCGCCTCCAGGCGCAGTTCGAGCAGGGCGAGATAGCCGGTGCGGAAGCCGCTGACCCGTCCGACCACCTCGCGCATGAGCTGCGCGTAGGTCTCCTTGTCGGGCTTGGCGGAGCGCTGGCGCTCGATCTCCTCGGCGCCGGGCGTGAGGCGTTCGTAGACGCGGGCGCCCGCCTGGGTCAGCAGGTCGTCGCGGTTGGCGAAGTAGTTGGACGCGGTGCCCGTGGGCACGCCCGCCTCGGTGTCCACCGCGCGGAAGGTGAGCCCGCGGGCACCCTCCCTGGCCAGCACCTCGATGGCGGCGTCGACCAGGGCCGCCCGCCGGCCGTCGTTCCTGCGCACCATTGACACCACTCCGTATGTAGTACTACGTTCCGACCACTACACAGAGAGTACTACAGCAGCAGTGACCGAGTGGCGAGAGTGGGGAGAACCAGGATGCGCAAGCTCGTGTACTACATCGGCGCCTCCGTCGACGGGTACATCGCGGGACCACGCGGCGAGTTCGACTTCTACCCCGTCGGTGACGAGGAACAGGCCGCCGCCTACGCCGCGTGGGTCAACGCCCGCTACCCCGAGACCGTCCCCACCGCCCTGCGTCCGGGCGCCGGCCTGGCGGACGCCCCCAACCGCCGCTTCGACACGGTCCTGATGGGGCGCGGCACCTACCGCCAGGCGCTCGGCCACGGCACCCCGAGCCCCTACGCGCATCTGCGCCAGTACGTCGTCTCCACCACGCTCGGCACCGCCCCCGACCCGGCGGTCACCGTCATCGGCGCGGACGCGCTCGCCCGCGTGCGCGCGCTCAAGGAGCAGGCGGGGCAGGACATCTGGCTCTGCGGCGGCGGAGGTCTCGCGTCGGCACTGCTGCCGGAGCTGGACGAGCTGATCGTCAAGAGCTACCCCGTGGTCGCCGGGGCCGGAGTGCCGCTGTTCGGCGGCGGGTTCCGGCCCACGCGGTTCCGGGTGGCCGCCCGCGAGACGTTCCCCAACGACGTGTCGATGACCTGGTTCGAGGCGCGGCGGCAGGACTGACCCGTCGCCGCGCGTGGGACGGTGCGTGGATGTACTCTGCATCCGTTCTGCGGGGCGGGGCGTCCGCCCCGTCGGGCGTTCAGGGACATCACGCCGGGGGGTGGGTGGATCGTGGGGCACGTGACGGACGCGGTCGGCGCGGGCGGTGCGGCAGGGGGCGCCGTACCGCCGCCCCGGCTGCGGGAGTTCGCGGCGGCGGTGCTGCGGGGACAGGGCCAGGTGACCTTCCTGCCCAGCGCCGCGGCGGGCGGCGTCTTCTGCCTGGCGCTCACGGCGGCGGGCTGGGAGTACGGGCTCTACGGCCTGGCGGGCACCGCCGTCGGCACGGTCACCGCGCGGCTCCTCGGGGCCGAACGCGACCGGGTGTCCCTGGGCCTCGAAGGGTTCAACGCCTGCCTGACCGCGCTCGGCCTCGCCGCGGTCCTGGGGCCGCACCACCTCTCGACGGCCCTGCTCGCGCTCGCGGGCTGCGTGGTCGTCACGGTCGTCACCGCCGCCGCGGGCAACCTGCTCGGCCCCCTCGGGCTGCCCTCGCTCACGCTGCCGTTCTGTCTGACCGCGAGCGCGGCGGCTGCCGCCGCGCCGGGCTTCCGCCGGGTCTGGCACCAGGGCGGGACGCCCGCGGCCCTGCCGCGCCCCGCCGCCGGGCCCACGGCGCTCGGCGCGGAGGACCTGGCCCGCGGCTTCCTCTCCGGTTTCGCCCAGATCTTCCTCGCGCCGCAGTGGTACGTGGGGGCCCTGCTCCTGCTCGGCCTCCTCGTGGCGAGCCGCCGGGCGGCGGCCGTGGCGTGCCTGGGCAACGCGGCGGGCATCGCCACGGCGTGGGCGCTCGGCGCCCCGGCCGCAGGGATCGCCGGCGGCATGGCGGGGTACAACGCCGTGCTCGTGGCGCTCGCCCTCTGCGGGGTCTTCCTGCCCGCGCGGGCGGCGACCCTGGCGTACGCGCTGCTGGGCGCCGCCGCGGCGACGGCCGCGGGCCCGGCGGTGGCCGCCCTCCTCGCGCCCTCCGGCGTGCCCGTGTTCACCTGGCCGTTCGTCCTGACGACGCTGGTGTTCCTGGCCGCCGCCAGGTCCTTCCCGCGGCTCGGCGGTTCCTGACCGCTCCGGATCAGAACACCACCAGCGCCCGGCCCCCCTTGCCCGCGAGCATGTTGTCGAAGGCCGCCGGGATGCCGTCGAGCCCGATCCGGTCGGTCACCAGGACGCCCGGGTCGAGGCGCCCCGCCCGGATGTGCCCGGCCAGGACCGGCAGGTCCACCGCGGGGTCGGAGTTGCCGTACACGCACCCGGAGAGCGTCCTGCCCCAGTGGAAGATCTCCAGGGCGTTGAACGTCACCTGCTGGTCCTTGCCGCCGATGCCGACCACCGTGGTCCTGCCGCCGCGCCGCGTGGACTCCCAGGCCGTGCGGATCGTCACCGCCCGGCCCACGCACTCCACGGCCACGTCGACGCCGTGGCCGCCGGTCAGCCCGCGGACGGCGCGGGCCGTGGTGTCCGAGGCGACGACGTAGTCCGTGGCCCCCGCGGCGCGCGCCAGTTCCTCCTTCTCGGGCGAGACGTCCACCGCGACGATCCGCGCGGCCCCGGCGATCCTGGCCGCCTGCAGCGTGGCGAGGCCGACCCCGCCCACGCCGAAGACGGCGACCGTCTCGCCCTCGCGGACCTTCGCGGAGTGGTGCACGGCGCCGTACCCCGTCAGGACGGCGCAGCCGAGCAGGGCCGCGTCGGCCAGCGGGACGCCGTCCGGCGCCGGCAGGAGGCAACTGGCCGGGACCACCGTCTCCTCGGCGAAGGCGGCGACGTTCAGGCCCGGGTGCAGCTCCGTGCCGTCGGGGCGCCGCGCGTGGACCCGGGCCGCGCCCGCCAGGGCGTCGGCGCAGAGCCACACCTCGCCGAGCGAGCAGGCGTGGCAGCCGCCGCAGGACGGCGCCCAGTTCAGGACGACGGGATCGCCCGGCGCGTACCCCGTGACGCCCTCGCCCGCGGAGACGACCGTCCCCGAGCCCTCGTGGCCGAGGACGGCGGGCGCGGGGAGCCGCATCGTGCCGTTGGACAGGGACAGGTCGGAGTGGCAGACCCCGGCGGCGGCGAGCCGCACCCGGACCTGGCCGGGCCCCGGCTCCGGCAGCTCGATGGCGGCGATCTCCAGCGGGGAGCCGACGGCGGGGAGGATGGCGGCGCGGACCACGTTCACGTACTCCTTGGGGAGGTTGGCGGGTTCGGGACGGCGGGACGGCTCAGAACTGCAGGGACTTCGTCTGGAGGTACTCCGCGAGGCCGTGCGCGCCCAGTTCGCGGCCGACACCGGACTGCTTGTAGCCGCCGAAGGGCGCGAGCGGGTTGAAGCGACCGCCGTTGATGTCGACCTGTCCGGTGTCCATGCGGCGGGCGAAGGCGGCGGCCTCGGCGTCGTCGGCGGCCCACACCGCGCCCGCCAGGCCGTACACGGTGCCGTTGGCGATGCGCAGGGCGTCGTCCTCGTCCTCGTAGCGGATGAGGGAGAGCACCGGGCCGAAGATCTCCTCCTGGGCGATGGTCATCCCGGGGGTGACGTCGGCGAAGACCGTGGGCTGTACGTAGTAGCCGCGCTCCCGGGGCGCTTCGGGGCCGCCCGCCACGATCCGGGCGCCCTCCTCGACGCCCTTCTCGATGTAGCCGCGGACGCGGGCCCGCTGCTCGGCGTTGACGAGCGGGCCGATGCGGGGGCCGTACTTGGCCGCGGCGGCCGCGGCGAGCTCCACCGCCTCGTCGTAGGAGTCGGTGTGGACCAGCATCCGCGTCCAGGCGCTGCACGTCTGCCCGGAGTTGGACATGACGTTGGCGACGCCGACGCCGACCGCCTTGGCGAGGTCGGCGCCCGGCAGGATGACGTTGGCGGACTTGCCGCCGAGTTCCAGGGCGACGCGCTTGACGGCGGCCCCCGCCGTAGCGCCGATCCGCCTGCCGACGGCCGTGGAGCCGGTGAACGAGACGAGGTCGACGCCCTCGTGCTCGGCGAGCGCCTGCCCCGCGACCGGGCCGAGGCCGGTGACCAGGTTGAAGACGCCCGCGGGGACGCCCGCGTCGTGCACCGCCTCGGCGAAGAGCTGGGCGGTGAGCGGGGTGTCCTCTGCGGGCTTGAGCACCACCGTGCAGCCGGCCGCGAGCGCGGGGGCCACCTTGTTGACGATCTGGTGCAGGGGGTAGTTCCAGGGGGTGATCGCGCCGACCACGCCGACCGGCTCCAGGTAGACCGTGGAGTTGCCGACCTTCTCCTCGAAGGGGTGGGTCGCGGCCAGCTCCGCGTACGAGCCCGCGACCAGGACCGGCACCCCCGCGTGCACGGCCTGCGAGAACGGCAGCGGGGAGCCCAGCTCGGCGGTGACGGTCTCGGCGATCTCGTCCTTGCGGGCGGCGAGGCGGTCGCGGAGCGCCCCGATCAGTTCGGCGCGCCGGGCGGGCGGCGTCGCGGCCCAGCCGGGCAGGGCGGCGCGGGCGGCACGGACGGCGGCGTCGACGTCATCGGCCGAGCCCGCGGGGACCTCGCCGATGGGCTGCTCGTCGGCCGGGTTCACGACCGTGATCGTGCCGGTGCCTGCGGCCGGGCGCCAGGCGCCGTCGATGTACATCCCGTCGTGGGCCTTCATCGCATTCCTCCAGGTTGACGTCCGCATACAAACTAGCGCTGATAGTTTTGGGGCACCAGGGGCGTTCTCCGCGTGTGGTTCACGGAACAGCGGCGTCCGCGCTCCGCCGCGTCCTAGGCTCGTGCGCATGCTGCCGCTGCGACGCAAGCTACGGATGACGGCGGTCCTCGCCACGGCCCTCGCGGCCACCCTCCTCGGGGTGCCCGACGGCGGAGCGAGGACGGCGTGGGCCGAGGAGAAGCCACCGACCGACCGACAGCTGCTGTTCTACAACCACTCGTACGGCGTGCTCGACCGCGAGACCGCCGACGCCATCGAACACTCCGACTACCTGCCGAAGTTCGCCGACTTCGAGGTGCGCACCACGACCGGCTCCCAGGGCACCTGGACCGGGCGCTACCTCAAGGGCCGCGAGACCTACCTCGAACTCTTCGGGGTCGGCGACCTGCCCGGCACGGAGTCCGGCAACGCCGGCCTCGCGGTCTCCACCGAGCGCGACGGCGACTTCGCGACCGTCCTGCGGCGGCTCCGGGACGCGGGGATCGAGGAGCCCTTCGAGGGCCTGCAGACCCGGGACTTCGGCGACGGCGTCCCCGTACCGTGGTTCGACTTCGTCTTCACCACCGTCCAGTACGACGCCTTCGACGCCTGGGCCATGGAGTACCGGCCCGAGTACTTCGCCGACCCGCGCGGCAAGACCGAGCCGCCCTCCCGCCCCGGGGACGTCGGCCGCGAGCGCTACCTCCCCGACACCTACCGCGAACGCCTGATGCGCGACGTGACCTCGGTCCGCTTCGCGGTCACCGCCCGCGACCTCGGCAACACCGTGCCGCTGCTGCGGGCGGGCGGCTTCCGGGTGCGGGAGACGGCGGGCGGTGCCGTCGCGCGGGGCGGCGGCACGACGATCCGGCTGGACACGGTGCCCCGCGACCGTGCGGGCCTGAAGCAGTTCACGTTCGCGCTCAACAAGGCGGTCGAGCAGCGGCACGTGGAGCGGATCGGCGACTCCACCCTCACCGTCGGCCCCGGCACCCGGGCCGTGTGGAACTTCGGGGGCGGGGAGGGCTAGACGCGCGCCGGGGCGCCTTCCCGCCGCCGGGGCGCCCGGGACGGGCCCGCGCGCCGAGGCCCGCGGCGACGAGCAGCAGGCCGCCCAGCATCACGAAGGGCGCCGCCACGCCCGCCACCCCGGCGATCAGCCCGGCGGAGGCGGGCGCGGCGACCTGCCCGAGCCGGTTGCCGGTCAGCCGGAGCGCGAGGGCGGTGGAGCGGGCCTCGTCCGGGGCGGCCTGGACGACCGTCGTCATCGACAGGGGCTGGCCCACGCCCAGGCAGAAGCCGAGCAGGACGAGCATGGCGCCGAGCGCCCACACGGGCACGGGCAGCGCGACGCCCGCGCAGAGCAGCGCGGCGAGCGCGCAGGTGACGACGGTCAGCGCGGTGCGGCCGAGCAGCCCGATCAGCGGGGTCATCACCAGCCGGCAGGCGATGGTCGCCGCGGCCCGCAGCGAGAGCAGCAGGCCGACCGTGGCGGGCGCGATGCCGCGGTCCTCGCCGACCACGGGCAGATAGGCCGTGAGGATGTCCGTCGCGGAGAGCACGGCCAGGCTGATGAAGATGCCCGCGGGCACGCCGCGGGTGCGCAGGATGCCGACGACCGGCACCTTCGCCGCCCGCCCCGCGGGGGCGCCGGCGGTGCGGACGTGCTCGATGCGCCACAGGGAGCCGAGGGCGACCGCGGCGACCGCCGCCGAGACGAGCAGCGCGAACGCGCTCGTACGGTCGATGTCCGCGCCGATCAGGGCGCCCGCCGCGAGCGGTCCCGCCAGCTGGCCCAGCGAGGCGCCGATGGTGAAGTGCCCGAAGTTGCGGTCCTGTTCCTCGGACGCGGACTGCCGGGCGACGAGCGACTGCGCGCCGATCACGAAGCAGAGGTGGCCGAGCCCCATCACCCCGCTCCAGGCCGCCATGGCGGCGAGCGAGCCCGCCGTACCGCTGAGGGCGCAGCCGCCGGCGATCAGGACGACGCCGACGGGCAGCAGGGGCGCGCACCGTCCGTGGTCCGTCCTGCGGCCGAGGGGGACGGCGGCGAAGAGCGGGAGCAGGGCGTAGACGCCCGCGATGACGCCGATGGCACGCTCGTCGGCGCCCAGGGACAGGGCCCGGTAGGAGACGGCGGGCCGCGCCATCGACACCGCCCCCTGCGCGAAGCTGAAGGCGATGACGAGACGGAGCAGCCAGCCCCTGCCACCGGGCCGGGTCGACGCGCCAGGCATCAGATGATGCCGAAGAGGATGCCGGAGCCGAGCACCACCAGCGAGGTGAGGACGGCCCACTTGACGGTGAACCTCGTGTGGTCGCCGAACTCGACCTTGGCCATGCCGACCAGGACGTAGACGGCGGGCACCAGGGGGCTCGACATGTGCAGCGCCTGTCCGGCGATGGAGGCGCGGGCGATCTCCAGGGCGCTGACGCCGTGCGCCTGGCCCGCCTCGGCGAGGACCGGCAGGACGCCGAAGTAGAAGCCGTCGTTCGACATGAAGTAGGTGAGCGGCAGCGACAGGAGGCCGGTCACCAGGCCCATCTGCGGGCCCATGCCCTCGGGGATGGCGTCGACGAGCCAGGTGGCCATGCTGTCGACCATGCCGGTGCCGGTGAGGACGCCGGTGAAGACGGCGGCGGCGAAGACCATGCCGGCGACGTTGAGGACGTTCTCCGCGTGGGCGGCGATGCGGGCCTTCTGGTCGGGCATGTGCGGGAAGTTGATTGTGAGGGCGAGCGCGGCGCCGAGCAGGAAGAGGACCGGGATCGGCAGCCACTCCATGATCATGGCGGTGAGCAGCAGGACGGTGAGGCCCGCGTTGAACCAGTAGAGCCTGGGGCGCAGGGTGGCGCGGTGCGGGTCGAGCCCCTGGAAGCCGTCCTCCGCCGCGTCCTCGCCCGCGTCGTCGGCGTCCGCTCCCCCGGCGCCGCCGCCTCCGGTGGTCTTCTTGGTGAGCGGCGTACGGCTGCCGGTGCCGCCGCCCGCGCCCACGAGGACCGTCTCGTCGGCCGTGACGGTCTCCTCCTGGAGGACCTCGTCGAGCGAGAGCGTGCCGAGCCGCTTGCGCTCCCGCAGGCCGAGCGCGTAGGAGAGCAGGAAGACGGCGACGAGTCCCATGGCGAGCGCCGGGATCATGGGGACGAAGATGTCGGCCGCGTCGACCTTGAGCGCGGTGGCGGCGCGGGCCGTGGGGCCGCCCCAGGGCAGGGTGTTCATGACGCCGTTGGCGGTGGCGGCGACGCCGGTCATGACCACGAGGCTCATCTTGAGGCGCTTGTAGAGCGGATACATCGCCGAGACGGTGATCATGAAGGTGGTCGAGCCGTCGCCGTCGAGGGAGACGATCGCGGCGAGCACGGCGGTGCCGACGACGATGCGCACCGGGTCCGCCTTGCAGAAGCGCAGGATGCCCCGGACGATCGGGTCGAAGAGGCCGACGTCGATCATGACGCCGAAGTACACGATGGCGAACATGAGCATGGCCGCCGTGGGCGCCAGATTGCCGACGCCTTCGAGGACGTAGTCCCCGAGATGGGCTCCCTTCCCCACGAAGACGCAGAAGAGAGCGGGGATCAGCACCAGTGCCGCGATCGGCGACATCTTCTTCGTCATGATCAGCACCAGGAAGGTGGCGATCATGACGAATCCGAGGATTGTCAGCATGGGGGCTACCTCACGTTCACCATCGAACTCCCACCAGGTCTGGCGGTCCGGATGACGTTAGGACCCGCGATCGAGCGTAAACAAGATGTTGACGTGCGAGCAATAAGCGCAAAACTCCTGGTCAACGAGGTACGGGTGCGGGGGCGCAACCGGGGGTGGTCAGTCGAGCGTCCGCGCGAAGTAGGCGTGCAGCAGGGTCCGCGCCTCCTCGACCAGGTGCGGGTCGCCGCCGGGGCGCCCCCGGAAGGCGAGCTGGAGCACGGCGTCGACCGCCTCGACGCCGACCGCCACGGTCCTGCGCAGGCGGCCCTCCAGCGGCCGGTCCAGATGGTCCGCGAGCAGCGCGGCCACCCGGTCGGCGACCTGTTCGTTGGCGTCCGGCATGGCGTCGGGGGCCGAGGGGACGCCGAAGTCCACGAGGCCGAAGCCGGGGACGGTGCGCATCATCGCGAGGTATTCGTCGAAGGCGGCGTCGACCGCGCCGCGCCAGTCGCCCCGGCCGACGTCGGCCATGCGGGCCGCGACGCGTTCGGCGTAGCGGTCGAGGTTGCGGTGGGCCAGGGCGTCGGCGAGGGCGCGCTTGTTGCCGAAGAACCGGTAGACCGAGCCGATCGGCACGCCGGCGCGCAGGGCGACGGCCCGGGTGGTGAGGTTCTCGTAGCCGACCTCGTCGAGGACCGCGGCGCAGGCGTCGAGGATGCGGGTCAGCCGTTCGGCGCTGCGCTCCTGCACGGGTACGCGGCGCATGGAGGCCGGGGCCTTCGGTTCCCTGGGCGGCTTCGGCTGGTGCATCCCGGGAGAGTAGAGCACCGCTCATGTTCCTGGCTCCCCCTTGCGGAAGGAAACCTCCAATCCTACGGTGTCCCATAGGAATCATCGCAGAGGGAGCCATGATGAGCGGGGACCGCACGAGCACGACGGGCCGAGCCGGCGAAGGCGAGGCGCGCAGGACGGCCGAGGGGCTGAGCTACCTCTCCGGCTTCGGCAACGAACACAGCTCCGAGGCGGTGCCCGGCGCCCTGCCGCACGGCCGCAACTCGCCCCAGCGCGCCCCCCTCGGGCTCTACGCGGAGCAGCTCAGCGGCTCGGCCTTCACCGAGCCCCGCGCGCACAACCGCCGCTCGTGGCTGTACCGCATCCGCCCCTCGGCCGCGCACCCGCGGTTCACCCGCGCGGACAACGGCGGCATCCGCACCGCCCCCTTCACCGAGTCGGTGCCCGACCCGAACCGGCTGCGCTGGAACCCGCTCCCCGAGCCCGCCCCCGGCACGGACTTCCTCGCGGGCCTGTGGACACTGGGCGGCAACGGCGACGCGGCCCAGCGCACCGGCATGGGCATCCACCTCTACCACGCCAACTCCTCCATGGCCGGCCGGGTGTTCAGCGACGCGGACGGCGAACTGCTCATCGTGCCCGAGCGCGGCGGCCTGCTCCTGCGCACGGAGTTCGGGCTGCTGCACGCCGGACCCGGCGAGGTCGCGCTGATCCCGCGCGGCGTCCGCTTCCGCGTGGAGCTCCTCGACGCGAGCGCCCGCGGGTACGTCTGCGAGAACTACGGCGCCCCCTTCCAGCTCCCCGACCTCGGCCCGATCGGCGCCAACGGCCTGGCGAACGCACGCGACTTCCGGGCGCCCGTCGCCGCGTACGAGGACGTCGAGGGCCCGGTGGAGGTGGTGAACAAGTTCTGCGGCAACCTCTGGCACGCGACGTACGACCACTCCCCCCTCGACGTGGTGGCCTGGCACGGCAACCACGTCCCGTACGTCTACGACCTGCACCGCTTCAACGTCATCGGCTCGATCAGCTACGACCACCCTGACCCGTCGATCTTCACGGTGCTCACCTCGCCGTCCGACACCCCGGGCCTCGCCGGCGTCGACTTCGTCGTCTTCGCGCCGCGCTGGCTGGTGGGCGAGGACACCTTCAGGCCCCCGTACTTCCACCGGAACGTGATGAGCGAGTACATGGGCCTGATCGAGGGCGCGTACGACGCGAAGGCGGAAGGCTTTGTGCCGGGCGGCGGCTCGCTGCACAACATGATGTCGGCGCACGGCCCGGACCGCGAGACGTTCGAGAAGGCGTCGGCGGCGGAGCTGCGGCCGCAGAAAATCGACGACGGGCTCGCCTTCATGTTCGAGACGCGGTGGCCGGTGACGGCCACGGAGCAGGCGGCCCAGGCGTCCCACCTGCAGCGCGGGTACGACGACGTGTGGCAGGGTCTGGAGCGCCACTTCCGTAACTGACCCGGAGAGACCGTGACTGCTTTCGCCCCGGACTCGATCGTCCTGAACCGAAAGCTGCCGCTCTGGTACCAGGTGTCGCAGTCCCTGCGCGCCTCGATACTCGGCCGCACCCCCGATGCCCCGCTCCGGCTGCCCACCGAGGAGCAGTTGGCGGGGCACTACGGAGTGAGCGTGCTGACCATGCGGCAGGCGCTCAAGGAGCTGGAGGACGAGGGGCTCATCACCCGCCACCGGCGGCGCGGCACCTTCATCGAGCCGAGCGCCCGGCGCGGTGCCCCCGTCCGCCTGCTCGGCTCGGTCGACGCGATCGTGGCCCAGCAGTCGGGCATGACCACCGAACTGCTCGACCACGGCTCGGCCCCGCCGGCCGCCGACCTCGCGGCGTACTTCCCGGACTCCGCCGAGGTGGCCACGTACCACCGGCTGCGCAGCGACGAGAAGACGGGCGAGCCGACCAACCACGCCCGCAACTTCGTCCGCCCGGAACTCGCCGCCCGCATCGACCCCGACGATCTCGCGCGCTGGCCGATGACGAAGGTGCTGCGCGACGTGGTGGGCGTCAGGATCAGCCGGATCACCGACACCGTCGAGGCCACCCTCGCCGACCCGGAGACCGCCCGCCTCCTGCGGGTGCCGCTGCTCAGTCCGATCCTGCACTACACCGGCGTCACCTACGACGAGGAAGGACGGGCCCTCGACGTGGCCCGCATCCACTACCGCGGCGACCGCTTCTCCTTCTCGGTCACGCTGGAGGCCACGTAGCCCCAGGGGGTTACGATGCCGGGCGTGACGCACGACGAAGCGCCGCTGCTCGCGGATCTCATGCCGTGGTCCGTCGCACCGCTCCGGCCGGGCCGCGGGTGGCCGATGGCGCCGGACGCCGCATCGCTGAGGGCCCGTTGGGACGCGCTGGTCCGCGCGACGGGCGAGGCCCGCGAGGCCCTGTTCCGCCCCACGCGCTCCCGCACGCTGCACACCGCGGTCGCCCAGCTCCCCGGGCACGCCGGGGGCACGGGCCGCCTGGCCAGGGAGACGGGCGCCTGCCCCGAGCCGGTGCGCGTCCTGCACGGCCCCTTCGACGAGCAGTGGCTGATCCCCGACCACCGCCTCCTGGACGTGGCCCGCCCCGAACTGTGGCGGGTCGCGGGCGAGGGCCAGCTCTTCGCCGTCGAACAGGGTTACGTACCCGGCGCCGCGGGGCCCGCCGTCCTCGCCTCGGCCGTGCTGCCGGACGGGCGCTCCCCCGCCGGGCGCCCCGGCCGCATCCGGCCGCTCTTCCGCCGCCCCGGAGCCGTGGAGCCCAATCTGGCGCCGGGGCTCACCGAGCATCTGTCGAAGCTCATCGGCCACGAGGTCACCGCGCGCTCCCTGCTCGCCTTCGCCCTCGCCACGGGGACGCGCTCGGCGGCGGGCTGCCGGGTGCCGCTCACCTCCCACCCGGGCCTCTGGGCGCGCGGCACCGACCTGGGCGAGCGGCTGCTGCGGCTGCATCTGCGGGGCGACGGCGAGCGCCCGAAGCTGCCCGGCGGGCGCAGGCCCTACGTCCGGGCGCCCCTTCCCGCGCGCCCCGGTTCGCTGTCGTACGACGCCGAGGAGCGGGTCCTGCGGATCGGCGGCGAGGGGGTCATCTCGCCGGTGCCTCGGGAGGCGTGGGAGTTCGAGGTGGGCGGGGTGCGGGTGATCGAGCGCTGGTTCGGCGCGCGCACGGCCGACGGGGACGCGGAGCCGGGGTCACTGGCGGCGATCCGCCCCCGGACCTGGCCGCAGACCTGGACGTCGGAACTGCTCGAACTGATCACGATCCTGGCGCTGCTGGCCGAACTGGCACCCGAACAGGAGGCGTTGGCGTCGGTGGACGCTCCGCGGATCACCGCGGGCGATCTCGTCCGGGCGGGCGTCCTGCCCGTGCCCGGCACCGCGCGCCGCCCCGCCTCCGTCCTCGACCACCGCGAAGAGGGCCCCGACGGGCAGTTCGCCCTGCTCTGAGCCGTGTGGAGTCTGCTTCCGCCGATGCCGCGCGCCCGCGGCCGTGCGCCGGTACGCGCGCGGGTGAGTACGGGGATGTGGCGCCCGGGTGCGGGGTGTGACCAGAGATACGAGCGTGACGGGAGGTACGGGTGCGACGCGGGTGAGTGCAGGGAAAGGGCGAGGGGGACGGGTGGGTGGGAAAGATCCGCCGCGGAGCGGCGGCTCAGTCCCGGGGACCACCCGTGCTTCAGCGTCCGCCGAAAAGCGAGCGCCGCAGCCTGCGCAGTGGCGCGAAGAGCGAGACGTGCCTCACTCGTGCACCCCTGCCGCCACGGGCGTGCGCGGCGTCACGTGAAGTCAGCTCACGCATCAGCAGCGTCGCCTCGTGCGACTCGCGCTGCGGGACGGCGGGGCCGCCCAGCACCGAGAGATGGCGGTCGAGGCGCGAGCTGGTCGCACTGCTCCCACACGTGATCGCAGGGACACGCGCCCTGCTGCGCACCGTTATCTGTTCCATGTCACTCCCCACCCGTACGAGGGCACCCGGCCCAGGGCAAGTTAACCCTATCGCCCCACCGCGACACCCGTGTATCCCGGTGGCAGGATTCACCTTCCCCGTAAGGAGGTTGACAAGTACGCCATGAATCCAACTTATTTAAGGGCGAGTTGGACATATGGCGCGGTGAGTGCCCGCATCACCGCACGGGCCGCCTTCGGACAGGCTTCCGCCCGCACCCCCCTTCTGTCTCCGCCGGGTCGACGTGGGCTATCTCACGTGGCTACTTTTGTGGAGAAACGCACCGCTGCGGATGGGGGCGCCCGTGAGCCAGCCAGAGCGCGTGATCGCCGGGCGGTACCGCCTCCTGGCGCCCCTGGGCGAGGGCGGCATGGGCACCGTGTGGCGGGCCCGTGACGAGGTGCTCGGCCGCGAGGTCGCCGTCAAGGAGGTGCGCGCGCCCGCCGGGCTCCCGGCGGGCGAGGTCGACCGGCTCTACGCCCGCCTCGAACGGGAGGCCTGGGCCGCCGCCCGCATCCCGCACCGCAACGTCGTGACCGTGTACGACGTGGCGACGGAGGAGGGGCGCCCCTGGATCGTCATGGAGAGCGTGCGGGGCCTGTCGCTGTCCGACGTGCTCGAAGCGGAGGGCGCCCTGCCGCCGCAGCGCGTGGCCCGCATCGGCGCCGAGCTGCTCGCGGCCCTGCGCGCCGCCCACGACGCCGGGGTCCTGCACCGCGACGTCAAGCCCGGCAACGTACTGATCGCCAACGACGGCCGCGTCGTCCTCACCGACTTCGGCATCGCGATGGTCGAGGGCAGCTCCGCGCTGACGATGACCGGAGAGGTCGTCGGCTCCCCCGAGTTCCTCGCCCCCGAGCGCGCGCTGGGGCAGCGCCCCGGTCCCGCCTCCGACCTGTGGTCGCTCGGCGTGCTGCTCTACGCCTGCGTGGAGGGCAGCTCGCCCTTCCGCCAGGACACCCCGCTGAACACCCTGCGGGCGGTGGTGGACGACCAGCTGCCGCCGGCGCGCAACGCGGGGCCGCTCGCCTCGGTCATCGAGGGGCTGCTGCGCAAGGACCCGGCCGAGCGGATGTCCGCCGCCGACGCCGAGCGCGACCTGCGGCTCGTGGCCGCGGGCGGCAGGCCGTTCACCGGAACCGGCCTCCCCCACCGGCCGACCGTCACGGCCGAGCGCCCCTTCGGGCCGCCACCTCCCCCGGCGCCCCTGCCCGAGACCTCGCCGCAGCACGTCGTCCCCGAGCCGGACGCGGCAGCGGCGGACCGCGGGCGCCGCGCGCTCGTCCTGCTCGTCGCGGGACTCGTGGTGCTCGCCCTGACCGTCGGCGGGATCGCGTACGCCCTGCTCGGCGGGGACGGTGACGGCGGCGGCGGGAACACCGGGGGCGGCTCGCCCAACAGCGCCGCGGACGGCGGCAGCGGCGAGAGCGAGGACGGCGGCTCCTCGGAGGGGTCGAACGGCTCGTCGGACGGCGGCTCGACGAACGGCGGCGGCTCGACGAACGGCGGCGGCTCGACGAACGGCGGCGGCTCCTCGGACGGTGGCGAGGACGGCGGCGGCACGACGAACGGCGGGAACGGCGGGAAAGGCGGGAACGGCGGCGGCGGTACGACCACCGAGCCGGCGCAGAGCGTGAAGGTGCGGGTCGACGGCTCACACACCCGGTACGAGGGCGCCTGCCCGCCGCCCGCGGGCCAGGCACCCTCGTTCACGGCGACGTTCACGGTGGGGCGTGTTCCGGCCGACGTGCGGTACCGCTGGGTCACGGGGTCGGGAGAGTCGAGCGACCCCGGGTGGAAGACGCTGCCCTTCTCCTCGGGCGGCACGAAGACACGGCAGGTCGAACACACCGAGACGGGGTACGGCTCCGGCTCCGGCACCTGGACGGACTCGGTCCACGTGCAGGTGCGCGGCCCGGTCTCCGCCACCTCGAACTCCGTGGAGTACTCGGTGACGTGCGAGCAGGGGCAGGAGACCCCGACGGACGGGGCCTCCTACACACCGAACGCCTACGCGCGGCCCGCGGGGATCAGGCAGCCGAGGTGAGGACGGGGAGGTAGCCGCCGGACTGTCCGGCCGCCTTGGGGTGGTAGGACTCGCCGGGGTTGAGGATGTTCAGGCTGTGCAGCCACGGGCTGCCCGAGCAGATCTCGTGTCCGCCGAAGGTGCGGGTGACGTCGCCGAAGGTGAAGCCGTGGTCGGCGGCGCGCTTGGCGGTGGCCGTGTTGAGGTAGTCGGCGGCGCCGTTGATGGCGGCCCGCTCGCGCTCGGAGAGGCCGGCCACGCAGCTGCCGTTGAGCTGGTAGAAGCGGGGGTAGCCGAGGACCACCACGCGGGCGTTGGGCGCCTTGGCGCTGATGGCCGAGTAGACCTTGTCGAGGTTGCCGGGGAGCGTGGAGTCGACGTACGAACGGGCCTGGGCGATGCGGGCGAGGCAGTTGCTCTCGGACTGCAGGACACAGGTCGTCATGACGTCGGCGAAGCCCGCGTCGTTGCCGCCGACCGAGAGGGACACGAGGCCGGTGCCGGAGCCGAGCGGGCCGAGCTGGCTGGCCAGGACGTCACCCGTGCGGGCGCCGGAGCAGGCCGTGAAGTGGAAGCTGGACGGTGAG
The DNA here is from genome assembly GCF_040654435.1 of Streptomyces sp. NPDC050703. Classification (NCBI taxonomy): domain Bacteria; kingdom Bacillati; phylum Actinomycetota; class Actinomycetes; order Kitasatosporales; family Streptomycetaceae; genus Streptomyces; species Streptomyces sp. NPDC050703. Next base: position 77,765 of record NZ_JBFAHX010000013.1, read on the forward strand.
TTCGCCGCTGCCCAGAGGGCCGGGTAGGCCTTGGTGCTGCGCTTGCAGCTGCCGCTTCCGCTGTCGTAGCTGCCGGCGCCGACGCCGGACGAGTACGAGTCGCCGAGCGCCACGTAGCCGGTGGCCGCGAGGGTGTCGGAGGAGGGGGCCGCGTGAGCCGCCGCCGCCCCGGTGAGGGCGAAGGCGACCGCGAGGAGGAGTGAGGACACGTACGCCGCGAGTCGGGACAATCTCATGGAGCCTCCCTTGGCAGGATTACCGCTACCCCGTGGTAGCACGCGGCTCCGACTCGCCGATAGTGTTCATGTCAATGATTTCACCGGCAATTCCCCTGCGCACGCGCGTAGTTCACCTTGGGCCCCAGGGGCATGGCGGGGAACGCCCGCCCCTCCCCCGGGCGTCTTGACGGCTCGCCCGGCGCTGCGACACATTGAAGCCCGGCATCCGGCGCGTCGGGGGGCGAAGTCGCCAATGCAGACCACCAGGAGCAAGGCGCCGGCACCGGGCGCCGCGCGGCCGGACGCGCGGGGCCGGGCGCGGGAGCTGCTGCCGCTGTTCGCGGGAGCGGCCGTCGCCGTGGGCGGCGTCGGCGCGACGCTCGCGCTCGCCGGCCTCGACTCGCCGCTGCGCGGTCCCTTCACCCTCTTCTTCCTGATCGCCGCGCCGGGCGCGGCGATCGCCACCGCGCTGCGGGCCCTCGAACCATGGGGCAGGACCGTGGCCGCCGTGGCCGGGTCCATCGCCGTCAACATGCTCGTGGCGCAGGTCATGCTGGCGCTGCACGTCTGGTCGGTGCGGGGCGGCGTCGTCGCCGTCACCGTCCTGAGCGCTCTCGTCCTGCTGCTCCTGGAGGCGAAGCGGCTGCGCCGCCACGTGGCGAGAAGGTGGACTTCCTGACGTGAACATAACCGTGCACCGCCCCGGTGAGCTGACCGCCGCCGACCGGGCGGCGTGGACCGCCCTGCAGTCCAAGGCCCACCTCAACGGCTCGCCGGAGCTCGCCAACCCCTTCCTGTCCCCCGAGTTCACCCTGGCCGTGGGCCATGAGCGGCGCGGGGTGCGGATCGCGGTCGCGCGGGACGCCGGCGGGCCCGCCGCGTTCTTCCCCTTCCAGCGGACCGTGACGGGCGTGGGCAGGGCCGTCGGTCTCGGCGTCTCGGACTGCCAGGGCCTCGTGCACCGGCCCGGCTTCGACTGGGACGCCCGGGAGCTGCTGCGGGCCTGCGGGCTCGCGGTCTGGGAGTTCGATCACCTCGCGAGCGGGCAGCGGCCGTTCGAGGCGGGCGCGCGCGGCGCCTTCCCGTCCCCCGTCATGGACATCGACCGGGGCTATGAGGTCTATCTCGGTCAACTCCGTTCGCGGTCGCCGAAGTTCACCCGCTCCACACTGGCCAAGGAGCGCAAGCTCGGCCGCGACCACGGCCCCGTGCGCTACGTGCACGACGAGCGCGACCCGCGGCCCCTGGCCGCCCTGATGGGCTGGAAGTCGGCGCAGTACCGCAGGACGGGCCGCAGCGACCGCTTCGCGCACCCGTGGATCACCCAGCTCGTGCACCGCCTCTTCCACTCCGGGAGCGAGTCCTTCGCCGGCGTCCTCTCGGTGCTCTACGCGGCGGACGTCCCGGTCGCGGCGCACTTCGGGCTGCGCAGCGAGCGCGTCCTCGCGTGCTGGTTCCCGGCGTACGACCCGGCGTTCGCGAAGTACTCGCCCGGCCTGGTGCTGCATCTGCGCATGGCGGAGGCGGCCGCCGCCGACGGCATCGCGTACCTCGACCTGGGCCGCGGCAAGAAGGAGTACAAGGACTCCCTCAAGACGCGTGAGATCGACGTCTTCGAGGGCAGGGTGGCCCTGCGCCACCCGGTGGCATTCGGCCACACGGCGCGACGGGCGCCGGCCAGGGCGCTGCGCAATACCGTCCTGGCGAGGCCGGAATTGTTTGATCCGGCTGACAGGCTGCTCAAACGGATGGGTAAAATCCGATCGCGCGGCAGGAAATAGCGAAACCCGCGCGCGATCATATGGATCACGCAAATCATGAAAAACGTGAGGCCACGTTCCAGGTCTTGCCATACAGTCTCAATCATCAATACCGTCGTACATCCACCCGCAACGGTCCATCACGCAGTGCGATCTGGGGGAGGGCTCGAGATCGCGATGGCTCCGGTGCGGGGCGCGGTAGGGGGGTGCCGTGCCCGGCGATCACTCCATAACCGGGTCACGTCCCGCGCTATGCCAGCTCACTCGGCATGCACGGAGATCAATTTCGGCATGCTCAAGTGAGAACCCCCCTTTCGAACCGGATCAATTGCCGGACCGCCCGGGGGCGGGCGGTCCACCGGACGAGAGGGACCACCGGACTCATGACTTCTTTTGTGCGCCCGGCAGACGCCGGGCAAGAACCGTTAGACGAGATCTCGCGCGACTACCGGCCGATCTCCACGCATTTGGCGATCACGCCTCCGGTCAGCGTGGTTATTCCCGCCATGAACGAGGCAGAGAATCTGCCCTACGTATTCAAGACACTTCCCGAGTGGGTCCACGAGGTCGTCCTCGTGGACGGGAACTCCACCGATGACACCGTGGCCGTCGCCCGTGAGCTGTGGCCGGACGTGAAGGTGGTCCGCCAGCTCGGCAAGGGCAAGGGCGACGCCCTGATCACCGGCTTCGCCGCGTGCACGGGCGACATCATCGTGATGGTCGACGCCGACGGCTCGGCCGACGGCCAGGAGATCGTCTCCTACGTCTCCGCCCTCGTCTCGGGCGCGGACTTCGCCAAGGGTTCCCGGTTCGCCAACGGCGGCGGCACGGACGACATGACGCCCATACGCAAGCTCGGCAACCATGTGCTGTGCTCCGTCGTCAACGCCAAGTTCGGCGCCCGCTACACCGATCTGTGCTACGGATACAACGCGTTCTGGCGGCACTGCCTGGACAAGATCGAACTCGACTGCACCGGCTTCGAGGTCGAGACCCTGATGAACATCAGGGTCGTCAAGGCGGGCCTGAAGGTCCAGGAGATTCCCAGCCACGAGTATCTGCGGATACACGGCGCCAGCAACCTCCGTGCCGTCCGCGACGGCATCCGCGTACTGAAGGTGATCCTCAGCGAGCGCTCGAACCGCGTCAGGCGCGGATCGCGGTCCAAGGCCGCGCGCGGGCTCCCCCTCCACACCGGCCGGGGAGAGGTGTCTTGAGCACGGAGATCTCCGTGGTCGTCTGCGTGTACACCGAGGACCGCTGGGAGGACATCCTCGCGGCGGTCTCCTCGGTGGGCGCGCAGTCGCTGCCCGCCCTGGAGACGCTGCTCGTCGTCGACCACAACGCCACGCTCCTGGAACGGCTGGCCGCGGAGTACGCGGAGACCGAGGGGGTGCGGGTGCTCGCCAACGCGGGCCCGCGCGGCCTCTCGGCGGGACGCAACACCGGCATCGCCGCGTCCCGCGGCTCCGTCGTCGCCTTCCTCGACGACGACGCCGTCGCCGAGCGCGACTGGCTGCGCCGCTTCGCCGAGGGGTTCGAGGACCCGCGGGTCCTCGCCGTCGGCGGGCGCACCGTGCCGCTGTGGGAGTCGGGGCGGCGGCCCGCCTGGTTCCCCGAGGAGTTCGACTGGGTCGTCGGCTGCACGTACAGGGGGCTCCCGCCGGGGCGGGTCCGCGTACGCAACGTCCTCGGCGGGAACGCCGCGTTCCGGCGCGCCGCCTTCGACATCGCCGGCGGCTTCGCGACCGGCATCGGGCGGGACGGCGACAGACGGCCGCTCGGCTGCGAGGAGACGGAGTTCTGCATCCGCCTCACCCGGGCCGAACCGGACGCGGTCCTGCTCATCGACGACCGCGCGGTGATCCACCACCGGGTGCCCGCCGTGCGGGAACGATTCCGCTACTTCCGCTCCCGCACCTACGCCGAAGGGCTCTCCAAGGCCCTGGTCGCCCGGAGCGTCGGCGCCGCCAAGGGCCTGGAGTCCGAGCGGCGCTACACCACGCGCGTCCTGCCCGCCGGGGTCGGACGCGGTCTGCGGGACGCCGTGCTCGGGCGGCCGGGCGGCGCGGGACGGGCGGGCGCCATCGTGGCGGGCGTCGCCACCGCCGCCGGGGGCTACGCCCTCGGCACCCTCCGCGCCCGCCGCGGGGGCACCGCGTTCTCCGTCGTGGAGATCCCCGCCGGCGCCGTCGGCACCGGGGGCGGGACGGAGCGCGCGGGCCGAGAGGGCACGGCCGGCGAGGGGACCGCCGCATGAGCCGGGCGCCCGGCCCCGTGCCGATCCTGATGTACCACTCGGTGGCGCACGCGCCGAACGAGGCGACGCACGAACTCTCCGTGTCGCCCGACGCGTTCACCCGCCAGATGGAGGTGCTCGCGGAGCGGGGCCGCACACCGCTCACGACCGCCGGGCTCGCGGCGGCCTGGCGTTCCTCGGGCGCCCTGCCCGAGCGGCCCGTCCTCATCACCTTCGACGACGGCTACGAGGGCGTGCACCGGTACGCGCTGCCCGTGCTCGCCAAGCACGGCTTCGCCTCGACGCTCTTCGTCTCCACCGGCTGGCTGCGCGGCGCGCACGACACCGGCCGCGCCCTCGACTTCATGCTCGACTGGGACCAGGTGCGCGAACTGGCCGCGGCGGGCACCGAGATCGGCGGCCACAGCCACACCCACCCCGAGCTCGACCAGCTGCCCGACACCGAGCTGCGCCGCGAACTGCGGCGCTGCCGCGACATCGTCGCCGACGAGCTGGGCACCCGGCCCCGCTCGTTCGCCTACCCTTACGGCTACTCCGACCGCCGGGTGCGCACGGGTGTACGGGAGGCGGGCTTCGCCCAGTCGCTCGCCGTCGGCAACTCCCTGGCCCGCCGCGCCCAGGGCCCGTACGCGCTGCGGCGGGTCACCGTGCGCCGCGCCACCGGGGACGAGGAGTTCGAGCGCCTCGTGGAGGGGCGCGCCATCGCCCGCAACTTCGCCAGGGACCGCGCCCTCACCAAGGGGTACGCCGTGGTCCGCAGAGCCCGACAGGTCCGCCGGAAGGCGATTCGTACCCGTGTCTGACACGACCACCGCCCAGGCCGGTGTCACCGGCCCCGAGAGCGGCGGCGAGCAGCCGCCGTCCGGCACGTCCGGCAGGCCGCGCAGAGTGCGCCTGCCGGGCGCGGACGGCGGCAGCCCGCTGTTCCGCAACGCCTACGCCCTGATGCTCAACACGGGCATCTCCGGCGTGCTCGGGGTCGGCTTCTGGCTGGCCGCCGCCCGCTACTACTCGGAGTCGGCGGTCGGCCAGGGCTCGGCCGCGATCGCGGCGATGAAGCTCCTCGCGGGCCTCACCGCCGTGACGCTGACCGGCGCCCTCGCACGGTTCATCCCCATCGCGGGCCGCGCCACGGGCAGGCTGATCTTCCGTACGTACGCGGGCAGTTCGGTGGCGGTGGCGCTCGCCGCGGCCGTCTTCCTGCTCACGCTGGACCTGTGGGGGCCCTCGTACCGGTTCCTGCACGGCCCGGTGCACGGCGTCGGGTTCGTCCTCGCCGTCGTCGCCTGGTCGGTGCTCACCCTCCAGGACGGGGTGCTCACCGGGCTGCGCAACGCGCTGTGGGTGCCGGTGGGCAACACCGTCTTCTCGGTCGCCAAGCTGGGGCTGCTCATCGCCATGGCCGCGGCCGTCCCCACCGCGGGCGTCTTCGTCTCCTGGGTCGCCTCGATCGCGGTGTCGGTGATCCCGCTCGGCTGGCTGGTCTTCCGGCGCCTGGTGCCGCGCCACGTGAAGGCCACCGACGGCAAGGCGAAACCGCCGACGCTGCGCGAGATCGGCCGCTTCCTGGCCGGCGACTACACCGGCTCCCTGTTCTCGCTCGCCGTCGTCTACCTCGTGCCGGTCATCGTCGCCTCGCAGGTCAGCTCGGTCGACAACGCGTACTTCTACATCACCACCACCATCGGCGGCACCGTCAACCTCCTCGCCATCAACATGGGTGCCTCGCTGACCGTCGAGGGCGCGCACGACCCCGCGCTGCTCGCGGCCAACACCCGCTCCGCGCTGCGCAGGATGGCGATGATCATGCTGCCGGTGTGCGCCACCCTCTTCCTCGCGGCACCGTTCATCCTGAGCCTGTTCGGCCAGGCGTACGCGGACGCCGCCACCCCGCTGCTGCGCTGGTTCGCCGTGGGGGCGCTGCTCCGGGTCGTCATGGAGACGTACTTCGCGGTGCAGCGCGCGCAGAGCAAGACCTCGGGGATCGCCTGGCTGCAGGGCCTGCTCTGCGTCCTGGTCCTCGGCCTGACGCTGCTCCTGCTGCCGCGGATGGGCCTGACGGGAGCGGGCATCGCGGAGATCTCCAGCCTGGCGGTGATCGTGGCGATCGCCGCGCCCAAGCTGTACCGCGTGACGCGGTCCGCCGCCGCGGACCGGCCGTCCACGGGCGAGGCCCCCGACGGGGACCTGGCCGACCTCGGGACGCGCGACGCCCCCACGGTGCGGATGCGCCGCGTCGCCGCCCCCGCCGAGGGCAGGGAGCGCCACGGGCCCGCGTGGGCGCTGCGGGAGTCGCTGGACTCGGACACGCTGCAGCTCGCCGTGCAGCTGGACTTCGACCACCCGGAGCGCAGGCCCGACGTGCGGCCGGGGCCGGGCACGCCCGCCGCCGGGACGGCCGTACCACCCGGCACGCCCGCGGCGGAGAGCGAGGGGGACGACATGGACCACCGGCCCACGTGGGCGCTGAGAGCCCCGGCCCCCCGCGACGAGGACACCTCGCGAGACGAGGCCGCCGGCGATGCGCCCCTGCTGGAGGAACCGCTCGTCGAAGAGGCTCCCCCGAGGGAACCGCCTCCCGCGCGGACGCCGGCCGAAGGCACCGCGCCCGGCGACGACGGCTCCGCCGAGGACGCCGCTCCCCCGCGCCCGCCCCGCCGCCACGTCCTCGTCATGGCGCTGCTCCTGGCCCTCGCGCTCGCCCTGTACTGGCTGCCCGTGCTCGGCATGGGCGACGCGGACCTGGCGGACATGGGCGGGCTCGGCCTGGTCTCCGTGCTGCCGAGGGCGACGCTGCTGGGCGCCGCCCTGCTGGTCGTCGTCTTCGCCGTGCTGCTCTGGATGGACCGGCCGATCAAGGGCCTGCTCCTGGTGACACTCCTCGCCACGGTGGTGTCCCTGCACGCGCTGCCCGCGGTCATCGAGACCGAGCCGCGGTTCGCCACGGCCTGGCAGCACCTGGGGTTCCTCGACTACATCGACAGGACCGGCGCCGCCGCGCCCGATCTCGACGCCCGCTGGAGCTGGCCGGGATTCTTCGCCGCGGCCGCGTTCGCCGCGAAGGCGTGCGGCGTCTCGGACCTGACCGAGGTCATCCGCTGGTGGCCGACGGTCATCCAGGTGCTGTACCTGGCGCCGCTGTTCCTGCTCGTGCGGTCGATGCGGGCGGCCTGGCGCGCCAAGTGGGCGGGGCTGTGGATCTTCGTACTGAGCGGCTGGGTCGGCCAGGACTACTTCTCCCCGCAGGGCTTCACATACCTGCTCTACCTCGCCTTCATCGCCGTACTCCTGGTCTGGTTCCGCGCGCCGCGCGTGCTGTGGACCAAGCGGCGCCCCGGCGAGCTGGAGGTCGAGCCGACGGGCCGCGGGGAGCGCGCCGTACTGCTGCTGGTCCTCGTCGGCATCTTCGTGGCGTCGGTCGCCGCGCACCAGCTCACGCCGTTCGTGATGCTCGGCGTCCTGACGGTGCTCGTCCTCGTCGGCCGCTCGGAACTGCGCGGTCTGCCGGTGCTCTTCGGCGTGTGCGTCGTCGTGTGGCTGGGCTTCCTCGCGGAGCCGTACTGGTCGGGGCACTTCGACGAGCTGTTCGGCGGTGTCGGGGGCGTCGGCGGCAACGTGTCGTCGTCGGTCTCCGGACGGATCGAGGGCGGCAGTTCGACACACCGGCTCGTGCTGTACGTGCGCGTGGCGATGGCCGGCGGCGTGCTGGCGTTCGCCTGCTGGGGCTGGTGGCGGCGGCGCTTCTACAAGTACAGCGAGCGCTCGCTCGTCGTGCTGGCCCTCGTGCCGTTCCTCGGCTTCGGCATGCAGTCCTACGGCGGCGAGATGGCGCTGCGCGTCTTCATGTTCGCCCTGCCGGGCGCGGCCCTGCTCGCCGGGCTCGCGCTCTTCCCGCGGGCCGGCCTGACCGCGGAGGAGCGGGACCGGGACCGGGTGAGCCTCGCGCCGCTCGCCGCGCTGATGGCCGGGCTCGTCCTGATGGGCGGCTTCCTGGTGGCGCGCTGGGGCAACGAGTCCTTCGAGCGGATACGTCCCGGCGAGGTCGCCGCCATGGAGTACGTGTACGCGCACGACGACCCGACGGTTCGGCTGCTCTGGATGAGCGACGACACGGTCGACAACGTCACGCCCGCCATGCCGTGGGGCGCCCGTGACATGGAGAAGGTGGAGTACCTGCCCACGCTCGCGCCGGCCGATCCGGTCCTGGTCTCCGGCCTGGTGAAGGCGCTCAAGGACGCGGGCCCCCACTCGTACCTGATGATCAACCGCAGCCAGACGACCTATCTGGAGCTCGACGCCGGCTACTCCGAGACGTGGCAGCCGCGCCTCATCCAGCACCTGGACGAGCGCGAGGAGCTGACGAAGGTCTTCGCCAACGAGGACGCGACGATCTACGGCATGCGCGGGCAGCCGGACGGCCCGGCCCCGGAGGCCGGGGACTGGGCGGCCGGGCCGAAGGTGACGTGGACGCCGTGGACGGTCGTGGGGGCGCTGGCGTTCGTGGCGCTCGCGGTGCTGCTCACGGCGCGCGAGGTGGTGCGGGTCGCGGCGGCGCCGAGCGTGCGGCAGCAGCGGTGGCTCCAGAGCAGCTTCTGGTTCTCGCTGCCGCTGCTCGCGGTGCTGCTCGCCTCACTGATCCAGCGGTTCGTGACCATGGCGTGAGGGCGGGCCTCCGGGGGCCGGGGCGGGGCGGCGCGGCTCAGCGTTCGAGCCACTTCACCGCGTACCCGGCCATGTCGAGCCGCTTGCCGTCGACCTTCACGCCGACCGCCCGGTCCAGGGTGTTGACCACGAGGACGGCCTCGTCGTCGGCGAGCACCCGTACATGGCGCCGGTCGTCGCCGGCGACCGCGGCCTTCCTGAACCGGGTGCCGGGTCCGAACTCCGCGCCGAACCGCTCGACCAGCTCCAGCATGGGCAAGGGGGTGCCGCCGTCGGCGCGCTGCGTGGGGGTCCACAGGCAGCCCGCGCACGGGGCGCCCCTCTTCTGCGGGTTCCAGTAGAAGCCGCTGGTGGCGCCGCCCTTGGCCATCCCCATCAGGCCGGAGGCGTGGACGGCGACGCGGTGCGCCTCGGACCAGTCGTCGCGGTTGTCCCTGCTGTCGCCCGGCTCCACGTAGTACTCGGCCCACCACAGGGGCAGGTCTCCGGTGCGTTCACGGACCCACTGGCCCACGGCCGTGAACTTGTCGGTGGCCTTGAACTCGTCGGGGAGCATGTCGTCGTCCGTGGTGTAGCTGGCGCCGTCGACGACGACGAAGTCCGCGCCCTTCTTGTGTTCGTTCCAGTACGTGAAGGCGTCGAGGACGCGCTGGTCCAGGCTGCCCCAGGCGCCCTCGACCTGCGAGGCGTTCGTGGTCTGGCGGGGGTGGACGCTGTCCATCACCAGGTAGGGCCCGCCCACCATGATGTCCTCGTCGACCTTCTTGAGCTCCTCGTAGACGCGGTTGTACAGCTCGGTGTAGCCCTCCTGGTCCCAGCGGCCCTTCTCCGTGTTCCAGAAGCCCTTGAACTCGTTCCAGACGATGAAGTGGCGTACGTCGGGGTAGCGCCTGGCGACGGTCGCGGCGAGCTTCGCGAAGTCGTCGTAGTGCTCGGGGTCCGGCGCGGTCTCCAGGGCCTGCTGGCTCCAGTCGGTGCTGTCGGCGCCGGGCTCACCGCCCTTCATCCAGTCGGGGGCGCAGCACAGCGTGACGACGGGGGTGCCCTCGCTCTCCCTGGCGAAGTCGATGCGGCGGTCCATCTCGGCGAAGTCGTAGCGCCCCTCGACCGGTTCGGGGTTGCCCGCGCCCCAGCCCATGATGTGCTGGATCTGCGGGACGGGCCGCCGCTGGTCCGCGAGGCCGGCGCGGACGCGGCCGACCGCCTCGTCCTCGCCCTCGTCGGCGCTGTACTGGGTGTGGGTGAAGCCCCAGCCCACGGCCGCTTCCGTGTCGCCGGGAGGGATGACGGGGGTGCCGTGCACCGTGCCGCCGTCGGGCGTGGTGCCCGCGGTGCTGCCGCCGTCGCCGGGGAGCGTCTGGACCAGGGTGATCACCAGGGCCAGAGCGGCCGCACCAACGCCGAGCAGTGCGGTCAACCGCCACCGCAGTGCCGAGGAAACCCACTCATGACGTCCCATCAGCGGCAAGCGTAACGGCGTACCTCGGTGGCGGGACAGGTTCCGGCCACAGCTCCGCGACAGGCCCCGCCCCGGCCTCCGCACGGTGGGGGCGCGGAAGCACGCGGCGGAAACCGGATGCGGGGAGAGGCGCCCGTGCCGGATCATGTCGGCATGGCCGCCAACCCGCACGACGCCCTGCCGATCCGGCTGCACGTCGACGACAGCGACTCCCCCGCGGACGTCGTGGACGCGCTGTTCCTCGGCCGCTTCGCGACGGGCGAGCAGCCGTTCTCGCACAGCGTCAACATCGACCGCGTCAGGTCCGGTGCGACCCTGCTGCCCGGGGGCGAAGGTCCTGCGGGCCGCCCGCGACGACGACCGCAGCGCGACGCTCGCCGAGGGCCCCGGCTGGACCCTGCTGGTCTCCCGCTGGAACCGCGGCGCGGACGTCACGGTGACGGCGACCACCGAGGCGCTGGCGGAGAAGATCCTCAAGCAGGCGGCGGACGGCGCGCAGGACGAGCCGGAGCCGCAGCCGGAGGACGTCACGATGGGGTTCTGGTACGTCTCGCCGCGGCGCGGCCCCTACCGCACGACCCGGCAGATCTCGGCCGGTACGTGGGAGGAGGTGCGGCCCCACTACACCGCGCCGGTCGCCGACGCCATGGACAAGCTGATGAAGACGGTCCCCGAGGACATCTCGGGCCGCCTGCTGCTCCTGCACGGCCCGCCGGGCACGGGCAAGACGTCGGCGCTGCGGACGCTCGCCCGCTCCTGGCGCGACTGGTGCCAGGTCGACTGCGTCCTGGACCCGGAGCGGCTCTTCAGCGACGTCGGCTATCTGATGGACATCGCGATCGGCGAGGACGACGGCACGGGGAAGGGCCGCTGGCGGCTGCTGCTCCTGGAGGACTGCGACGAGCTGATCAGGGGCGAGGCGAAGCACACGGCGGGCCAGGCGCTCTCCCGGCTGCTCAACCTCACCGACGGCCTCCTCGGGCAGGGGCGCAACGTCCTCGTCGGCGTCACCACCAACGAGGACCTGGAGCGGCTGCACCCCGCCGTCGTCCGCCCGGGACGCTGCCTCGCCCGCATCGAGGTCGGCCCGCTGACCCGCCCCGAGGCGGTGGAGTGGCTGGGCACGGACGAGGGCGTGGGCCGCGAGGGCGCCACCCTCGCGGAGCTGTTCGCGCTGCGGCGCGGCACGGCACCGACGTCGGTGCCGGACCGGCGTGAGGGCGCGGACGCGGGGCTGTACCTGTAGGGCCGTGCGGGTGCGGCGGGCTACCGCGCGGCTCCGTACACCGCCCGCAGGGCGTCGCGCGCCGCGGCGAGCGCGTCCTGCTCGGAGAGGCCGAGCCGCCGTGCCCGCTCGGCGTACGTCCGGGCGGCGGCGGACGCCTCCCGGGCCGCGGCGTCGCCCGCCGCGGCGACGAACGTGCCGTTGCGGCCCCGGGTCTCGACGACCCCGTCGGCCTCCAGGGCCCGGTAGGCCTTGGCGACGGTGTTGGCGGCGAGCCCCAGCTCCTGGGCGAGCCCGCGCACGGTGGGCAGCTTGTGGCCGACCGGCAGCGCCCCGGACCTGGCCTGTCCCGCGATCTGGGCCCGCACCTGCTCGTACGGCGCGGCGCTTGAGGCTTCGTCGATGTCGATCTGCAGAGTCACGGGGCGATTGTCCCGCACGCGCGGGCCCCGTCCGCCCGTGACGGCCCCCGCGCCGGGGAAAATGGGAGGCCCGCGGCGCGGCGCGCGCGTAGCGTGCGGCTCCATGACTGTGATCGCGCGCGCCTTCGACCCCAGCCGCGCCTCCGCCGCCGCGGACGCCGAGGGCTTCGCCGCCGTACGCCGGGCCTGTGTGCCCGCGATGCTCGTGACCCCCGAGTCGGTCGCCTTCGACCTGGCGCACGCCCATCCGGACGCCCACTACCGGCAGTTGATCGCCGAGCACGAGGGCGAGGTGGTCGGCACGGCCCAGGTGGGCATCGCCCACGACAGCCCGGAGCCCGGCCAGGGCTTCGCCAACGTCTACGTCCACCCGGAGCGGCTCGGCACCGGCGCGGGGACGCTCCTGCTGCGCACGGCCGAGGAGCACCTGGCGCACGCGGGGGCGCGGACCGTCTACTCCTGGGTGCTCGACGAGCCCGCGAACCTCGCCTTCGCCGCCCGGCGCGGCTACCGCCCGAGCCGCAGCGCGCACTTCCTCCGCCTCGATCTGGCGCACGGCTCGCTGCCGCCCCGCCGTGAGCCGCCCGCCGGGGTGGAGCTGGTCAGCGGATCGGTGTACGCGGACGACGCGCGGCCCCTCTTCGCCCTCGACGCGGAGACCGTGGCGGACGAACCCGGCGACGTGGCCGCGGAGTTCACGGACTACGGGCACTGGCTCGCCGAGACCTGGCGGCACCCGCTGGTCAGCCGGGAGCTCACCACGGTGGCCCTGGTGGAGGGCCGTCCCGCGGCGTTCAGCCTGGCCCGCACGGACGGCGCGGGCCGCTACGCGTCCGGCATGACGGGCACCGCGCGTGCCTTCCGCGGCCGCGGCCTCGCCAAGCTCGCCAAGAACGACTCCCTGCACCGCGCCCGCGCGGCCGGCTGCACGGAGGCGTTCACCGGCAACGACGCGGGCAACGGACCGATGCTGGCGATCAACGCGTGGTTCGGCTACGAGATCTGCGCGACGGAGGTGCGCCATGTCCGCGAACTCGGCTGACGGCGGGGCCGCGACGGTCGGGATCGTCCTCGTCAAGGCGGGCGCCACGAAGATCCGCTACCCGGCGGAGCTGCTCCACGACGACGGGACGCGCGTCACGGTGCGGGCGCCCTGGGCCGCCCCCGGCGTCCGCGACTTCGGCTTCGTGCGCTTCGAGCCGGGCGACGTCCTCACCGAGCACTACTGGCGCGACCGCTGGTACGCGGTCAAAGAGGTGTACGCGGCCGACGGCACCCTGAAGGGGTGGTACTGCGACGTGACGCGCCCGGCCGTCCGCGAGGGGGCCGTCCTCACGGTGGAGGACCTGGACCTCGACCTGTGGTGCTCCGCGGACGGGACCGCCGTGCTCCGCCTGGACGAGGACGAGTTCGAGGCGAGCGGTCTGCGTGCGGCGGACCCCGCGGCGGCCGTCGCGGCACTGCGGGCCCTGGACGAACTGGAGGCGCTGGCCCGCGGACCGGGCCTTCGGAAAGTGACGGAACCCGTGCCGAATCCGGGGTTTCGATCAGAAAGCCTGTCCGCATAGGTCTACGGAACGGCTTACGTGGACATCGGTAAGGCAGGGAGGCAGCCATGCGCCGAGTGACCGTGCACAAGCCCGTGAGCAAAGCCGTCAGCCGTCGAGTACGGGAACGCCAGGAGGACGAGGCCGCCCCACGCGAGAGGTCCGAGGTCCGCAAGGACGTGCAGCGGACCTGGTGGCCGGACGCATGAGACGTCCTCAGGCGCCGCGGAGCCGCTTGCGGTAGTGCACGCGGTCGTAGGGGCCGTCGAGGCGCCGCTCGACGACGTCGTATCCGTACCGGGGGTAGATCTTCTGGTTCTCCCACATCAGGGCGTTGGTGTAGAGCCTGATCTCGTCGAGCCCCAGTGACCGCGCGTGGGCGTCGGCGAAGGCGAGCAGCCGGCGGCCCACCCCCTGGCCCGCGGCGTCGGGGTGGACCGCGATCGACTCCAGGAAGAGATGGGCGTCCTCGACCGGCGCGGTGACCGGGACGAGGACGAGCAGCCCGGTGACCGGGTCGCCGGTCACCTGGACGCGCCCCGCCGCCACGTCGGCCGCGTGGTCGGCGTCCATGGGCGCGGGGCGGCGCCCGATGCGTGCGATGTAGTGGTGGTACGCCGCGTGGGTCACCGCCGCGACGGCGGGGACGTCGGCGGCGGTGGCGGGGCGGATGTCCGTGAACCGGTCGGTCGTCTCGGTCATGCCTCCACGTCTACGTCACGGCGGCGGGCCCGTACCAGTGCCTTCTTCACCAACGGCCAGGCCACGACGAGGACGATCAGGCCATAGACGGTGAGGGAGAACGGTGTCTCGACCAGGCCGCCGACGCTGCCGTCGCTGATCTGCAGGGCGCGGCGCAGCTGCTGCTCGGCGTTGGGGCCGAGGATCACGCCGATGACCGCGGGCAGGACGGGCAGTCCGTAGCGCCGCATGCCGAAGCCGATCAGGCCGATGACCAGCAGGATGACGAGGTCGACCGGTTCGCCGCCGACCGCGTAGGCGCCGACGGCCGCGAAGAACAGGATGCCCGCGTAGAGGTAGGGCCGCGGGATGCGCAGCAGTTTCGCCCAGACCGGGGCCAGCGGCAGGTTGAGGGCGAGCAGCAGCACCATGCCGACGAAGAGCGAGGCGATGAGGCCCCAGACCAGGTCGGGTTCGCGTTCGAAGAGCAGCGGGCCCGGCTGGATGCCGTACTGCTGGAAGGCGGCGAGCATCACCGCGGCGACGGCGGTCGTGGGCAGGCCGAGTGTCAGCATGGAGACGAGGGTGCCCGCGGCCGACGCGGAGGCGGCCGACTCGGGCCCGGCGACGCCCTCGATGGCGCCCTTGCCCCACTCGTCCTTGTGCCGGGACAGGCGCTTCTCGGTGACGTACGACAGGAACGTCGGGATCTCCGCGCCGCCGGCCGGGATCGCCCCGAAGGGGAAGCCGATGAACGGCCCGCGCAGCCAGGACTTCCAGGTGCGCCGCACGTCGGCCCCGCCCAACCACGGGCGGCCGACGGGGATGGCCTCGCCGCCGGCTCGGCGCAGGTGCGCGGCGACCCAGAGGGCCTCCCCGATGGCGAAGAGGCCGACCGCGACGATCACCACGTCGATGCCGTCGGCGAGCTGGAGCGAGCCGAAGGTGAGCCGCTGCTGGCCGGTCATCTGGTCCAGGCCCACGAGACCGATGGTGAGGCCGATGAGCAGCGAGGCGAGGCCCCGGATGCGGGAGGAGCCGAGGACCGAGGTGACGGCGATGAAGGCGAGCACCATGATCGCGAAGTAGTCGGGCGCGCCGATGCCGACGGCGAGGCCGGCCACGGTCGGCGCGAGGGCGACGAGGAGGAGCGTGCCGATCATGCCACCGGCGAAGTGCCCGATGGCGGCGGCCGCGAGTGCCTGCGCGCCCCGCCCCGCCCTGGCCATCGGATGGCCTTCCATGGCGGCGACGACGGCGGCGCTCTCGCCGGGGGTGTTGAGCAGGATCGAGGTGGTCGAGCCGCCGAACATGGCGCCGTAGTAGATGCCGGCGAACATGATGAACGCGCCGGTCGGTTCGAGCCCGTAGGTCACGGGGAGCAGCAGGGCGACGGCCATGGCGGGCCCGATGCCGGGCAGGACGCCGATGGCGGTCCCCAGGAGCACGCCGACGGCGGCCCAGAGGAGGTTGACCGGGGTGAGGGCGGTGCCGAAGCCGTCCATCAGGGAGGTGAAGGCGTCCATGTCACAGCACTCCCATCAGGGGGCCGCCCGGCAGCGGAACGCCGAGCAGGTTGTTGAAGACCACGTACGTGACCACGGAGAGCCCGGCGGCGATCAGTGGATCGCGGTCGGGGTGGCGGCTGCCGAGGGCGTGGGCGGAGCCCCAGAACAGCAGGGCGCCCGCGACGGGGAAGCCGAGCGGTTCGACGAGGACGGCGGTGGCGAGGAAGACGCCCGCCAGGAGCAGCACGGTCCGCCAGTCGGCGGGTTCGGAGAGGTCGATGTCCTCGCCGCCCTCGGCCTCGCCCCGCCCGCCGCGCAGGACGTCGACGGTGAGCAGGACGGCGACGACGAGCAGTCCGACGCCGACGGCGACCGGCACGGTCTCGGGGCCGATGGGGCCGCGCCGGGCGATCTCCACGTCCATGGTGAGCGCGTCGGTGAGGACGAGCACGCCGAGGGCGAGGAGCAGGACGCCGACGCCGAGTTCGGAGTGCTCGCGCAGCCAGGCGCGGCGCCCGCCGCGCTCCGCGGGTGCCGCGTCGGGGGTGGTCTCGGGTGACGTGTCGGGGGTGGTCACAGTCCCAGCTCCTTCAGCACCGACACCACGCGCCTGTCCTGGGCGTCCAGGAAGTCGCCGAACTTCTCGCCGGTCAGGAAGGCGTCGTCCCAGCCGTTGGTCTTGAGGGACTTCTGCCACTCGGGCGAGGCGTGCAGCTTCTCGACGAGGGCGGTGAGCTTCCTCCGCTCGGCGTCACTGAGTCCCGGCGGGGCGACGATGCCGCGCCAGTTGGTGAACTCCACGTCGTAGCCGGACTCCTTGAGGGTGGGCCCGTCCAGGCCCTTCACCCGCTTCGGGCCGGTGACGGCGAGGAGCCGCAGCTCCCCGGACCTGATCTGGTCCAGGTACTCGCCGACCCCGGAGACACCGAAGGCGACCTTGCTGCCGAGGATGGAGGCGAGGAGTTCGCCGCCGCCGTCGAAGGGCACGTAGTTGACCTTCTTCGGGGCGATCCCCGCGGCGCGTGCCATCAGCATCGGGGCGAGGTGGTCGGGGCCGCCGGGCGAGGAGCCGCCGCCCACGGGCAGCTTGCCGGGGTTCTTCCTCCACGCCTCGACGAGCTGGCCGATGGTCTTGTACGGGGAGTTCCGAGCGACCACCACGACGTCCTGCTCCTCGGTGAGGCGGGCGATCGGGGTGGTGTCGCCGAGGCTCTTCGGGGAGTGGTTGGAGCGTGCGGCGCCGACGACGCCGAGGCCCATGGACATGGCGAGCTTGCCGTTGCCGTGCTCGCCGACGAGCCGGGT
This sequence comes from Streptomyces sp. NPDC050703, assembly GCF_040654435.1. NCBI lineage: Bacteria > Bacillati > Actinomycetota > Actinomycetes > Kitasatosporales > Streptomycetaceae > Streptomyces > Streptomyces sp. NPDC050703. Next base: position 94,812 of record NZ_JBFAHX010000013.1, read on the forward strand.
CAGGCCCACGGTGCCGCCCGCGCCGGGCAGGTTGTAGACCTCGATGTTGTGGGTGAGTCCGGCGTCCTCGGCGTTCTTCGCCGCGGTGCGGGCGGTGATGTCGTAGCCGCCGCCGGGGGTGTTGGGGACCATGAAGCGCAGGCCGGGGATCTGGGTGCCGGTGTCGGCGCCGCTGCCCGTGGTGAGCAGCGGCGGCGCCACGAGCACGAGGAGGGCGGCCCCCAGCAGGGCGAGGGGTGTGCGCAGCCGCACGTGTGCCACCACCTTGTCGGTACGTCGAGGGGGGCGCCGGGGAGGAACGTCCCCCGGGGGGACGGGGTGTGTGTGAGGTGGCCCACATGTTGCCCGGGCGTTGGCAACCTGTCTCTCTTCCGGAACCAACGGACGTTGTGGTCGTTGTGGTCGCGCCCATAGCCTGCGGCGATGACAAGGGTGCTGGTCGTGGACGACGACTTCATGGTCGCGAAGCTGCACAGCAGGTATGTCGCCACGGTCGAGGGGTGCACGGTGGTCGGCGTCGCGCACAGCGGCGCGGAGGCGGTGCGCCTCGCCGCTGACGTCCGCCCCGACCTCGTGCTCCTTGACGTCTACCTGCCCGACATGGACGGCATCGCGGTACTGCGGGAGCTGCGGGCGGCGGAGGAGCGCGATCCGGGGCGGCAGCCGGTGGACGCGCTGTTCATCACGGCCGCGCGGGACGCGGAGGTCGTACGGGCCGCGCTGCGGGCGGGCGCCCTGCACTATCTGATCAAGCCGTTCAACCAGGCGGCGCTGCGGGAGCAGTTGCGGCACGTGGCGGCGGTGCGGGCGCGGCTCGACGGTCTCGCCGAGGCCCGCCAGGAGGACGTCGACCGGATCTTCGGCACCCGGCCGCCGGGCTCACGGGAACTCCCGAAGGGCCTCGCCGCACACACCGCGGACCTGGTCGAGCAGACCCTGCGCGACCACCCGGGCGGCCTCTCGGCGTCGGAGTGCGCGGCGGCCGGCACCCTCTCCCGGGTCAGCGCCCGCCGCTACCTGGAGTTCTTCGCGGAGACGGGCCGCGCGGCCGTGACCCTGCGGTACGGCGGGACGGGGCGCCCCGAGCGGCGGTACCGGTGGGTGGAGTGAGCGCTGGACGGGGGTGCCGGCGCCGCCACGACGTTCGCCACGGCCCGCCGCCGGGCCGCCGGACGCCACGGCCGGTGAGCGCCCGTGGCCCCCGGCCGGAGCGGCGTGCGGCGGTTCAGCGGGGCGGGGCGGTTCAGCGGGGCGGGGCCACGAGCCCCGACTCGTACGCCGTGATGACCAAGTGGACGCGGTCCCGCGCGCCCAGCTTCGTGAAGAGCCTGGCCACGTGCGCCTTGACGGTGGCCACCGTGATGTACAGCTCGGCGGCTATCTCGGCGTTGGTCAGGCCGCGCCCCACCAGGGTGAGGACCTCGCGCTCCCGGTCGGTGACGCCGTTCACCGGGGGTGGGCCGGGCGCCGGGGCCGGTTCGGGGCGGGCGGCGAACTCCTCGATCAGGCGCCGCGTGACGCTCGGCGCGATCAGCCCGTCCCCGGCGGCGACCACGCGGACCGCGCCCAGGATGTCGTCCAAAGCCATGTCCTTGACCAGGAATCCGCTCGCGCCCGCGCGCAGCGCCCCGTACACGTGGGCGTCGTCGTCGAAGGTGGTCAGGACCAGGACGCGGACGCCGGCCGTGTCCTTCCGCGCCTTGATCGCGCGGGTGGCCTCGATGCCGTCCATGCCGGGCATCCGGATGTCCATGACGACGACGTCGGGGCGTACCTCACCGGCGAGAGCCACCGCTTCGGCGCCCGTGCCCGCCTCGCCCACGACCTCGATGCCCGCGGTGTCGGCCATCAGCACCCGCAGCCCGGCGCGCACCAGCGGCTGGTCGTCCGCGAGCACCACGCGGATGGTCCCCTCGCTCACCGGGGGCCTCCCTTCGGCAGGGGCAGCCGGGCCGAGACGAGGAAGCCGCCCTCGGGGCGCGGGCCCGCGGTGAAGTCGCCCCGCAGCAGGCCGACGCGCTCCCGCATGCCGACGATGCCGTAGCCGCCGCCGGCGGGCGGCCCGCCCGCCCCGTCGTCCGCCACCTCCACGGTGACCCCGTCGTCGCCGTGGCCGATGGTGACCCGGCACTCGCCGGTGCCCGCGTGGCGCACGACGTTGGTCAGCGCCTCCTGGAGGATGCGGAACGCGGCGAGGTCGATGTCGGCGGGCAACGGCCGTCGTTCGCCGTCCCACCTGACCCGTGCGTGCACCCCGGCGGCCAGGGTCGAGGCCACCAGGCGGTCGACGTCGGCGAGGCCGGGGGCGGGCTGCCGGGGCGCGTCGTATCGTCCGGGGCCGGCTCCGTCGGTTTCCGTGGGGCCGCGGCGCAGCGCGACCAGCGTTCTGCGCAGGCCCGCGAGGGTTTCCCTGCTGGTGGTCTCGATGGTGGCGAGGGCATTGCGGGCCTCGGCCGGCTGGGTGTCGATGACGCGGCGCCCGACGCCCGCCTGGATGGCGATGACACCGATGCTGTGCGCGATCATGTCGTGCAGCTCGCGTGCGATCCGCAGCCGTTCGGCGGTCACCGCCTGCTCGGCGGCGCGCGCTCCCATCGCCTGCGCGTGCGCGCGGCGCTCCTGGTAGGAGTCCCCCGTGAGCCACGCGGCGAGCGTCGCGAGGGCGAGCAGCGTGACGAGCTGGGCGGCGCGGGCCGGGTCCTGCCCCAGGGAGGTCGCCTGCGTGGTGAACTGCGCGGCGAACGCCAGGAGCGCCGCGGGCACCGAGACGCGGCGTGGGCGGGTGGCGGCGATGTACCCGACGGCGGCGTCGCCGAGCAGCACCTGGAGGTAGACGACCTCCGAGTTCTGCATCTGCGTGCGCGCGGCGGCCCAGCCCGCGAGGAGCAGCGCGAGCGCGGTCAGCGGCCTGCGCCGCAGCAGCACCCCGAGCAGCGCGGTGAGGACGATCAGCGGGGCGACCGTGACGAAGCCGAAGCCGCCGCGTCCCTCGCGCATCACGAAGTACAGGGCGAAGGGATAGCCGAGCCCCGCGGCCCAGGCCACCGGCAGCAGCCATGCTCTCGGGCCCTCCGCGGCCGGAGTCGGCCGGCTCGGGGCGTCCGTCGTCGCGTACATGCCCCGATCGTAGGCGCGCGCCACCTGCCCTGACATGGGCCGGGAGACGTACGCCCACGGGCCGACCCCCCGCCCGCGGCTGTGGCCGACGGGCCGATGCGGGGGCCGCCCGGCGCGGAGGAGCGTGGACCGCGTGATCGAAGTCGATGAACTGACCAAACGCTACGGCCACACCACCGCCGTGCGCGCGCTGAGCTTCTCGGTGCGGCCGGGACGGGTGACCGGTTTCCTCGGCCCGAACGGCGCGGGCAAGACCACCACGCTGCGGATGCTCCTCGGCCTGGTGGCACCCACCTCGGGGAGCGCCACGGTCGACGGCCGGCCGTTCCGCGGCCATCCGCGCGGCCTCCGGCACGTCGGCGCGGTGCTCGACGCGGGCGACGCGCACGGCGGGCGCAGCGCCCTCGCCCATCTGGCCGCGCTGGCCAGGAGCAACGGGATTCCGCGCCGCAGAGTGGACGAGGTCCTCGGCGATGTGGGGCTCGCCGAGGTGGCGCGGCGGCGCGTCGGCGGCTACTCGCTCGGGATGCGGCAGCGGCTCGGCATCGCCGCGGCGCTGCTCGGCGATCCCCCGGTGCTCCTCTTCGACGAACCGCTCAACGGGCTCGACCCCGAGGGGGTGTCGTGGGCGCGCGGACTCCTGCGGCGCCTCGCGGACGAGGGCCGTACCGTCCTCGTCTCCAGCCATCAGGTGGACGAGATGGAGCAGACCGCCGAGCAACTGGTCGTGATCGGCAGGGGGGAGCTGGTCGCGGCGGAGAGCGTGGCGCGGTTCGCGGCCAGGGCCGCCGGGCCCGAGGTGACCGTGCGGACGCCGGACGCCGCCGGGCTCACCGCCGTCCTGGCCGCCGAGGGCGGCTCGGTGCGGGCGGGCGGCGACGGGGTGCTCGTGGTCGCCGGACTGCCGGCGTCGCGGATCGGCGAGCTGGCGTGCGCCCACCGGGTCCCGCTCCATGAACTCGCCCCCGGCGCCCGGGCCCTTGAGCGGGCGTTCAGGGAACTGACCGCCGACCGCGTGGACCACTTCTCGGGAGGGCCGCGATGAGTGCGCGCTTCCGGGATCTGCTGGCCGCCGAGTGGATCAAACTCTGGTCGCTGCGCTCGACGTACTGGGTGCTCGGCGGCGGTGCCCTCGCCGTGGTCGGCGTCAACGCGAACTCCGCCTGGAGCAACGCGCGGCGGCTCGACGGCGCGCGGCCCGGCCCGGTCGCCGAGGCCGACCGGTTCTTCCGGTTCGATCCGCTGCACAGCGCGTTCGTGGAACCGGCCTGGCAGCTGTTCATGGTCCTCGCGGCGACGGTGGGCGCGCTCTGTGTCGTCGGGGAGTACGGCAGCGGTCTGATCCGTACGACGTTCACGGCCGTGCCGGACCGGCGCGCGGTGATCGCGGCGAAGGCGGCCGTGCTCGCCACGGTGCTCTTCGCGCTCGGCGCGGCCGTCGCGGGGGCGTCGTTCGGCGTGACGCAGGCGCTGCTGCGGGACGACGGCGGTCTCTCGCTCGGGGACGCGGGGGCGCTGCGGGCCGTGGTCGGCTCCGCGTTGCTCGCGCCGGTGTGCGCGCTGGTCGGTCTGGCGCTCGGCGCGGTGGTGCGGCACGCGGCGGGTGCCGTGGCCTCGGCGGTCGGCGTGCTCCTGCTGCTCCCCGCGCTCTTCGGCGGCGAGACGTACCGCTGGGTCAAGGAGACGGGCAACGCGATGCCGCTCGCCGCGTGGGGCCGCCTGGTGGAGAACCCCGCGGTGCCCGTCGCCCCGGAGAGGTACCCGGTGACTCTGGCCGAGGCGTGGACGGTCCTCGCCGCGTGGCCGCTGGTGGCGGTGGTGGTGGCGCTGACGGTGGTACGCCGCGGGGACCTCTAGGCCGGTCGTTCAGGGCCCGCGGCCGGCACTCCGAGCGCGGGCAGCAGGACCGGCAGGGAGCGGTGGAACTCCCGTGCCCAGTACGGGGGCGCGTGGGTCCCGGTGTAGAAGTGGGTGGTCACGGTGGCCCCGGCGGCGCGGAGCCGGTCGGCGAGAGTGCGGGACTCCCGCTGCATGAGGGTCTCCGTGGGCGAGATGGCATCCGGCGGGAACGGGTCCGACGGATCCTCCAGGCCGGGGATCTCCGGGTCGGGCCCGGTGCCGGGCGGATCGAGCGGCCCGGCCCGCCCGTCGCCACCGGCCAGATGGACCGGCAGACCGCGCAGGCGCGCGGCCAGGTGGTAGGGGTCGTGGCGCAGCCAGTTGGCGCGCTGGGCGACCGGATCACCCCAGAGTGCCTTCCAGTCGAGGCCGAGGTAGGTCATGGCGGCCTTGACGGCGTGCGGGTGCTGGAGCGGCCGTACGAAGCCGCTGTAGCTCGCGACGGCGCGGAACGTGCCCGGCCGCCGGGCCGCGTACGAGACGGCCCCGAACCCGCCCTGGGACTCCCCCGCCGCCACGCGGCGCGTCCCCGCGCCGAAGTCGCGCTCCAGCAGGGGCCGCACTTCGTCGAGGTGGAAGGTCTCCACGGCGGGCGGCCCCCCTTCACCCCGGTTGTACCAGTCGGTGTAGAAGCCGAAGAGCGGCATCTCCGGCATGACCACCAGGACGTCGCGGAGGCTCCGCACGTCCGCGAGCCGTGCGCCGTAGTCCTCGGTCCAGGCGCGGTGGTTGCCGTCGCCGCCGACGAAGAGGTAGAGCACGGGCCAACGGTCGCGGGGGCCTCGTTCGCGCCATCCGTCCGGGGTCAGCAGTCTGACCTCGGCCCGGCGTCCCAGCGCCGGGGAGGAGAGGGTGAGGTCGGTCAGGCGCGGTCCCACCTCCTTCTGGGACACGACCCGCGGCACGCGCGGCACGGGTTCTCGCGGCTGCCCTGTGGCCGTGCCGACCGAGCAGCCGAGCAGGGTGAGGACGGTGAACAGGCCGAGCAGTCGAAGCCGCGCGCCTTCGCCCCGGCGGCCGGTATCCATGGTCTCGATCACGTCCGTGACGCTACGGAACACTCACCGGGGCGCACATCCGCCGCGGGGAGGCGCGGGCTACTCCCGGGGGAGTAGCTCACCCGCGCCCGTGCCGGCCGCCGCCCGGCCTGACCAGTCCCGTCTCGTAGGCGAGGACCACCAGTTGCGCCCTGTCCCGTACGCCCAGCTTGGTCATCGCGCGGCTGACATGCGTCTTGGCGGTCAAGGGGCTCATGACCAGCGCTCCGCCGATCTCGCCGTTGGAGAGCCCGGCCGCGACCAGGGCCACGACCTCGCGCTCCCGGTCCGTGAGGGGGGCCAGGAGCGCGGCGGCCGCCGCTTCCGGCGCCTTGAGGCGGGCGAACTCCTCGACCACCGCGCGGGTGACGGCGGGAGCCAGCAGGCTCCGCCCCGCGGCGACCGTGCGGATCGCCGCGCGCAGCTCGTCCGGTTCGATGTCCTTGAGGAGGAAGCCGGCGGCACCGTGCCGCAGCGCCTCGAAGACGTAGGCGTCGTCCGGATACGTGGTGAGCATGACCACCCGTACGCCGTCGAGACCGCGCTCGGCGGCGATGCGCCGAGTGGCCTCGATGCCGTCGGCGCCCGGCATGCGGATGTCCATCAGGACGACGTCGGGACGGGTCGTACGCACCGTCTCGACCGCCTGTCCGCCCTCGGCCGCCTCACCGACGACCACGAGGTCGTCGGTGAGGTCGAGCAGCGCGCGGAAGCCCGCGCGTACGACGGTCTGGTCGTCGGCGAGCACGACGCGCACGGTCATCCGCGCCTCCCGGAGTCGTCGTCATCGGCCGGCAGCAGCGCCCGGACCCGGAAGCCGCCCCCGGGGACGGGGCCGTGGTCGAGGCTGCCCCCGAGCGCCTGCGCGCGCTCACGCATCCCGATGAGCCCCATGCCGCCGCCCGCGGCCGCGTGCCTTCCGCGCTCCTCGGCCGGGGGGCCGTCGTCCACGACCTCCACGACGAGCTGCCCCTCTTCTCGCACCAGGGTCACCGTCACCTGCCGGGCGTTCGCGTGTCTGACGGCGTTGGTCAGCGCCTCCTGGACGATGCGGTACGCCGCCAGTCCGGCCGCGGCGGGCATCCCGTCGCCGGACGCCGCCGCTCCCTCCCCCCGGAGCGTGACGTGCGGGCCGCTCTCCGCGAACCGGGAGACCAGGTCGTCGATACTGCCCGGCCCCGGCCCCGGCACCGGTCCCACCGCTCCCCCCTCGCCGTCGCGCAGTACCGTCACGGCGGTCCGCAGCTCCCGCACCGCCTCCTTGCCCGACTCCCGCACCTGCCGCATCGCCCGCCGGGACACCTCCGGCCGTACGTCGAAGGCGTCGAGGGCCACCCCGGCCTGCACGGTCATCGCCGTGACCGTGTGCGCCACGATGTCGTGCAGCTCACGCGCCATCCGCACCCGCTCCTCGCGCACCCGGCGCGCCGCCTCCCTCTCCCGGTCCTCCTCGGCCCGCGCCGCCCGCGCCGCGTAGGCGCGGAGCAACTGCCTCCGCATCCGCACGGCCTCGCCCAGGAGCAGCGGAACGAGCGGCCAGAGCACCTCCAGGAACAGCAGCCCCTGCGGGTTGACGGCGGGTCCCACCCGCAGCGCCACCGCCCCCGACACGAGTGCGGCGGCCACCCCGGCGCACACCGTGCGGCGCCGGTCGCCGAGGACCGCGACCGTGTACAGGGCGAGCATCACCGGCAGGTTGAGCAGCTCCCCGATGTGCCCGTACAGCGCCCAGCCGGCACATGCCGCTCCCGTCACCCCGGCCACCGGCAGCGGCCACCGCCTGCGCCACACCAGTGCGACGAGCGAGAGGGCGAGCAGCAGCCAGGTGACCTGGTCGGCCTGCCGGTGCCCGGCGTCGTTCACCGCCGCGTCGGCCCCGGCGAGCACCCCCACCGCGGCGGCGGCGGACAGGTCGGCCACCGGGGCCGGCAACTGCCGGAGCCCGCCCGTCAGCTGGTCGAGAACCGTCACACCGTGCACGGTAGGGGAAGACGGGAGGGGGACGACACAGCCTAGGCCGCCAGTGTTCCCGGCACGATCGCGCCGGGGCCGAACTTCGCCCGTGCGCGGTCGGCGACCTCCTCGATGCGGCGGGCCTTCTCGTCCGCCGGGTCGAACGTCAGCTGGTGGGCGGCGTGTTCGGCGGGCGCGAGGCCCTCGGCGCGCAGGGACAGGGCGCGCACCCTGGCCCGCTGGAGGCCGAGCGCCTCGTACATGCGGTACGCGGCCGCGGTCAGCGCGGTGGAGTGGGCGGTCGGCTCGGACAGGGTCCTGGTGCGGGTGATGGTCGCATGGCCGGTGCGGTCCGCGTACCGCACGGTGAGGGTCAGCGTGCGGCACACCTGGTCCTCGCCGCGCATCCTCGCGCCCAGTTCCTCGGCGCCGGAGAGCAGGGCGCGGCGGTGCCGGAAGGGGTCCAGCTCATCGCGGGGGAAAGGCCGTTCCACGGCGACCGAGCGGGCGGCGGCGTTGGGCACGACCGTGCCGCGGTCGATGCCCCGCGCCTTCTCGCGCAGCTCACGGCCCGCGCGGGCGCCGACGAGCCGCTGCAGGGTGGACAGCGGCGCGGCGCCGACCTTCCCGAGGGAGTCGAGGCCGTACTCGCAGAGGGTGCGGGCGGTGGCGCGGCCGATGCCGGGCAGCTCGGCGACCGGCCGGTCGGCGAGGAACTCCCGTATACCGTCGGGGCCTTCGGGCACCGCCCGGGTCACGCCGGGGGCGGCGCCGCGCGCGGCCATCCGGGCGAGCATGGGCCCTGGCCCGGCGCCGATCGCGCACTCGACCCCGTACAGCGCGAGCGCGCGTACGCGGATCAGCGCGGCGAGGTCGACGGGGCTCCGCCCGAAGTACCGCCGCGCGCCGCGCAGGTCCACCAGCGCGGCGTCGGGCGGCAGCGCCTCCACCTGCGGGGTGAACTCGCCGAGCAGGGCCAGCAGGTGGGGCAGCGCGGCCTCGTACATGGGTGTCAGCAGGAACCGCACGTAGAGCGTCCCGCCCTCGGCCCGCCCTCTGCTCTCCTCGTTCATCCCGCGCTCCCCGGACTCTGGTGCCACAACTTCCTGCTGACGCCCGCGGGGCCCTCGCCCGGCGGGCGGAGGTCCGCCCAGGGGTTCATCCGGAACCCGGTGGGCATCTCGATGCGCCGCGCGGTGGGCGCGGGGGCGGGCCCCTGCCCGGAGACCGGTTCCGGCTCGGGCTCGGGTTCGGGCCCGGGTTCCGCGAGGCGTCGCGCCACCGCCTCAAGGCCGCCCTCCCTCCGCAGCTCCACCAGTTCCGCCAGGTTCCACGCCGCCGCGCCCACCACGCTGAAGCTGCGCGGGCCGCGGCGCTGCACGACGCCGCGGACCAGGAGCAGCCAGGAGTGGAAGACGGTGTGCGCGCACCGTTCGTGCGCGTCCTCGAAGAAGGCCAGGTCGACCAGGCCGGTGCCGTCGTCCAGGGTCGTGAAGATGACGCGCTTGCCGGAGCGGAGCGGCGGGGTCTGCGTGGCCGCCTTGGCGCCCGCGACCAGGATGGTCGTCCCGTCCTCCGCCTCGCGGAGCCGCCGGGCGCTGAGGACGCCCAGCTCGGCGAGGAAGTCGCGGTGGTCGCCCATGAGGTGGCGCGAGGAGTCCATGCCGAGGACGCCGAGTTCGGCGCTGAGCCGTTCCGCCTCGTCGAGGTCGGGCAGTCCCGCCGGCGCGGTGCCGCGCCCGCCGGCCAGCGGGAGCTGTCCCCCGGCGGTCCCCCGGGTGCCGCGCCGCAGTTCCGCCAGGTGCAGTTGCAGGTCACGGCGGTTGGCGCCGAACGCGTCGAGCGCGCCGACCTGGGCGAGCCGCTGGGCGACCGGCTTGGAGGGCCTGGCCCGCTCCCAGAAGTCGACGAGCGAGGCGTAGGGCTGCCCCTCCGCGACGCGCTCCGCCTCGGCCTCGCTGATGCCGTGCACGTCGGAGAGGGCGAGCCGGAGCCCCCACGTCGGCCGGGACCCCGACGCCCCATCGGACACCAGTTCGATACGGTGAGCGACCGCCGACCGGTTCACGTCGAGCGGCAGGATCGGCACCCCGCGCCGCCGCGCGTCGGCGAGCAGCAGCCGCTTCGGGTACATCCCGGGGTCGTGGGTGAGCAGACCGGCGTAGAAGGCGGCCGGGTGGTGGGCCTTCAGCCACGCCGACTGGTAGGTGGGCACGGCGAAGGCCACGGCGTGCGCCTTGCAGAAGCCGTACGAGCCGAAGGCCTCGACGATCCCCCAGGTCCGCTCGATCGTCTCGGCGTCGTAGCCCTTGGCCGCCGCGTGCTGCGCGTACCAGGTCCTGATCCGTCCCTGCGACTCCGGGTCGGAGAGCCCGCGCCGCACCCGGTCGGCCTCGCCGCGCCCGCAGCCGGTCATGATGTCGACGATCTGGATGACCTGCTCGTGGAAGACGACGACGCCGTAGGTCTCCGCCAGCGGCTCCACCAGGTCGGGGTGCGGGTAGCGGGCGGGGGCGCGGCCGTGCCTCGCCTCGATGAAGGGGCGCACCATGTCGGCCGCGACCGGCCCTGGCCGGAAGAGGGAGATGTCCACCACGAGGTCGTGGAAGGTCGCCGGCTGGAGCCGCCCGACCAGGTCGCGCTGGCCGGGCGACTCGATCTGGAAGCAGCCGAGCGTCTCGGTGGACTGGATGAGCCGGTACGTCGCCGGGTCGTCCGGCGGCACCTGGCGCGGGTCGTCGAGGTCGACCGGGACGCCCGTGGCGCGCTCGACCTCCGCCACGGCGTGCGCCATCGCCGACTGCATCCGCACGCCGAGCACGTCCAGCTTGAGCAGGCCGAGGTCCTCGACGTCGTCCTTGTCGAACTGCGCCATGGGCAGGCCCTCGCCGCTGGTGGGCACGGTGGGCGTGCGCGCGAGCAGCGAGGCGTCGGAGAGCAGCACCCCGCACGGGTGCATGGCGACGCCGCGCGGCAGCCCGTCGAGGGCCTCCACCAGGTCCCAGAAGCGCTCGTCGCCGCCCCTCTCGGCGGCCAGTTCCCGCAGCTCGGGCAGCTCGGCCAGGGCGGCGCGGGCGTCGCGCGCGCGGATGTGCGGGAAGGCCTTGGCGATCCGGTCGATGTCGGCCGGGTCCATGGACAGGGCGGCGCCCACGTCGCGTACGGCGTGCCGCACCCGGTAGGTCTCGGGCATGGCGACCGTCGCGACCCGGTCGGTGCCGAAGCGGTCGATGATCGCGCGGTAGACCTCGATGCGGCGGGCCGACTCGACGTCGATGTCGATGTCCGGCAGGACGGGGCGCCGCGTGGACAGGAACCGCTCCATGAGCAGCCCGTGCTCGACGGGGTCGGCGTGCGCGATGCCGATGAGGTGGTTCACGAGGGACCCGGCGCCCGAGCCGCGCGCCGCGACCCGGATGCCGAGGCCGCGCACGTCGTCGACCACCTGGGCCACGGTGAGGAAGTAGGAGGCGAAGCCGTGGTGGGCGATGACGTCGAGCTCTTCGTGCATCCGCTCCCAGTACGCGCGCCGGGAGGCGTAGCCGCGCAGCACCATGCCCGCCGCGGCCCGCGAGGCGAGGACGCGCTGCGCGGTGCGGCGCCCGGCGCCGACCAGGTGGGGCTCGGGGAAGTGCACGGAGCCGATGCCGATGTCGTCCTCGGGGTCGACCACGCACTCCGCGGCGGTCGCCCGGGTCTGTTCGAGCAGGCGGTGGGCGGTGTCGCGGCGGAACCCCGCGGCCTCGACGACCCGCTCGGCGACGCCCAGCATGGCGCCGGCGTCCTTCAGCCACCGCTCCCCGCCGTCCAGCTCCTTGGCCGGGTCGACGGGGACGAGGCGGCGCGCGGCGTCCAGGACGTCGGCGACGGGGCCCTGACCGGGGTCGGCGTAGCGCACGGCGTTGCTCAGGACGGGGCGTACGCCCTGCTCGGCGGCGAAGCCGAGGGTGCGGGCGGCGAGGCGGAGCGATCCGGGGCCCGTGCCCTCCCGGCCGTGCCAGACGGACTCCAGGCGCAGCGCGTCGCCGTACCGCTCGCGCCAGGGCGCGAGGAGCCGGGCGGCGCGGTCGGGGCGGCCCGCGGCGAGCGCGCGTCCCACGTCGGACGCGGGGCCGAGCAGCACGGTCAGGCCCTCGCCGCGGTTCTCCTCCCACGGCAGGACGGGCTGTCCCTCCGGGGCGCGGTGGGCCTCGGTGACCAGGCGGCAGAGCGCGGCCCAGCCGGTGGCGCCGTCGCGGGCGAGGAAGGTCACGCGGGGGGCCGACTCGTCGATGAAGGCGCCTCCGCGCACGGGGGTCCGCCGCCGCTCGCCCCTGACGGCCACGGGCTCGCCCGACGGGGGCCCGCTCACCGCGAGCTCGGCCCCGAACAGCGGCCTGACCCCGGCTTTCGCGCAGGACTTGGCGAACCGGACGGCGCCCGCGACGCTGTCCCTGTCGGTGAGCGCGAGGGCGTCCATGCCCCGCTCGGCGGCGCGCTCGGCGAGCCGCTCCGGGTGCGAGGCGCCGTACCTCAGGGAGAACCCGGAGACGGTGTGCAGATGCGTGAACCCGGGCACACGCACCTCCTGCAACCCTGAACTGAACCGATCCCGTAACCCCCGCCTCCACCATAGACCAAGTTTCGAACGCGTGTGCGACACACGTGCGAGGCCCCCCTTCCGGCACCGCCCGTGTGGTCCGTTCGGCCCATCCCACCTGCGAGGACGCCCTCGGGCCCGGAGCGTGGGGGCCATGAGGTTCGCCGATGAGTTCAAGAGCGCCGTCACCCCGCGAGCAGCCCTGCTCGTCATCGGCGTACTCGCCCTGCAGCTCCTGTTCATCGCCTCCTACGTGGGGGCCCTGCACGACCCGCGGCCCAAGGACGTGGATTTCGGAGTGGTCGCGCCGGGAAAGGCGGCCGAGCAGACGGCGGGCAAGCTGCGCGAGCTGCCCGGCGAGCCGCTCGACCCGCGCCCCGTCAAGGACGAGGCCACGGCCCGGCACAAGATCATGAGCCGGGAGCTCGACGGCGCCCTGGTCGTCGACCCGCGCGGCACCAACGACACCCTCCTGGTCGCCTCCGGCGCGGGCACCGCCCTGTCCAGGACCCTGACCACGCTCGTCACCGAGGCCGACGCGGACCAGAAGCGCACGGTGAGGACCGTCGACGTGGCCCCGGCGTCGGGCCAGGACTTCAACGGGCTCTCGTCCTTCTACCTCGTCGTCGGCTGGTGCGTCGGCGGCTACCTGTGCGCGTCGATCCTGGCGATCAGCGCGGGCTCCCGGGCCGCCAACGTGCCGCGCGCGGTGATCAGGCTCGGCACCATGGCGCTCTACTCGGTCATCGGCGGACTCGGCGGCGCGGTCATCATCGGGCCCGTCCTCGGCGCGCTGCCCGGCAGCGTCCCCGGCCTGTGGGGGCTCGGCGCCCTGGTGATCTTCGGGGTGGGCGCGATCACGCTCGCCCTCCAGGCGCTCACCGGCATCATGGGCATCGGCCTGGCCGTCCTGCTCATCGTCATCGGGGGCAACCCCAGCGCGGGCGGCGCCTTCCCGCTGCCGATGCTGCCGCCCTTCTGGAAGGCGATCGGGCCCTGGCTGCCGCCGGGCGCGGGCACCTGGACCGCCCGCTCCATCGCGTACTTCGAGGGCAACGCGATCACCTGGCCGCTGCTCGTCCTCGCGGGCTGGGCGCTCGTGGGCACCGTCGTCACCCTCGCCCTGTCCGCCCGCCGCACCACGCGGTCCGGCTCGATCGACCTCAGCGGCACCGGTTACGGCAGGAGCGTCGCCTGAGCCGCGCCGCGCACGGCGGAGCGCCGGCCCGCGACAGCGGACCGGCGCCCCTTCACCGCGTCACTCGTGCGAAGAGACCGCCTCAGCCGATCTCCGCCCCGTAGGCGCCGAGCGCCTCGGGCACCGGCTGGAAGAACGTCTCGCCGCCGCTGCCGCAGTCGCCGCTGCCGCCGGAGGTGAGACCCAGCGCGGTGTCGCCGGCGAAGAGCGCGCCGCCGCTGTCACCGGGCTCGGCGCAGACCGTGGTCTGGATCAGGCCGTCGACCTGCCCCTCCTGGTAGTTCACCGTGGCGTCGAGCGCGGTGACCTCACCGTCGTGGACCTGGGTGGTGCTGCCGCTGCGCGTCACCTTCTGCCCGACCGTGGCGTCCCCGGCCTTGCTGATCGCCTGGGTGCCGCCGTCGTAGAGGTTCACCTCGCTGGGGTGCGGGACGTCGGCCGTGTACTTCACCAGGGCGTAGTCGTTGCCCGGGAAGCTCGACTCCTGCGTGGCACCGATCTCCTGGCCGCCCTGCGAGTCGGACCAGCTCTGCACCGCGTTGCCGCAGTGACCGGCCGTCAGGAAGTACGGCTCGCCGCCCTTGACCACGTTGAAGCCGAGCGAGCAGCGCGAGCCGCCCCCCCAGATCGCGTCGCCACCGGCGATGAAGGCCTTGTACTCGCCCTTGCTGCGCTTCAGCTCGGCCTTGCCGCCGAGCTTCGCCACGATCGCGCCGACCTTGTCGAGCTCGGCGCCCTCGACCGTGCGGTCGGCCGTGACGACCACCTTGTTGGCCGTCGGGTCCGTCACCCATGAGGTGCCGGGGACGGCCGCCTCGGCGTCGAGCGTCGCGCGGGCGCTCTTCAGCTCGGCGAGGGAGTTCTCGACGATTCTGGCCTTGCCGCCGGCCGACTCGACGGCCTTCGCCGCCTTGCCGTCCAGCACGTTGACGACCAGGGTCTTCGCCTCGGCGTCGTAGTAGGTGCCCGCGGCGTCCGCGCCGAGGTCCTTGTCGAGGGCCGAGGCCAGCTTCGCGGCCTTCGCGACCGAGAGGACGTCCGGAGTGGGGTCCGCCGTGCTCTCGCTCGCGTTCGCGGTCTGGAAGGTGACTCCCGCGGCGACCAGCGCGGCGATGCCCGCGCCTGCCACGGCTACACGCCGCTTGGGTATGCGTCGGTGCTTCAAAACTCACGACCTCCTGTGGGGGGAACGACCCGCCCGGCGTGGGGGCCTGACGGATCGCAGGGCGTACGCGGCATGGAACCGTCACGCTGAGAAAGCCGCGTCCATGCCAACTTGGCCACGCCCACTATCCCGACGCTTTCCGGTCGCACACAAGGTCGACTTCAGGACGCGCACGCCGCAACTGCCGTGCGCCCCCGTACCAGTGGACGCCTCCATCGCACCACGTCGGTTCCGGTTGCGAACACCGTGCGATGGGAAGCGGTACCCCCCTGTGAGGACTAGTCCTGTCCGGTTCTCGCTCCCCCGGAGCGGTCCGGCTCTCCGGCTTCCGCACGTCCCGTCCCGGAATCCGGCGGCTGCGGCAGGGCCTGCTGGGCCCGCTCCAGGAAGCGGAGCAGTTCCACGGGGAAGGGCAGGACGAGGGTGGAGTTCTTCTCCGCGGCGACGGCCACGACGGTCTGCAGCAGCCGGAGTTGGAGCGCGGCCGGCTCCTCCGCCATCTCGTGGGCGGCCTCGGCGAGCTTCTTGGACGCCTGCAGCTCGGCGTCGGCGTTGATGACGCGGGCCCGCCGCTCACGGTCGGCCTCGGCCTGGCGAGCCATGGAGCGCTTCATCGTCTCGGGCAGGGAGACGTCCTTGATCTCCACGCGGTCGATCTGCACGCCCCAGCCGACCGCCGGGCTGTCGATCATCAGCTCCAGGCCCTGGTTGAGCTGTTCGCGGTTGGAGAGCAGATCGTCCAGGTCGCTCTTGCCGATGATCGACCGAAGCGAGGTCTGCGCCATCTGCGAGACGGCGAAACGGTAGTCCTCCACCTGCACGACCGCCTCGGCGGCGTCGATCACCCTGAAGTAGATGACCGCGTCCACGCGGACCGTGACGTTGTCGCGCGTGATGCCGTCCTGCGCGGGGACCGGCATCGTCACGATCTGCATGTTGACCTTGCGGAGCCGGTCCACGAACGGCACGACCATGGTGAACCCCGGGCCGCGCACCGCGCTCTGGAGCTTTCCGAGCCGCAGGACCACGCCCCGCTCGTACTGCTTGACGACGCGGGCCGCCGCCATCACGTAGACCGCTCCGACCGACCCGGCGGCCACTCCCGCCGCCACCAGCTCCTCGACCATGCCGGCCCCCCAGGGTCCGAATTGGGCGTGTTGGGCGTCCCCTTCGAAGGTAGCTCGCCCCCCGGGAGAGAGCGAGCCCCCGCCCGGAAAGCCGGGCGGGGGCTCGTCGTGCTGCCGACTGCTGCCTCACGTGCGGTGCGTGGCCCTCGGGCCCCGCCGGATCAGTAGACGCTGACGTTGTACGCGCGCAGCGCCTCGGTGACCGGCTGGAAGAAGGTCGTGCCGCCGGAGGAGCAGTTGCCGCTGCCGCCTGAGGTCAGACCGAGGGCCGTCGAACCGGAGTACAGCGGGCCGCCGCTGTCGCCGGGCTCGGCGCAGACCGTGGTCCTGATCAGGCCGTAGACGACGTCGCCGCCGCCGTAGTTGACGGTCTGGTTGAGCGCGGTGACCCGGCCGCTGTGCGTGCCGGTCGTGGACCCGCGGCGGGTGACGTTCTGCCCGACGGTGGGGTCGGCCGCGCTCGTGATGTCCTGGCTGCCCACGGTGCCCGACTTGGTCACCGAGGTGTTGGTGTACCTGACGATGCCGTAGTCGTTCGTCGGGAAGCTGGACCCGGACGTCGTGCCCAGCACGGTGGTCCGCGCCGAGTTGGACCACCAGGTGCTCGCGCCGTCGGTGCAGTGGCCTGCGGTCAGGAAGTAGTAGGTGCTGCCGTTGCGCACGTTGAACCCGAGCGAGCAGCGCCCGGTGCTTGAGTAGATGGCGTCACCACCGGAGATGTACTTCTGGAACTTGCCCGGGGTGCGCTCGATCTTCAGGGCGTCCGCGTTGCTCCCGGCGGCCGCCTTGAGCGCGGCGATCTCGGCCTTGGAGACGGTGCTGTCGGCGGTGACGACGACCTGCTTGGTCTTCGGGTCGACGCCCCAGGCGGTGCCCGCGACGTCGGCGTCGAGCACCGCGTCGCTCGCCTGCTCCAGCTGTGAGGCGCTGAAGGTCGTCGTGCCGTCGTGGGCGCTGGCCGCGGGTACGGCGAGGGCTCCCGCGGCGACGAGGCCGGTGGCCACGGCGAGCAGACGGGTGTGTCTCGCTATGCCGGAGGTGGTGCGCTTGATCCTCACGTTTGTTCCTCCCGAGGGAAGTCAGTGGGCCCTTGTGGGTTGAGGGCCCGTGAGGCGCAGCCGAGGAGCGGGGCTCGGGGTGCACACGTACGCCGTGCTCCTGGCAAGCGCTGCTCGGGAGTATTGGTGGGCGGTGTCCGGCCGCACAAGGGCGCCTTTCGGCCGTCGCCCCGGAGTGTGCCGGCCGGGTGTACGGGCCGCTCCCGTAGGGGTGCCGCCGGGCCGCGGCAGGGGTCGGACGGCGTGCCCGGCGGGGCGCGCGGCAGCGGCGGCGACCGGTCGGGGCCGACGCGGGCGCGCCCGCGGGGGCCGCGGCACGGCAGCCCGCCGGAAGCGGGGAACGGTGACCGGACGTGCCGCCCGCGGTGTCCGCGACGGCGGCCGGGAGCGAGCCGCCGTCCACCATGCCCACCTGCGGCGCGTGGCCGGTGCCCCCGAGCCGGGGAACGGACTCACCGTCGCCCCCGGGCCCCGCCCCCGCCGTCGGCGTCACCGGCCACGGCGGTGCGCTCCTCGCCGTGCGGGGTGCCGCGCCCCGCCGCCGCCGGGGGCGGGGCGCGGGGCGTGGCGCGCGGCGGAGTCAGGACCGGTGTCGCACACCGCCCGGGGCCCTTCGCGGCGGCCGGCGGCGAGGCGGCGCCCGCCGTGTGCCACGCCGTCGGCGGCGAAGGTCCCGTGACCGGCGCTCGGCCGAACCGCGCCGGTCAGGGGCCCGCCGCCGAGGCCGGGCCCGTGCCCGGCGGTGGCGCTCACGACGACGGAGTCACCGTTCACGCGCCACGCCCCGGGAATGTCCGGAATTGAACCATCCGGATAACGCGGCGCGCCCGTGCGGGCCGTGGGCGCGGAGGTCAGAGGCCGCAGTCGCAGCAGCCGCAGCACTCGCAGCAGCCGCAGTCACCGCAGTCGCACTTGTTGCAGCAGCCCTCGCGCTTCTTGCGGGACCACGGGCCCTCGTAGGTGTCGGCGCAGCACATCTTGCAGGTGCAGCAGAGTCCGACGGCCACGGCGCACCCGGCCCAGAAGCCCCGCTTGCCCGGCTTGGGCGGCTCGGGCGGCTGCGGCCCGAACCAGTGCCCGCCGCCACCGGAGCCACCAGAGCCACCGGGGCCACCGGGGCCACCGGGCACGTCACCGCCGTACGGGTTCCCACCGCCCCCGTACGGATGGCCGCCCTCGTACGGGGCGCCGCCCCCGTACGGATTCTGGCCGCCGTGCGGCCCCCCGGCCGGCGGCGGACCGTAGGGGCCGCCGGCCGGGGGGCCGAAGGCGCCCTGCTGATGTGCCGTCACCTGGTGGGTGTGGCCGCAGGACTCCGTGCCGAAGGCGCGGTCGACCGAGCGGCGCAGCTCGTGGGCGAGGAGGACGTGGGCGAGCTTGCCGTCGGTGAATTCGGCGTCGCGCAGCGCGAGGCGGATGCCGTGCAGCGCGTCGTCGGCGAGCCGCCGCGCCTCCGCGAGGGACGTGCCGGTCGCGGTCAGCGGGTTCCACGCGCCCGCCGCGGCGTCCGCCTCCTTGTCCTCCACGGCGTCGAGCAGGTGCGCGAGGCGGCCGAAGAGCCGTCCCGCCTCGGCGAGCGGCTCCACGTTGCCGGGCCGCCCGGCGAGCAGGGCGGTGTGCGCGAAGGCCGCCGCGGTGGCCGTCTCGGTCGGCTCGGTCACCGCGAGGAGCGACGTGCCGGGGCCCGCCAGGGCCTCGATCCCGGCCTGCCGTTCGACGGCGTCGAGCAGGACGGCCGTGTCGAACCCCACGTCGGCCCCGGTCCGCGCGCCCGCCCTGTCCCAGCTCCTTGCCACGCGCCGGGCGGCGGCGGCCACCGGCCGGCGGGCGAGCATCCCGTCCCCGTCGACGACGTGGTCGCGGACCTTCGCCGACGCGAGCACCAGTGAGACGGCGGCGGCGAGCCGCGCGCCCTCGCCCCGCGCCACGGACGCCGTCCGCATCCCGCGCAGCGGACAGGGCCCCGCGGTGCGCCGCCCGCCCTCCCCGCGCTCGGCCTGAGCCTCCGTCAGGACGGAGATGATCAGGCCGTCGTAGTTGGTGACGACCCGGGCGAACTGCCCGTGGTCGGCGCGGAGCGCGAGGCAGAGCCCGCAGAGGTGGGCCGTCCACTGCGTCTTGAGCCCGTCCCCGAGGCGATGGCCGCAGGGCCTGACGATTCCGAACAAAACGACTCCCCCGAGTGGCCCGAGCTGATGATCAGACGATTTCGGGGCATCGTAACGAGGGGGCGTTCACCCGGACGCACCCCCCGTCACCCGTACGCCGGGAGAAATCATATTTCACTCACTGTCAGCAGCCGTACACAGCGTGACCCTTGGAGTACCACGTGCGTCGGCGTGTTGACTCTGCACCAGTACCGTCACGAAAACCCCGCGCGGCGACTATCCACTTGGCGCAGCATCCGCATCATGGACGACGATAGGAACGCGGAAAGCAGGGAAACCGCTGCGAGAGGAGGCGTCCATGGGATCGGTGCGCAAGGCGAGTGCTTGGCTTGGCCTCGTTGACGACAACAACGACGAGCGTTACTACGACGACGGCTACGAAGACGACCGGGCCGAGGGGCCCGACCAGCCGGAGGCCTGGGTGACCGACCCGCGCGTGCGGGTGGCGAGCGAGAAGGCGCAGGAGCAGGAGCGCCGCATCGGGACGGTGACCCCGAACAGCTTCCGGGACGCCCGCGGCATCGGTGAGATGTTCCGGGACGGCGTCCCGGTGATCATGAACCTCACGTCCATGGACCCCACCGACGCCAAGCGCGTGGTCGATTTCGCGGCCGGTCTCACCTACGGACTGCGCGGTTCGATCGAGCGCGTGGCGACGCGGGTCTTCCTGCTGACCCCCGCCGACACGCACATCGTCAACGGCGAGGCGTCGAGTCGCCCCTCGGACGGATTCTTCAACCAGAGCTAGGGGGCGAGGCCGCTCACCGGACCCGTCCGGCCCCGGAAGGGGTCACCGGAAGGCGTCAAGACCGGTGAGCGCCTTGCCCAGAACGAGTTGATGCATCTCGACGGTGCCCTCATAGGTGAGCACCGATTCGAGGTTGGTCGCGTGCCGCATGACGGGGTACTCCAGGGAGATCCCGTTGGCGCCCAGGATCGTCCTGGACGTCCGGCAGATCTCGATTGCCTCCCGTACGTTGTTGAGCTTGCCGAAGCTGACCTGCTCGGGACGGAGCCTGCCCGCGTCGAGGCGGCGCCCGAGGTGGTGCGCCAGCAGAATGCCCTTGTGCAGCTCGACCGCCATGTCGGCGAGCTTGGCCTGGGTGAGCTGGAAGCCGCCGATGGGCCGGCCGAACTGCTCGCGGGTCCTCGCGTACTCCACGGCCGCGTCGAAGGACGAGCGGGCCGCGCCCATCGCTCCCCAGACGATGCCGTAGCGCGCGTGGGAGAGACAGCTCAGCGGGCCCTTCAGGCCGACGGCCTCCGGCAGGACCGCGTCGGCGGGCAGCCGCACCTCGTCCATCACCAGCTCACTGGTGACGCTGGCACGCAGCGACCACTTGCGCTTGATCTCCGGCGCCGAGAAGCCGGGGGTGTCGGTCGGTACGACGAAGCCCCTGATCCCGTCGTCGGTCTGCGCCCAGACGACGGCGACGCCCGCCACCGACCCGTTCGTGATCCACATCTTCCGGCCGCTGAGCACCCAGTCGGTGCCGTCCTTCTTCGCGTAGGTACGCATGGACGCCGGGTCGGAGCCGTGGTCGGGCTCGGTCAGGCCGAAGCAGCCGATGATCTCGCCCGCGGCCATCCCCGGCAGCCACCGCCGCTTCTGCTCCTCGGAGCCGAAGCGGTGGACGGCGTACATCGCGAGGGAGCCCTGCACGGAGACCAGGGAGCGGATGCCGGAGTCGGCGGCCTCCAGCTCCAGGCAGGCGAGACCGTACTGCACGGAGGTCGCGCCCGCGCAGCCGTAACCCTCCAGGGACATGCCGAGCGCCCCGAGGGAGCCGAGTTCGCGGGCCAGCTCGCGGATGCCGGGCAGCTCGCCCTTCTCGTACCAGCCGGCGATGTGCGGCAGGACCCGGTCGGCCGCCCAGGAGCGGACGGTGTCGCGGATCGCCAGGTCCTCCGGGTCGAGCAGGTCGTCGATGCCGAGCGGGTCGGCGGGGTCGAAGGGCGGCAGCGGGGTGCGGGCGCTTGCGGACATGCGGGCCTCCGGCGACACAAAACTAGCAGCGGTAGTTATACGACTCGCGCCGACGTTACGACGCAGTGTGCCGCACGTCCAGAGCGCTCGGCCCCCGGCACCCTCACCGCTCACCGCGCGGAGGAGTCGGCCCCGACCCGGGAGGGCTCCCGGGGCGCGGGCACCCCCGGATCGCCGGAGGGGGAGGCGGAGCCACCGCCCGTGCAGTCCATGCCGCGCGGCAGGCGCAACGCGGCCAGCGCGCCGAGCAGCAGCAGCCCCGCACTGACGACCAGCGTCACGTGCAGCCCGTGCACGAAGGACTCCCGCGCGGCCGAGCGCAGGGCCTCGCCCGGCGCCCCGCCGAGCCGCGCGGCGATCTCGTACGCCTCGCCGAGCGAGTTCCCCGCGGCGGCGCTGTCCGCCGCGGGGACGCCCCGCACGGAGGAGAGCCCCGGCGCGTACGCCGCGTTCATGACGCTGCCGAGCAGGGCGATACCGATGCCCGCGCCGAGCTGGTAGGAGGTCTCGCCGATGGCCGCGGCCCCGCCCGCCTGGGACGGCGGCGCCTCGCTCAGCATCGACTCGTACGCGCCGAAGAGCGTGGTCTCCAGGCCGAGGCCGAGCAGCACGAAGCCGGTGAGCAGCAGCGCGTCGTTGGCGGCGCCGCCCATGCCGGTGAGCACGAGGACGGCGAGCGCGGTGAGGCAGAAGCCGGAGCACACCATGACGCGCGGCCCGAAGCGGTGCAGGAGCTTCGATCCGGCGAGGCCCGCGGCCATCGCGGCGAGGGTGAGGGGCAGCAGCCGCAGCCCGGTCTCCAGCGGGGAGAGGCCGAGGACGAGCTGGAGGTACTGCGCGGCGATCAGTTCGAGGCCGACCAGGGCGAGCATGGCGAGCACGATGCAGCCGACCGAGGTGCTGAACGCGGGCCGCGCGAACATCGACAGATCGACCAGCGGGCGTGCGCGCCGCCGCTGCCTGCGCACGAACCCGGCGAGGAGGGCGGCGCCCACGGCCAGCGCGGCCAGGGTCGCCGGACCCAGCGGCGCGTCCCCGCCGCCGAGGCGCTTGACCCCGTAGACGACGCCGAAGAGGCCGCCCGCGGCCATCAGGGCGCCCGCCACGTCCCACGGGCCGTCGTCGCCGCCCTTCGACTCCGGCAGGAGCCAGCGGCCGACGGGCAGGCTGACCAGCATCAGCGGAATGTTGATGAGGAAGACCGAGCCCCACCAGAAGTGTTCGAGGAGGAACCCGCCGAGCAGCGGTCCTGCGGCCGCGCCGACCGCGGCCACCGCGCTCCAGACGCCGATGGCGACGGCGCGCTCGCGCCGGTCGGGGAAGACCTGGCGCAGGATCGACAGCGTCGCTGGCATGATCATCGCGCCGCCGACGCCGAGCAGCGCCCTGGCCGCGATCAGGACCTGGGCGTTGTCCGCGAGGGCCGCGACGGCCGAGGCGACGCCGAAGAGCGCGTAGCCGAGCAGGAGCACGCGTCTGCGGCCGACGCGGTCGCCGAGCGTGCCGAAGAGGATGAGCAGCGAGGCGCAGACGAGCGGATAGACGTCGACGATCCAGAGCAGCTCCATCCCGCCGGGCCGCAGGTCCTCGGTGACCGCGGGCACGGCGACGTGCAGCACGGTGGCGTCGACGGCGACGAGCAGCAGGCTGACGCAGAGGACGAAGAGCACGACCCAGCGATTGGCCCCGGCACGGGCCCCGGATCCCCGACGGCCCTGCGGTGCTGCGGCCGTGGTCGTCCCGGACATGTGCGTACCTCCCAGTGGTCCCTCGCATCGGCGGCCTGCGGGACGGGAAAAACCCAGCTCCTGCGGCACGAAACGGCGGCGCGGACAAGGCGAGTGAGCCGCCAGAGTACGCGAGTCCGCTTCCGGGGCGCGTGGCGGACCTCTCATGGTTGCGCCGATGCCGTGTGGCGTGCACCACGCGTCCACCTCCCGGCCGGGGCCCCGGGCGGGCGTCCCGCTCCCCCGACGGCCGATAATCGACCCCGTGACCGACCTTGATCATCGCCCCTCGCCGTCCCCGGCGGGCCATGCGCTGCGCCGCGCCGCACCCGCGCTCCTCGCCTACGCGGGGGTGCGCGCGCTCGGCCTCGCCGTGCTCGCGGCCTGGGGCGCGGCGGCCGGGAAGAGCCCGCACACGCTGCTGAGCGCCCGCTGGGACTCGCTCTGGTACACCCGCGTCGCCGAGTTCGGCTACGGCTGGGAGGTGCGCCTCCCGGACGGCAGCGTCCACTCCAACCTGGCGTTCTTCCCGCTCCTTCCGTGGCTCGAACGGCTCGTCGCGGCGGTGAGCCCGCTCTCGTACGCCGATGCCGGGCTGGCGGTGAGCTGGCTCGCCTCGCTCTTCGCCGCCGCGGGGATCTTCGCGGTGGCCGACCACGTGTACGGACGGCGGGCCGGGATCTGCGCCGCCATCCTGTGGGCGGCGCTGCCGGTCGGCATCGTGCAGTCGATGGCGTACAGCGAGTCCCTGTTCACGGCGCTGGCGGCCTGGTCGCTGTACGCGCTGCTCAGGGGCGGCTGGGTGTGGGCGGGCGCGTTCGCCTCCCTGGCGGGGCTGACCCGTCCGGTGGGCGCGGCGGTGGTCGCCGCCATCTGGGTGACCGCGGCCGTCCAGGTGTACCGCGAGCGGCGGGCCGCGCCGGGCATGCTCCTCGGCGTGGTCCTCGCCCCGCTCGGCGCGGCGGGCTACGTGCTGTGGGTCGGCCACCGCACCGGTGGCGGGCTCCTCGGCTACCTCGACGTGCAGGCGGGCTGGGGCAACGGCTTCGACTTCGGCTACGCCTTCGCGCGCTTCGTCGGGGAGAAGTTCACCGGCGTCCCCGGAGCGCTGGCGGGCATCGGCCTGATCGTCGGCGTCGCCCTGGTGATCTGGCTGTACGTGACCGGCGTCCGGCAGAAGCAGCCGCTGCCGCTGCTCCTGTACACCGGCGTCGTCGTCGTGCTCGCCCTCTGCGCCGCGGGCTACTTCGGCTCGAAGCCGCGGCTGCTCCTGCCCGCCTTCCCGCTGCTCCTGCCGCTCGCCGTGGCGCTGGCCGGGCTGCGGACGTCCAGGTCGGCGCCGGTCCTCGGGGGCGTGGCGGTGGCGAGCGCGGTGTACGGGGCGTTCTGGCTGCACGGTTCGGGCCCGCCGTGATCAGGTCATGATCGTTTCCGGTGCCCGCCGGCGGCCGTACGGGAAATTCCACGCCGCCCCCCGGTGAACGAATTCATAAGGGACATAAAATCGCACCGGAAATGATCTACGAATTGAGCATGGGCGCGGCGATTCAATAAGGAATCCCAGGGAATAACCCCGCTCCTGAGAGCAATCCCACATCACATCGTCATCACAAAGCCACTGATTCGGCCTAGTGCCAGACTCACTCGCTGTAACGTCGATTGGGTGCGTACCGAACGAAACCTCACCCGTCTTGACCGGGTCTTCGCCCGTCTTGACCGTGAGCCGGAACGACCGGCCCACCTCGATCAGCCGAGGATGAGCCGGCACAGGGTCGTGCTCTTCGGCGCGACCCTGGCCTTCTACCTGGCCATCGTCGTCGCCGTGCTCGCCACCACGTGGCTGGTGCGCTTCGACTGGCAGGTCATGTTCTTCCGGCCCTACCAGCAGTGGCCGGAGATCCACGCCTTCCTCGACTACTGGGTCGTCCTCGGCCAGCGCGGCCCGACCGCCGTCATGGTCGCGGCCTGGCTCGGCTGGCGCTCCTGGCGGCAGCACACGCTGCGTCCGCTGCTCATGTTCGGCACCGCCCTGCTCCTGCTCAACGTCACGGTCGGCGCCGCCAAGATCGGCATGGGCCGCCTCGGCCCGCACTACGCCACCGTCATCGGCTCGAACGAGATGTGGCAGGACGGCGATATATTCCCTTCGGGCCACACCGCCAACGCCGTCGTGACCTGGGGAATCCTGGCTTATCTGGCCTCCACCCCGCGTACCCGCCGCTATCTGTCGGCCCTCTCCGCCGTGGTCTCCCTGAGCGTCGGCCTCACCACCGTCTACCTCGGTACGCACTGGCTGAGCGACGTCCTCCTCGGCTGGGCCGCGGGGCTGCTCATCCTGCTCGCGCTGCCCTGGTTCGAGCCGCTGATCACCCGCGTCGAGGCCGTCATCTTCCGCGTCCGCGAGACCTGGCGCGCCCGCCGCGCGGGCGCCGGGGCGCAGGCCCCCGAGCCCGTGCCCGCCCCGGTGGGGGTCCCCGCGATCGTGCAGCAGCGCCCCTCCGCCGGCGGCGACGCCCCCGCCCGGGAGCCGGTCGGCGCCGCCCGCCCCACCGCGAGACCCCCTGCCTACCTCGCGCCCGGCCCGCACACGGCACGCTCCGAGCGCACGCCGGTCACCCCGGCAGGCAGCCGCCGCCCGCCGCACCCCGACCGCGTTCCGCGCGGCACCGCCTCGGCCCGCCCGATGGCCGGCGGCTGAGCCGCGAAGCCCGCGGGGGCGGTACGCACAGCCCATCCCCCGCACCGCGAAGGCCCCGGTTCCGTCGAGGAACCGGGGCCTTCGTCATGGCCGGGGCGCGAAGCACGAAGGCGCGGGCCCCGAGCGCGGGGCCTAGCCCTTCCAGGAGCGCCTCACGACGCCCTCCACGACCTCGAAGTTGAGCCGCCCCGCGAGGTACTCCATGGTGATGATCGCCCCCGGGGGCAGCGACCTGACGGTGGTCCAGCCGGACGCGCGGGCCTCCCGTTCGGCGTCCTGCGACGCGAGGCCGACGTAGCGGTCCGGGCTGTCCTGCGGCTCTGCGGGCGGGGTCGGAATAGGTGCCATGGCCGCCACGTTAGGCGCCGGGACGGCGTCGGGGAAGGCCGGGGCCGCGTGCACCAAGCGTCACGCATACCTCTCTGGTCACACTTCTGTCACAGGATCACGACGTGCGTTTCGGTCGAACTCCCTCACACGTATGGGCGGTTCCGCCCGCGTCACGACGTAATTCGGCAGTGCCCTCACCCGGGCGCGAAGACGGTTCGGAGAGGGCCGGAAAGCGGCGCCCCGAATAGCGGTTCGCGCCCTTTGCGCCCCCTCCCCCAATTCCGATTACCGCCCCTGGACCGGGCGCTGGGGAGGCGTGGGGGAATTCGCCATTCCGGCCGGGAGGCCCGCGCCCCGGCCGTCCGGAAGCGGCTCGTACACCCTCTGTCGGAGCCCGGCCGGCGCGCGCATCATGGCCAGAGCTTCGGGCAGGCCCAGGACGCGATGGCGAAGGGGCGGGCGATGGGGACCGAGACGGTGCGGGCGGACGGGCCGCCGGTGCGGCAGGCGCGACGGGGCCGGGTGGCCGTGGACTGGCTGACCACCACCGACCACAAGAAGATCGGTCACCTGTACCTGGTCACGTCGTTCGTCTTCTTCCTGGCCGCCGGGCTCATGGCGCTGATGATGCGGGCCGAACTGGCCAGGCCCGGCCTGCAGCTCATGACCAACGAGGAGTTCAACCAGGCCTTCACCCTGCACGGCACGATCATGCTGCTGCTCTTCGCGACGCCGACGTTCGCGGGCTTCGCCAACGAGATCATGCCGCTCCAGATCGGCTCCCCCGACGTCGCGTTCCCGCGGCTGAACATGCTCTCGTACTGGCTCTTCCTCTTCGGCGGCCTGATGGTGCTCGGCTCGCTGCTCGTGCCCGGCGGCCCCGCGGCCTTCGGCTGGTTCGCGTACGCGCCGCTCAACAGCCTGGAGCGGTCCCCCGGCATCGGCGCCGACCTGTGGATCATGGGGCTCGCGCTCTCCGGCTTCGGCACGATCCTCGGCGCGGTGAACTTCCTGACGACCATCATCGGGATGCGCGCCCCCGGCATGACGATGTTCCGGATGCCCGTCTTCACCTGGAACGTCCTCTTCACCTCGATCCTGGTGCTGATCGCGTTCCCCGTGCTCGCCGCCGCGCTGCTCGTCCTGGAGGCCGACCGGCGCTTCCACTCGCTCGTCTTCGCCTCGGAGAACGGGGGCGCGCTGCTGTGGCAGCACCTCTTCTGGTTCTTCGGGCATCCCGAGGTCTACATCATCGCGCTGCCGTTCTTCGGCATCATCACCGAGATCATCCCGGTCTTCAGCCGGAAGCCGATGTTCGGCTACCTGCCGCTGGTCGGCGCGACGATGGCCATCACCGGCCTGTCCGTGGTCGTGTGGGCGCACCACATGTTCGCGACGGGCGCGGTGCTGCTGCCCTTCTTCTCGTTCATGTCCTTCCTGATCGCGGTCCCGACGGGCGTGAAGTTCTTCAACTGGACCGGCACGATGCTCAGGGGCTCCCTGTCCTTCGAGACGCCCATGCTCTGGGCGGTCGGCTTCCTGGTCAGCTTCCTCTTCGGCGGTCTGACGGGCGTCATCCTGGCCTCGCCGCCGCTGGACTTCCACGTCACCGACTCGTACTTCGTCGTCGCCCACTTCCACTACGTCGTCTTCGGCACCGTCGTCTTCGCGACCTTCGGCGGGTTCTTCTTCTGGTGGCCGAAGCTGACGGGCAAGATGCTCGACGAGCGGCTCGGCAAGATCCAGTTCTGGACGCTGTTCGTCGGGTTCCACACGACGTTCCTCGTCCAGCACTGGCTGGGCGCCGAGGGCATGCCGCGCCGGTACGCCGACTACCTGGCGGCGGACGGCTTCACCGTCCTCAACACCCTTTCGACCATCGGGGCGTTCCTGCTCGGCCTGTCGACGCTGCCGTTCCTCTACAACGTCTGGAAGACCGCGAAGTACGGCCGGAAGGTCGACGTCGACGACCCCTGGGGCTTCGGCCGCTCCCTGGAGTGGGCGACGTCCTGCCCGCCGCCGCGGCACAACTTCGTCACGCTGCCGCGCGTCCGCTCCGAGTCCCCGGCGTTCGACCTGCACCACCCGGAGTACGCGGCGTTCACGCGCCAGGACCCCGGCCGGGTGCCGGAGGACCCGCAGACGCGACACCCCGGTCCAGGGCCCGGCTCAGGTGGTCCCGAGCCGTCCTGATCCGCTCGATCAGCTCGACGGGCTCCACCACCTCGAACTCGATGCCCATGAACAGGACGTGGAAGACCATCACGTCCAGGCTCGACGCGCCCGTGCGCAGCAGGCAGCTCCCGTCCGTCTCGGCCTCGATCACGCCGTCGGACGGGGTGAGCCGCTGCGCCGCCTCGGCCGCCGGCACGAGGAGGCGGACGACGGCCTGTTCGGCGTACGCGCCCGTGGAGACGCCCTTGGCGACGTACGCGGCCAGGTCGTCGGCCGGCGGGGGGCGCGGCGTGAAGCGCGGGCCGTGCGGCGGCCGGGGCTCGACGCGGTCCACGCGGAAGGTGCGCCAGTCCTCGCGGTCCAGGTCCCAGGCCACGAGGTACCAGCGGCGTTCGGTGCAGACCAGGCGGTGCGGTTCGACGGTCCTGCGCGTGGCGCTGCCCGTGTGGTCCCGGTACGCGAAGCGGAGCCGTTCCGCGTCGCGGCAGACCGCGGCGAGTTCGGTGAGCACGGCGGGGTCGACGCCCTGCGCCCGCGGGGTGCGCAGCATCGGCACGGTGAAGGCGTTCAGCGCGCCCACCCGGCGGCGCAGCCTGCTCGGCAGGACCTGCTCCAGTTTGCCGAGCGCGCGGACCGAGGTCTCGCCGATGCCCTCGACGCCCTGTCCCGCGGCGGTGCGCAGGCCGACGGCGACCGCGACCGCCTCGTCGTCGTCGAGGAGCAGCGGCGGCAGCTCGGCCCCCGCGCCGAGCCGGTAGCCGCCGCCGGTGCCGGGGCTGGCGTCGACGGGGTAGCCGAGTCCGCGCAGCCGGTCCACGTCGCGGCGGACGGTGCGCGGGGTCACGCCGAGCCGGTCGGCGAGGTCCGCGCCCGACCACTCCCGGTGGGCCTGCAGCAGGGAGAGCAGACGCAGCAGTCGTGCCGAGGTCTCCAACATGGACGCGATTGTGCCCCGGATCGAGGACAGCCGCGGTCCGCGTCGTCAGTCGCCGGTGCCCTCCGTGGCGGTGGCCGCCGCACGCACGCGCACGGCCAGGTCGTTGTCGTTGGTGTAGTACGGGCCCGCCTCCAGCGTGCCGTGCGCGGTCTCGCGGCACAGCGCCGGATACGTGAAGATCGCCTTCTTGTCCGCGACGTCGTCGAGGAGCCGGGCCAGGCGCACCCGCGGCCCGCTCACCCCGGCGGGGCGCAGCCACAGGTCCCAGGGGCCCGTGCCGCTCTCGGCGAGTTCGCCGTGCGGCAGCGCGAAGCTGAACCGGGGTCCGTCGGCGGTGACGTCGGCGCGGTGGACGAGGCCGGGCTCGGCCCGCCGGACGGCCTCGGCGCAGGCGTCGGCGCTCAGGACGGTGCCGTAGAGGCGGCCGTGCACGGTCATGCCGCCGTCCGCTATCTCGATCTCCCCGGCCTCGGCGTGCGGCGCCCGCAGCCAGCTCCGCACGGAGAGGTTGCCCTGCTTCGTCACGTACGGGATGCGCACCGCGACATGGCCGCGGCTGCCGCTCGGCGCCCGGTCGACCAGTGAGCGCAGGTCGTTGACGCCCGGTATGAGCCGGCGTGGCGCACCGCTCGCCACCTGCACGTACGCGTTCCAGCGGCCCTCGGCGAGCTCGACGCTGCTGGGCAGCGCGGCCCGCAGCCGTCCGTCGGCGGCCGGGGTGAGGGGCAGCCGGACCTCGTCGTCGGAGTCGCGCCGGCGCAGCAGCAGGTAGGCCACGTCGTCGGGCTCGTAGCCGCCCGGTTCCGTGACGTCGAAGGTGAGGCCCCCGGCGGAGTCGGCGACGCAGTCGGCGCGCGGTGCGTCGGCGGCCTCCCCGTCCCCTGCGGACGACGCCGCCTGCGAGGTGGCCAAGGACGTCATGCGGTGGTTCCCTTCGTCTGGACACGGCCGAGGTCCCGCACCGCGTAGGCGCCGCCGAGCAGGGCGCCGCGGGTGCGGTGCAGGGAGCCGCGCATCCGGCCCCCCAGCGAGTTCCCGCGGGTGAGCATCCCGGAGAACATGGCGTCGTAGCGCTCGGCGATGTGGACGGGGTCGAAGCGCTCGGAGTCCTGGAGCGCGGCGTCCGCCATGCGGTGCCTGAGCGAGTCGTCGTTGATGAGTTCGAGGAGCCCGCCGGCGATGGCGTCGGGGTTGCCGACCTCGACGAGCCGTCCGTCGACACCGTTGTCGATGATCTCGCCGGGGCCGTGCGGGCAGTCGGTGGCGACCACGGGGAGGCCGCAGCGCATCGCCTCGACGATCGTCATGCCGAACGATTCGAGGCTGGAGGTGACGGCGGCGATGGAGCCCTTGGCCCACTCGGGCTCGATGGGGTGGGCGGGGCCCATGAGGAAGACGTGGTTGTAGAGGCCCAGCTCGTCTATCAGCGCGCGCAGCTTGTCCTTCTGCTTGCCGCCGCCGTATATCCGCAGCCGCCAGTCGGGGCGCTCGCGCCGCACCCTGTCGAAGGCCCTGATCAGCAGGTCGTACCGCTTGACGGGGGCGAGCCGGCCGGCCGCGACGACCCACTTGTGGGAGCCGTCGGCCGGCTCGATGCCGGGGGCGGGCACGGGGTTGGGCACCGCCTGGACGTGCACGCCCGGCAGCCGCATCTTGCGGGTGTAGGCGCGGGCGTCGGCCCGGGTCGTCGTGGTCAGGACGTCGAGGCGGGGGTAGACGCTCCGGAGCTGGCGGCGCAGCTCCTTGGAGTGGCTGTCGAGCGTGAGGTGCTCCTGCCCGACGCGCAGGGGGCCGCGCGCGGTCTGGCGGGCGATGTGCACGTTGAGGCCGGGGCGGGTGCCGACGACGACGTCCGCGTCGAGGCGCGCGAGGTGGTCGGCGATGCGCCGGTCGGTGAGGGCGCTGTACTGGTCGTAGCGGCCCTCCGCGTCGGGGAAGGTCCGCGCGGGCCGCAGATGTTCGGGGTCGTCGCCCTCGTAGCCCGGGGTGCCCTTGCGCAGATCCACGAGGTGGCTCAGGCGGACGCGCTGGTCAGGCGCGAACACCGGCTCGTCGCGGTGACGGAAGACGGAGACGACTTCGACGTCGTGCTGCTGGGCCAGCGTGTTCGCCAGGTTGTACGTCGTCCGGATCGTCCCTCCGATCCCGTACGCGTTGTGAATCAGGAAAGAGATGTGCATGCGTCCCCGTATCCCACGTTTCCCTGCGGACAGTCCCCCTCATCCGCCTACCGCAGGGTTAGACGGGGATTCCTGGCCAAAGGTTGGGTGCCAACACCATCCTGTTTTTCAACAGATATGCGATCGGTATCCGGAAGAGGGAACTCATCGGCCGTGCGGTGCATCAAGGCTGGTAGGGGAGCTGGGGCACATCGAAGCAGTTGTCGTTCATTTCGCCGCCCCGCGTGGTCCAGCCCTTGCCGTCCCGCCAACGGGCCACCGACACGCACGTCCTGCGATGCGCGGGCGGTTCGCCAAGACGTTCGAAAGTGACCGGAATCAGCAGCCCGCGGGCTGAATAGGGCTGGTCCCTGTTCATGAATCGGTCCACGCACGCGCGCGTGACGTCACCGCCGTCCGCGCGTGCGCACGCGCGTGCCGCGTCGGTGAACCACATGGCGGCGGCCCACCCCTCCAATTGCCACTGCGAGAGTTCCCTGCCTTTCATGGCCGCGCGGAAATCCCGTACGGCGGGGTGGCCGGTGTCCTCGTAGTTCCGGCTCGACCCGGTCGCCCACAGGGCGTTGCGGCAGCGGGGCGCGTCCTTGTAGTCCTCGGCGACGGCCGAGTTCCAGTTCTGCACGTTGGTCACCTTGGCGGTCACCTCCACGCCCGCCTCGTCCATCGCCTCGCAGAGCTCGGCGTTGCCGTGCGTGTCCATCGCGTCGAAGACCAGGTCGGCGCCCCGCTCCTTCAGGTCGGCGGCGGCCGCGCGGAAGTTGGGCAGGGCGAAGTCGAGCTGTTCGGTGACGACCTCGTACCCCTCGGCCCGCAGCCCCCGGGTGACGAGCCGCGCGTAGGCGGCGGACGCGGCCTGGTTGTAGGAGACCACCGCGGCGGTCCGCGCTCCGTGCTCACGCTTGAAGTACCGGTAGACCTCGGTCCCGCCGTACAGCTCGCCGTCCCACCCCGGCTCACCGTCGCGCGGCGCGAGGCTCCCGTAGATCCCGTACAGATGGGGGTACGTCTCGTAGGCGGCCCCGATCGGCTGCCCGCCGATGTCGGGCACGCCCGCCCGGGAGACCCGCGAGGCGCCCGCGTAGTCCAGGGAGGCGGTGGCGACGAGCGCCACGACCTTCCGCTCCTCGACGAGCTCGCGCACACAGTCACTGTTGCCGACCCCGCTGCCGCCGTCGTCGCAGGTCAGCACCGTGACCTTGCGCCCGTCGACGCCGCCGCGCGCGTTCAGTCGCTCGAAGTAGGCCTTCGCCCCGTCGCGCGGCCCGGTGAACGCGGAACCGCCCACCGGGCTGGTCGCACTGGCGATGATCCCGACCGGCAGCGGCGCCCCGCCCGAGGGCGCCGGCGCGGTGCCGCGCCGCTCGAAGTCGCTCTCCGGCAGCCTGCTCCCACAGGCCACGCTCAGTGCCGTCAGCACCAGGACGGCGAGCAGCGCCTCAACAGCCGGGACCCGGCGACGCATTCCCGCTCAGCTTCACCAGCGCGCACAGGGTCTTGACGGACACCTTCCAGGTGCCGTCCTGGTCGACGGCCGTCCCCGAGGCGTCGGGCAGCGCGGTGGCGCCCTTCAGTGTCAGCGCGTACGTCACGTCGGCCTCTTCCGCCGAGGTGAACTCGACCTCGCCGACCTCGGCCGCGACCTGCTCGCCGCGCTCGTCCCCGCTGAAGCTCTCCAGGACGGCCCGCATCCTGGCCCCGTCCTCAAGGACGGTCTCCTTCTCCTTGAGCGGGACCTCGGGGTCGAAGAACTTCTCCCAGTTCTCCGTGACCTCGCTCTCGGCCGCCGCCGGGTCGGCGGGCGCCGCGGCACCGTCCCCCGTCGGCCCGGCCGACGTCTTCGCCGGCGGCTCCGGCGGCGGATCGCCGTCACCGCCCCCGCTGTCGTCACCGCAGGCCGCGGCGGCCGGCACGACCAGCAGCAGGGCGGCCACCGCGAGCACCGCGCGCCGCCCCCGCCGCGACTCTCCCCGCCCTGGGCGGCTGCTCCCGAGAACCATCTGGCTCACCACCGGGTGTCGGTCCGGGCCGTGACGGTCCGGAGCTTTCAGCGTCAGCTCGTAGAGGGCATAGTGCAATCCATCGGCCGACATGGACAGAGCGCCGACGGGACCGGCGTTGCCGACGTGACCGACCAGGCGTTTCCGGGGGGCCCAGATGCGCGCGGCGCGGACAGCCAGGCAGGCACGGAGGGGCGGCGCGCCGCGCCCCGGACACCCCGCCCTGTGGGCGGCCCGCGCGACCCTGGCCGCGGGCGCGGTGCTGTGCGTCCTCGGCTGGTACGGCGTCTCCGGCGAGCGCTTCGCCGAACGGCAGCTCCCCTACCTGGCCTCGTGCACGGTGCCGGGCGCGGCGCTGCTCATCGCGGGAGCGGTCCTGTACACCCACGGCAGAAGCGCGCTGGCGGCATCGCGGGTGGAGGAGCTGTACACCCTCCTGGTGACGACGGAACAGCCCCCCAGCGAGGACCAGCCGCCCACGGCCGAGAGCGACGACCTCCTGATGGTCCCCGGCGGCACGCTGCGCCACCGGGCCGACTGCCCTGTGGTGGCGGCCAGACCGGAGGCGACCGAACCGGACCCCGCGGCGGTGACCGCCCCCTGCCCGATCTGCGAACCGCCGCCCGCTCCCCCCGGCCCGGAGGGCTGACGCGGTGTCATCCCTGAGCTACGACCTCACGCTGGCCGGGCTCTCGGTCGGCGGCGCGGCGGCGCTCACCGGCATCGGCCTGATCGTCACGTACCGCGCGACCGGCGTCCTCAACTTCGCGCACGGCGCGACAGCCATGGTCTGCGCCTACGTCCTGCGCCAGCTGACGGTCGACTGGCACTGGCCCCTCGCACCGGCGGCCGCCGTCACGCTGCTCCTGGTGGCCCCCGGCATCGGCCTGCTCCTCGACCGTGCGGTCTTCCGCCCCTTGGCCGTCCTGGGCGGCGACCCGGCGCAGACCCTGGTGGCCTCGATCGGCGTCTTCGTGCTCCTGGCCGGCGGCGCGGCCCTCGTCTGGGGCCCCGGCGCCCGCGACGACGCCCCCACCCTGCTCTCCGCCGACCCCTGGGCCCCGTTGGGGGCGGCGGTGGCACTGGCGGCTGCGGTGGGGGCGGTGACCCGCTGGACCCGCTTCGGCCGCGAGCTGAGAGCGGTGGTCGACGACCGGTCCCTGGCCGTGCTCTTCGGCATCGACGCGGGCAGGGTGGCCGCGGCGGGCTGGGCCTTCGGCTCCTTCACGGCGGGCCTGACCGGCGTGCTCCTCGCCCCCTCCGTACGGCTGGACCCGTACGGCATGCCGCTGCTGGTGATGGAGGTGATGGCGGTGGCCGTGGCGGCGCGCATGCGCAGCCTGCCCACAGCGGTGGCGGTCGCCCTGGTCCTGGGGGTCGCACAGAGCCAGCTGACCCGTCTGCACCCCTCGGGCCCGCGGGAGCAGCTGATCCAGACGGCCGGGGCGAACCTCTTCGTGATCGCGCTCCTGGCGGCGGCACTGGTCCTGCCGGGCATCGGCTCGAAGGACGCGCTGCCCCGCACGGCGTCGGCCCGCGTCCCGGCCCCGCCGGGCGCGTGGACCGTGGCAGCGCTCCTCTTCCTGATCCCCCTGGGCTTCGCGGGCCGGGACCTCACGACATCGGTGCAGGTCCCCGCGCTGGCGGTGATCCTCCTCTCCCTGGTGGTCGTCACGGGCAGAGGCGGCCAGATCTCCCTGGGCCAGGCGGCGTACGCGGGCCTGGGCGCCCTGTTCACCGCCCTCCTCACCGCCGGCCGCTTCCCCGGCCTCCCCGAACTCCCGCACCTGCCCGCCCTGGCCGTCGCGGTCCTCCTGGTGGCCCCCCTCGGCCTCCTCACGGGCAGACCGGCGATCAGCCGCCACGGCCTCGCCCTGGCCCTGGTGACCTTCGCCTTCGGCGTGGGCGTCAGCCGCTTCGTCTTCGCCCAGCCCTACGCGACGGCGGGCCTGACCCTGGACCGCCCCGCCGGCTTCGTGAGCGACAGGGCGTACTACACGCTGGAGCTTGCCCTCCTCGCGGGAGCACTCCTGCTGGTCACCGCCCTGCGCCGGGGCAGGACCGGCCGCGCGCTCGCGGCGCTGCGGGACCACGAGGCGGGAGCGGCGGCGGCGGGCGCGGCCGTGGGCACCCTCAAGCTGACGGCTTTCGTCACCGGGGCGGCGCTGGCGGCGCTGGGCGGCGGGATGCTCGCGATGGGCCGGCAGGCCTTCGACCCCGCCGCCTTCGATCCCGTACGCGGCCTCCTCTGGTTCGCCGCGGTGCTGGTCCTCGGCTCGGACAGCCTCCTCGGCGCCCTGGCCGCGGCGGCCCTCCTGGTCGGCCTCGACGCGGGCACGAGGGGCGGCATGGCCGCCGCGGTGATCGGCGTCCTCGCGGTCCTGATCGGCCGCTTCCCCGGCGGCCCGTTCGAGGCCCTGCGCAAGGCCGCCGACCGCCTCCACCGCGACGGCGGCCCCCGACTGACGCCCAGGGGCGAGGCGGCACACGAGGCACTGCGCCCCGCGAGGCGGACACCCCCCGCCGGCCGACGGCCGCAGCTCCGACCGGAGGGGACGCGGGGGCGTCCCGGAGCACAGCGCAGAAAGCCATCTGGCGGAGCCGAAGCAGCGGCGCGCCCGCACCGGGACGGCGAGCACGCGGACATCCCCGCGGTCCCGCCCCCACGACGGGGAGACGGCGCCCGCACCGGGGGCGACGGAGCCCTGACGGCCCACCACATCACGCTCGCCTACGGCGACCACACGGCCCTGGACGACGTGACGCTGACGGTCCCCCCGGGCCGGATCACCGCGCTGACGGGCGAGAACGGCGCGGGCAAGAGCACCCTCTTCCACTGCCTCGCCGGCACCCTCCGCCCCGACGAGGGCCGCGTCACCCTGCACGGCAGGGACATCACGGGGCTCCCGGCCCACGCCCGCACCCGGGCGGGCACGGCCCGCACGTTCCAGCAGCCCGCGGTCTTCTCCTCCCTGACGATCACGGAGAACATCCAGGTGGCCGCGGACCACTCCCCGCGCGGCACCCACGGGACCACGCACCAGGCCCTGCGCCTCCTGGACCTGACCAGGCACCGCACGAGCCCCGCGGCAGACCTCCCCACCGGCGTCCTCCGCCGCACCGAACTGGCCAGGGCCCTGGCGAGCACCCCCCACACCCTCCTCCTCGACGAACCGGCGGCGGGCCTCGACACCGCGGAAGTCGCCGCCCTGGCCACCCTCCTGCGCACGCTCGCGGCCGACGGCATGGCCGTGCTGGTCGTGGAGCACGACCTGGCCTGGCTGGCGGGCCTCGCCGACACGGTGCACGTGATGCGGGCGGGCCGCGTCGTGGCATCGGGCCCCGCCGGCACGCTCCTGAACGCCCGGGAGCCACGGCGGCCCCACGACGGGACAGCACGGTGAGAGGCATCGAACTGCGCGGGGCCCGCGTGCGCTACGGCCCCCTGGAGGCCCTCCACGGAGTCACCCTGGCCGCCCCCGCGGGCGCCGTGACCGTCCTCCTCGGCACCAACGGCTCGGGCCGCACCACGGCCCTGCGCGCCCTGGCCGGCACGCTGCCGCTCACCGCCGGCGCGGTGCTCAGGGACGGCGAGGACATCACCCGCCGGCCGGCCCACGCGCGCGCGGCCCGCGGAGTGGCCTTCGTACCGGACCGCCGCGCGGTGTTCCCCGCGCTCACGGTCGCGGAGAACCTGGAGCTGTCGGGCACCGAGGCGGACACGGAGCGGGCGCTGGACGCCTACCCCGAACTACGCCCCCTGCTGCCCCGCCCGGCGGGCACCCTCTCCGGCGGCGAACAACGCATGCTGGCCGTGTCCCGGGCCCTGCGCGCACCCCGCACGCACCCGCGGCACAGCACCTCCGTGGTCCTGATCGACGAGCCGGCCCAGGGCATGTCCCCTCCGGTCGCTGCCCGCACCTACGCCCTGCTCGCCGGCCTGCCGGCCGGCGTGCCCGCCTGCGTGGTCCTGGCCGAACAGCGCCTGCCGCCCGCCCTGCGCGAGAGCGCGGGGCGGACGGCGGTGGTGGTGCACGAACTGCGCCGGGGAACGGTGGTGTTCAGCGGCGAGGCCGCGGGGCTCAGCCCTTCGGGATGACGAGCCTCGCCCCGACGGAGACCAGGTCCGGCCGGCTCCCGACCGCCGCCCGGTTGGCCGCGTAGAGGGACTTCCAGCCCCCTTCGACCTTGTACCGCCGGGCGATGGAGCTGAGGGTCTCCCCGCCGGCGACGACGTGCTGACGCCGCTCCCCCCGGCTGGTCCGCGCCGGCCGCTCGGGCCGCTCCGGCCGCTGCGGCCGGTCGAACCGCTCGATCCGCAGCTTCCTGGAGCAGGAGGGCCAGGCCTTCCACCCCTGGCTGAGCCGCAGCTTCTCCGCGACCTTGATCTGCTCCGACCGGGTCGCGAGGTCGGCGCGCGGCGCGTACTTCAGGCCGCCGTACGCCTCCCAGGTGGGCTGCCAGAACTGGAGACCGCCGTAGTAGCCGTTGCCGGTGTTCGCGTTCCACCGCCCGTTGCTCTCGCACTGGGCCAGACAGCTCCAGGCCCCCTTGTCGGAGGAGCACGCGCTGTTCGCGTACCCCGTGGGCCGGGTCGGCGGAGCCCCTGACGCGGTGGCCGCGGACGCGGCGGCGGGCGGCAGTGCCACCACGGCCAGGACCGCGCCCACGGCCACGGCCAGCGGCCGGGGACGCCGGGGCGGACGCCGCACGGACGTCGGATGCGCCAACTGCGTCGAATGCGTCAACTGCGTCGATTGCGTCGGATGCATCGGGTCACATTAGGCATATGAACGCCACTGCCCCGGCGTCCCGCGCCGCGGGCCCCGCGACCCCACCCGAACGGCGGCCGGCTCAGACCCGGAGCCGCTGCCCCGGCACGATGGCGTCCGGGTTCCCGCCGATGACGGCGCGGTTGACGGCGTACAGCCGCTGCCAGCTCGTTCCATGCCCGGCCGCGATGGCGCTGAGCGTGTCACCGCTGCGGACGGTGTAGTCGCCCGCGGCGCGCCGCGCCCCGCGGTCGGCGTGTCCGGAGCGCGGCGCGGAGGCCGCGGCCCGGGGTGCCTTGAGCGCCTTCGGCGCCGGCTTCGCGGCCTTCGGCACGGGCGCCGCCGCGGACGGCGCCTGCCCGTACGCACCCGCGCGGGCGGCGCAGGTGGGCCACGCGCCCCAGCCCTGGGCCCGCTGGACCTTGGCGGCGACAGCGATCTGCTGCGCCTTCGATGCCTTGTCGGCGGTGGCCGCGTAGGCCCCTCCGCCGTACGCGCGCCACGTCCCCGCGGAGAACTGGAGTCCTCCGTAGTAGCCGTTGCCCGTGTTGATGTGCCAGTTTCCGCCGCTCTCGCACCGTGCGATGCGATCCCACACTCCGCCGTCCGCCGCGTCGGCCTGGCCGGTCGCGGCGAGCAGTCCCAGCGGGGCGATGAGCGCGGCCCCTCCGATCACTGCCGTCCTGCGTATGCGCCTGGGAGGTGCGGACATGTGTATCCCTCTCGGACGACCCGGGCTCCCCCTGGCCGTACGGCCCCCTCGCGCATCCGGCGCCCGGGGCCCGTCCGGTCCCGCCCGCCGTGCCGGCGCCCCGTCGAACCGGGGCGACCGGGCCCCGTCGAGCCGGGGCGGTCGGCGGACGTACCCGAGCGGTGCTCGCTGCACACGGCGGTGGAATCTAGGAGCCCGCTCGCCCCGGCAGCAACCGGATCTCCGTCCCCACAGGCCAGTTCGACGTTACTCGTGGTAGCAGCGAATTCCGGCCACCCACTTCATTGCCCGATATCGGGATTTATACGCCCGTTGATCCAATGATCTGTGACTCACCTCACCCATTCAACTCCCCTGCGGTGCACGCCTGTTGGCGCGGAGTGACACATTCCGGCACGCATCTCACCCTGTGCTGCGGACGGTTCGATTCCGTTCGCCGTCTTGCGTGACTTGCGCCACTGATCCGCCGTTGTCTTCCTATGAGCCGGGCGCCGCCCGGCTCATCACACCCGCACCCATCACCCCACGTGACAATCCCGAGGAGTCACCCGTGCCGCGCATGCTCGACGTCAGCGACGACGTTCGCGCCGAGATCGGCGACGAAGAAGCCGACCGGCTGCTCGCCGGAGAGAACACTCCGGGCAGTTACGACTGCACCTCGTGCCGCACCCCGGGCGACTCCGGGCAGGAACGCACCAGCACGGTCCTGTTCGTCGGCGAGGAGACCGCCGTCCTCGCCTTCGCGCACGCCTCCTGCCTGCCCTCCCAGATCGTGACGGTCTCCGAGGAGCAGCTCCAGGGCGCCGTGCGCTCGATCACCCGCGAGGACGGCACGGTGCCCACCGAGGCCACGCCGAGCCAGGCCGTGCTCGGTGTGACCAGCGGCCTGGTCCTGATCGAGGGGGAGCTGCACCCCGCGCTCGTCGTCGAGCCCACCGGCCCCATCGCCCGCCCCGGCGCCGCGCCCGGCGGTGGCGACGACTTCCTTCCGCTCCTGATCGAGCAGGGCTTCCTGCCGGTGGCCTCGCTCGACACCGTGCCGCCCGTCCTGCACGGCTGGTCCGTCCTGCTCGCCATGGGGCAGCTGCACGCCGTCTTCCAGCCCGGCCCCCACGGCAGCGCCCCCGTCGCCTGGTGGCAGGCGCACCAGCCGCTCCAGGTCACCGACGAGTGGCGGACAGCGGTCAACAAGACCCGGACCGTGCTGCTCTTCGCGGGGCCCGCGGGCTCCATCGGCCGCCAGCCGCGCGAGGACCTGCTCAGGGACGCCCTGGACGGTGCGGCCGCCCGCGGCCTGCTCGCCGCCGGGGCCATGCCGCTCGCCGGGACCTGATCACCCGAATGGCCGCGGGGCCGCGGGCGCGGCCCCCGCATCCGTCGGGCGCTCGTTTCGTTGGCACAGACGTGCACACATACGACCCCTCCCGCTACAGGCCGGCGTACCAGACCCCGATCCCGTCCATGCGCACCGCGCCGGACACGACGGGCGCGTACTCCGCCACACCGATCTACGACACGCTCTACTCGGAGTACCGCAGGGCCTTCCGGGCACTGCCCGGCGACCGGAGCGGCGAGGAGGAGCTCGGCTTCACCGCCTTCGGCACCGGGCCGTACGGCGGACAGCGCGACGGACGGCAGGACACGCGCCCGCACACCTACGGGCACTTCCACATCGGCCGCTACGGCCGGCAGGACCACTACGCGACGGGCCTCCACCCGATCCCCGCGGCCCTGCCCGCGGCCCCGCGCCGCGACCGCTGAGCAAGCGGGATGCCCGGCCCCGAGGAACGGGGCCGGGCATCTCGCGTACGCGCCGGAGGACGGGTCACGTCCTACTTCTTGCGGCCGCGCTTCTCGCGCACCCGCACCGAGACGTGGATCGGCGTGCCCTCGAAGCCGAACTCCTCGCGCAGCCGGCGCTCCAGGAAGCGGCGGTAGCCGGCCTCGATGAAGCCCGAGGCGAAGAAGACGAAGCGCGGCGGCTTCGTGCCCGCCTGCGTGCCGAAGAGGATGCGCGGCTGCTTGCCGCCGCGGACCGGGTGCGGGTGGGAGGCGACGATCTCACCGAGGAAGGCGTTCAGCCGGCCGGTCGGCACGCGCGTCTCCCAGCCCGCGAGGGCCGTCTCGATCGCGGGGACGAGCTTCTCCATGTGGCGTCCGGTGGCCGCGGAGACGTTGACGCGGGGCGCCCAGGCGACCTGGGCCAGCTCGGTCTCGATCTCCCGCTCCAGGTAGTAGCGGCGCTCCTCGTCGAGGGTGTCCCACTTGTTGTACGCCACCACGATCGCGCGGCCCGCCTCGACGGCCATCGTCACGATGCGCTGGTCCTGCACGGAGATGGACTCGGAGGCGTCGATGAGGATCACCGCGACCTCCGCCTTCTCGACGGCCGCGGCGGTGCGCAGCGAGGCGTAGTAGTCGGCGCCCTGCTGGAGGTGGACGCGCTTGCGGATGCCCGCCGTGTCGACGAACTTCCAGGTGACGCCGCCCAGCTCGATGAGCTCGTCGACCGGGTCGCGGGTGGTGCCCGCCAGCTCGTTGACGACCACGCGCTCTTCGTTCGCCACCTTGTTGAGCAGCGAGGACTTGCCGACGTTCGGGCGGCCGATGAGCGCGATGCGGCGGGGGCCGCCGATGGCCGTGCCGAAGGTCTGCTCGGGCGCCTCGGGCAGCGCATCGAGGACGGCGTCCAGCATGTCGCCGGTACCGCGGCCGTGCAGCGCGGAGATGGGGTGGGGCTCGCCGAGGCCGAGGGACCACAGGGCGGTGGCGTCGGCCTCGCCGGAGGGGCCGTCGACCTTGTTGGCGCAGAGCACGACGGGCTTGCCGGCCTTGCGCAGGAGGCGGACGACCGCCTCGTCGGTGTCGGTGGCGCCGACCGTGGCGTCGACGACGAAGACCACGGCGTCCGCGGCCTCGATCGCGTACTCCGCCTGGACGGCGACGGACGCGTCGATGCCGAGCACGTCCTGCTCCCAGCCGCCGGTGTCGACGAGCTTGAAGCGGCGGCCCGCCCACTCGGCCTCGTAGGTGACGCGGTCGCGGGTGACGCCGGGGCGGTCCTCCACGACGGCCTCGCGGCGGCCGATGATGCGGTTCACCAGGGTCGACTTGCCGACATTGGGGCGGCCGATGACGGCGAGCACGGGCAGCGGGCCGTGGCCCGCCTCCTCGATGGCGCCCTCGACGTCCTCGACGTCGAAGCCCTCCTCGGCGGCGAGCTCCATGAACTGCGCGTACTCGGCGTCGCCGAGCGCCCCGTGGTCGTGCTCGGCGAAGCCGTCGCCCTCGGGCTGGATCTGGTCGCTCATGAAGTCCGTACCTCGTCGTTCATCGTGGTGATCGGTGCGCGGGTCCGCGTGTCGGGTCGGCGCACTACTTGATAAGTCTCGCTCAGTGCCCGGTCAGGCGCCTGGCGTTTTCCAGGTGGCGGGAGAGCCGCTCCTGGATGCGCACGGTCGCCTCGTCCAGCGCCTTGCGCGTCCGGCGGCCCTGGCCGTCGCCCGCCTCGAAGGGGTCTCCGAAGACGACGTCGACCCGGCTGCGCAGCGGGGGCAGCTGCTTTATCAACCGTCCGTTCCGCTCGGTGCTTCCCAGAACCGCGACCGGGACGATCGGGGCCCCGGAGCGCACCGCGAAGTACGCGAGCCCGGCGCGCAGCGAGGCGAAGTCGCCCTCGCCCCGGGTGCCCTCGGGGAAGATGCCGAGGACGCCGCCCTGGCCGAGGACGCCGAGGGCGCGGGTGATCGCCGTGCGGTCGGCGCCCGAGCGGTCCACCTTCACCTGTCCGATGGCGTCGAGGAAGGGCCCGAGCGGTCCGACGAACGCCTCCTTCTTGATGAGGAAGTGCGTGGGCCGGGGCGCGACGCCCATGACCATCGGGCCGTCGACGTTGTGCGCGTGGTTGACGGCCAGGATCACGGGGCCGCTCACCGGCACCCGCCAGGAGCCGAGCACCCGCGGCCTGAACAGGCCGTACATGAGGCCGACGCCGATCCGGCGGCCGACCTCGGCCCCCCGCTCGGAGGCGCCCGCCTCGCTCACTTCTCGGCCCGCTTCTCCTCGACGAGGGTGACCACGCACTCGATGACCTGCTGGAGCGTGAGCTCGGTGGTGTCGACCTCGACCGCGTCGTCGGCCTTGGCCAGCGGGGACGTCTTGCGGCTGGAGTCGGCCGCGTCCCGCTTGATCAGGGCTTCCTGGGTGGCCTTGACGTCCGCGCCCTTCAGCTCGCCGGA
The DNA here is from genome assembly GCF_040654435.1 of Streptomyces sp. NPDC050703. Classification (NCBI taxonomy): domain Bacteria; kingdom Bacillati; phylum Actinomycetota; class Actinomycetes; order Kitasatosporales; family Streptomycetaceae; genus Streptomyces; species Streptomyces sp. NPDC050703. The sequence continues at coordinate 137,866 of NZ_JBFAHX010000013.1, forward strand.
GCGGCGGGCGGCGCGCGCCTCGGGCGAGGCGGTGAGGAAGATCTTCAGGTCGGCGTCGGGCAGCACGGTGGTGCCGATGTCACGGCCCTCCACGACGATGCCCTTCTCGGCCGACTCCGCGATCCAGCGCTGCAGCTCGGTGATGCGGGTGCGGACCTCGGGGACGGCGCTGACCGCGCTGACCCGGGAGGTGACCTCGGTGGTGCGGATGGGGCCCGAGACGTCGGTGCCGTCGACCGTGATGGTCGGGGCCAGCGGGTCGGTGCCGGAGACGATGCCGGGCTTGCCCGCGACGTCGGCGATCGCAGCGGGGTCGGTGAGGTCGATGCCGTTGTTCACCATCCACCAGGTGATCGCCCGGTACTGGGCGCCGGTGTCCAGGTAGCTGAGCCCGAGCTGGGCGGCGACGGCCTTGGAGGTGCTCGACTTGCCCGTGCCTGAGGGGCCGTCGATGGCGACGATCACGGCTGCCGGGGCGGCGTTTTCTGCGGTTTCCACGGGGCTGCGGGCACCTTTCGCGGTACTCGGGGCGGGGAGGCGGGGCGCGGGCACGCCCCGCACAAGGTTACTGGCTCGCGCGCCCGGTCCCGACAGCCCCTGCCGCCCGCCGTCTACTGCCGGATCGACCAGCCGCGCTCGCGCAGCGCGGCACTGAGCACGGGGGCGGCCTTCGGCTCCACCATGAGCTGCACGAGGCCCGCCTGCCGGCCGGTCGCGTGCTCGATGCGCACGTCCTCGATGTTGACCCCCGCCCGGTCCGCGTCGGCGAAGATCCGGGCGAGCTGTCCCGGCTGGTCGTTGATCAGAACCGCGACGACCTCGTAGGCGGCCGGGGCCGAGCCGTGCTTGCCCGGGACCCGGGTCTGGCCCGCGTTGCCGCGCCGCAGCATGGTCTCGACGCCCGTAGCGCCCTCGGTCCGCTTCGCCTCGTCGGCGGACTGCAGGGCCCGCAGGGCCGTGACGGTCTCGTCCAGGTCGGCGGCGACGTCGGCGAGGAGGTCGGCGACGGGCCCGGGGTTGGCGGAGAGGATGTCGATCCACATCCGGGGGTCGGAGGCGGCGATGCGGGTGACGTCGCGGATGCCCTGGCCGCAGAGGCGTACGGCCGACTCGTCGGCGTTCTCCAGGCGGGCGGCGACCATGCTGGAGACCAGGTGCGGCATGTGCGAGACGAGGGCGACCGCGCGGTCGTGGGCGTCGGCGTCCATGACGACGGGCACGGCACGGCAGAGCGCGACGAGTTCGAGGGCGAGGTTGAGCGCCTCGGTGTCGGTGTCGCGGGTCGGGGTGAGCACCCACGGCCGCCCCTCGAAGAGGTCGGCGGTGGCGGCGAGGGGGCCGCTGCGCTCCCGCCCCGACATGGGGTGCGTGCCGATGTACGCGGTGAGGTCGAGGCCGAGCGCCTCCAGGTCGCGCCGGGGGCCGCCCTTGACGCTGGCGACGTCGAGGTAGGCGCGCGCGGCACCGCGCCGCATGACGCCGGCCAGGGTGGCGGCGACGTGGGCGGGCGGCACGGAGACGACGCAGAGGTCGACGGGGCCATCGGGGGCCTCGTCGGTGCCCGCGCCGAGCGCGGCGGCGGTGCGGGCCTGCGCCGGGTCGTGGTCGTCGAGGTGGACGGTGACGCCGCGGGAGGCGAGGGCCAGGGCGGCGGAGGTGCCGATCAGGCCGGTGCCGATGACGAGGGCGGTTCTCACTGGGCGATGTCCTTGCGGAGTGCGGCCGCGGCGCCGAGGTAGACGTGCGCGATCTCTGAGCGGGGGCGGTCGGTCTCTATGTGGGCGAGGAGCCTGACGACACGGGGCATGGCGCCGTCGACCTCCAGCTCCCGCGCGCAGATCAGGGGGACGTCGACGAGGCCGATGGCGCGGGCCGCGGCGGCGGGGAAGTCGCTGTGCAGGTCGGGCGTGGCCGTGAACCAGACGCTGATCAGGTCCTCGGCGGTCAGTCCGTTGCGTTCGAGCACGGCGGTGAGCAGCGCGCCGACCCGCTCCCCCATGTGCCCGGCCTCGTCCTCGTCCAGCTGGACGGCGCCCCGGACCGCTCGTACCGCCACGTCACCGCTCCTTCTCTCACATGTCTTGCATGTCTCGCGTGTCCCCGCGTGCCATACCGTCAAGGGTAGTCAGCGCCGTGCGCACGGGGGCGCGGCGCCCGCCTGCCGAGACGCGTTCCGCGGACCCGTACGCTCACCGTATGCGCCCCCAGGACCTGGCCCTCGTACGCGACCACACCGTCTACGCCTGTGTGATGGGCTCGCGCGCCTTCGGTCTGGCCACGGAGGGCAGTGACACCGACCGGCGGGGCGTCTTCCAGGCGCCGACCCCGCTGTTCTGGCGCTTCGAGAAGCCGCCGACGCACCTGGACGGCCCCGCGGAGGAGCAGTTCAGCTGGGAGCTCGAACGCTTCTGCGAGCTGGCGCTGCGGGCCAACCCGAACGTCCTGGAGTGTCTCCACTCCCCGCTGGTCGAGCACGTCACGGAGACCGGCCGCGAGCTGCTCTCGCTGCGCGGGGCGTTCCTCTCCCGCCGGGCCCACGAGACCTTCGTCCGCTACGCGCTCGGGCAGCGCAGGAAGCTGGAGGCGGACGTCCGCACCCAGGGCGCCCCGCGCTGGAAGCACGCGATGCACCTGCTGCGGCTGCTGACGTCCTGCCGCGACCTGCTGCGCTCCGGCGAGCTGGTGACCGGCGTGGGCGACGCCCGCGAACCACTGCTCGCGGTCAGGCGCGGCGAGCGCAGCTGGCCGGAGGTCGAGTCCTGGATGGACCGCCTCGCGGCCGAGGCCGAGGAGGCGGTGGCCCGCAGCCCGCTGCCCGCCGGGCCCGACCGGCGCCGCGTCGAGGACTTCCTCGTCCGCGCCCGCCGGGCGTCGGCGCTGCGCTGAGGGTCACCGCTCAGGCGTCCCAGAGCGCCCCGAACGCCACCAGTTCCTCCCGGTACTCGATCCGGTCCGTCCACTCGGCGGGCCAGGCGTCCGCGCCGGTGTGGGCGCCCGCGAAGGCTCCCGCGAGGCAGGCGAGGGAGTCGGAGTCGCCCGAGGTGCAGGCCGCGCGGCGCAGCGCGGTGACCGGCTCGTCGACGAACTGCAGGAAGCAGAGCAGGGCGGTGGCCAGCGCCTCTTCGGCGATCCAGCCCTGGCCCGTGGCCAGGCAGGGGTCGGTCTCCGGATTGGCCCGCTTCAGCGCGGCCTCCAGGCGTTCGAGGACCGCCAGGCACTCGTCCCAGCCGTGGGCGATGAACTCCTTCGGCGTCGGTGCCTCGCCCCGCCGCCACAGCTCGCCGAGCCAGCGCTCGTGGTAGGTCTCGCGGTTGTCGTACGCGTAGGAGCGCAGGAGGCCGACCAGGCCGGTCGGTTCGGCGCCCGCGGCGAGCAGGCGTACGGCGTGCGCGGTGAGGTCGGAGGCGGCGAGCGCGGTCGGGTGGCCGTGGGTGAGCGCGGACTGGAGCTGGGCGGCGCCCGCGCGCTGCTCGTCGCTCAGGCCGGGGACGAGGCCGAGGGGCGCGACCCGCATGTTGGCGCCGCAGCCCTTGGAGTGCGGCTGGCTCGCCTGCTCCCACGGCCTGCCGCCCTGGAGGAGGGAGCAGGCCGTCAGGCAGGTGTTGCCGGGCGCGCGGTTGTTCTCCGGCGAGCGGTACCAGTCCACGAACTCCTCGCTCAGGGGCCGCGTCAGCCCCTTCGGCCCGAGCGGTCCCTCGTCCATGGCGGTCCGCAGGCCCCTGGCCAGGGCGAGCGTCATCTGGGTGTCGTCGGTCACGATCGCGGGCCGGGGCAGTTCCATCGCACGCCACGGGCCGCATGCGGCGAGAATCGAGGGAACGTCGTCGAACTCGGTCGGGAAGCCGAGCGCGTCCCCGATGGCGAGCCCCATGAGGGAGCCGGTGGCCGGGCGCTTCATGAGGACGGTCCTTCCGGGGTGGGCCGGAGCAGGGGCGGGTGCAGGGCGGTGGCCGTGCCCGCCCGGAAGAGGGCGGCGGGCTTGCCCCGGCCGCCGGTGAGGCGGGCCGCGCCGGGGATCGCCTCGACGAGCCCGGCGGTGCCGACGACCTTGCGCCGGAAGTTGGCGGGGTCCAGCTCCGCGCCCCACACGGCCTCGTAGACCTGGCGCAGCTCGCCGAGCGTGAACTCGGGCGGGCAGAAGGCGGTGGCGAGCCCGGTGTACTCCAGCTTGGCGCCGACCCGGTCGTAGGCGTCGGAGAGGATGCGGTCGTGGTCGAAGGCGAGCGGCCGGTACGCCGCGGGGCCGTACGGCAGCCAGGCCGCGCCGGCCGCGTCGCCGCCCGCGCGCGCCTCCGGCAGGTCGGGCACGAGCGCCGCGAACGCGACGGAGACGACCCGCATCCGCGGGTCGCGGCCGGGGTCGCTGTAGGTGCGCACCTGCTCCAGGTGGAGCCCGCTGACGTCCGCGAGCCCCGTCTCCTCGGCCAGCTCGCGCTGCGCGGCGCCCTCCGCGGACTCGTCCGGCAGCACGAATCCGCCGGGCAGCGCCCACTGACCCGCGTACGGCTCCTGGCCCCGCTCCACGAGCAGCACGTGCAGTGCGCCTTCGCGGATGGTGAACACCGCCAGGTCCACGGTGACGGCGAACGGTTCGTGGGCGTACTTGTCGTACTCCTGTGGTTCCCGCATGCGCGACCACCCCCCTCTCTTTATGGTCCCGTTGACTATAAAGAGAGGGGGGTGGTGCACGCAAGGGATTCCTACAGGTCGACTTCCTTCATGAGCATGCCGACCTCCGTGTTGGAGAGCCGCCGCAGCCAGCCGGACTTCTGGTCGCCCAGGGTGATCGGCCCGAAGGCCACCCGCACCAGCTTGTCGACGGGGAAGCCCGCCTCGGCCAGCATGCGGCGCACGATGTGCTTGCGGCCCTCGTGCAGGGTGACCTCGACGAGGTAGTTCTTGCCGGTCTGCTCCACGACGCGGAAGTGGTCCGCGCGGGCGTAGCCGTCCTCCAGCTGGATGCCGTCCTTGAGCTGCTTGCCCAGGTCGCGCGGGATCGGGCCCACGATGTGCGCGAGGTAGACCTTCTTCACGCCGTACTTCGGGTGGGTCAGGCGGTGGGCCAGCTCACCGTGGTTGGTGAGCAGGATGACGCCCTCGGTCTCGGTGTCGAGCCGCCCCACGTGGAACAGCCGCGTCTCGCGGTTGGTCACGTAGTCGCCCAGGCACTGGCGGCCCTCGGTGTCCTCCATGGTGGAGACGACACCGGCGGGCTTGTTGAGCGAGAAGAACTGGTACGACTGCGTGGCGACCGTGAGGCCGTCCACCTTGATCTCGTCCTTCTCGGGGTCGACGCGCAGCCCCTGCTCAAGCACGATCTCGCCGTTGACCTCGACGCGGGCCTCGTCGACCAGCTCCTCGCAGGCGCGGCGCGAGCCGTAGCCCGCGCGGGCCAGGATCTTCTGGAGCCGCTCGCCCTCCTGCTCGGCGCCGGGGAAGGTCTTGGGAAGGTTCACCTTCGGCTTGCCCGCGTACCGCTCGCGGTTGCGCTCCTCCGCCCGGGTCTCGTACTCACGGGAGCGGGAGGGGGCCGACCGGGCGCCGCGCTGCTGCCCCTGCTTGGGGCCGCCCTTGGCGCCGCCGCGCGCGGAGGCGCCGCGACCGGACTTCGGGCCGCTCTGGGTGCCGCCGGCGCCCACGTCGTAGCGGCGCTCCTCGGGGCGCGGCTTGCTGGGCCTCTTCGGCTTGTCGTCCCGCCGGTCGTCCCGCCGGTCGTCGCGGCCGTTACCGGCACCCCGGTAGTTGCCGCGGCCACCGCTGCCGCCGCGGCCACCGCTGCTGCCGCGGCCGCCGCTGTTGCCACCACGGCTCCCGCCGTTGTTTCCGCTGCTGTTCCTGCCGCTGCTGCTTCGCATCAAAAGTTCCGTCTTAGTCGGCTGCGTCCTCGTCACCCGGCGCATCGGGTGCGTCCGGGTCGAACGACGGAACCCCTTCCCGCGTCTCGGCCTCGATCGCGTCCGCCTCGGGGAGGAAGGGCGCGAGCTCCGGCAGCTCGTCCAGGCCGCGCAGGCCCATCCGCTCCAGGAAGTAGTTCGTCGTCCTGTACAGGATCGCACCTGTTTCGGGTTCCGCGCCCGCCTCCTCCACCAGACCCCTCTGGAGGAGCGTGCGCATCACGCCGTCACAGTTCACCCCGCGCACCGCGGAGACCCGCGAACGGCTCACCGGCTGCCGGTACGCGACGACGGCGAGGGTCTCCAGGGCCGCCTGGGTGAGCCGCGCCTGCTGCCCGTCGAGCACGAAGCCCTCCACGGCGGCGGCGTACTCGGGCCGCGTGTAGAACCGCCAGCCGCCCGCCACGAGGCGCAGCTCGAAGCCGCGCCTCTGCACGGTGTACTCGTCGGCGAGCGCGCGCAGCGCGTCGGCGACCGCGCGCCTGGGCCGCTGGAGGATCTTCGCGAGGTGCTCCTCGGTGGCCGGCTCGTCGACGACCATCAGGACGGCCTCAAGAGCGGGCCGCAGCTCCAGGTCCGCGACGGTGGCCGCCCCCGCGGGGTACTCGCTCACGCCTTCTCCTCCATCGGCTCGGGTGCCCGGTCGAACTCGTCGGTCACGGTCGGCCCGTCGGCGCCGTCCCCGCCGGTCCACCGCACCAGCAGCGCCCCCAGCGGGTCGTCCTGGTCCAGGGCGACGGCCTTCTCGCGGTACAGCTCCAGCAGGGCGAGGAAGCGGGCCACGACGGTCAGGGTGTCCCCCGCGTCCGCCACCAGCTCCGAGAACTCCGCCTCGCCGCGCTCCCGCAGCAGGGCGACGACGAGCCCGGCCTGCTCCCGCACGGACACCAGCGGGGCGTGGATGTGCTCCACGTACACCTGGGGCTTCGCACGCGGCTGCATGGCCTTCACGGCGAGCCCGGCGAACCCCTCGGCGCCGATGCTGATGACGACCTCGGGCAGCAGCTCGGCGTGGTGCGGCTCCAGGCCGACGGTGCGGGGGTAGCGCCGCGCCTCCGCTTCGAGCCGCCCCGCGAAGATGTCCGCGACCTGCTTGTACGCGCGGTACTGCAGCAGCCGCGCGAACAGCAGGTCCCGCGCTTCGAGCAGCGCGAGGTCGGCCTCGTCCTCGACCTCGGCGGCGGGCAGCAGGCGGGCCGCCTTGAGGTCGAGCAGCGTGGCGGCGACGACGAGGAACTCGGTGGTCTGGTCCAGGTCCCACTCGGGCCCCATCGCCCGGATGTGCGCCATGAACTCGTCGGTCACCTTGGAGAGCGCGACCTCGGTGACGTCCATCTTGTGCTTGGCGATGAGCTGGAGCAGCAGGTCGAAGGGGCCCTCGAAGTTCGCGAGCCGCACGGTGAACCGCCCGTCACCGGGCCCGTCGGACTCGGGGGCCTCCGGTGCCACCGGCTCTGGGGCCACCGCCTGTGGGGCCACCGGCTCCGGCTCGGGCTCCGCGAGAGCCGCGCCGGGGCCCCGCCCCAGGGCGCGGCGCCGACCGGCGGCAGGCGGTACGGATTCACTGTTCAAGGCCATCAGGCCGGAAACGCTACCCCTACCGCCCGCGCAGCCGTCGTACGAGGATGCTCGCGTCCCCCCGCGACTCCAGATCCGCGAGGACGACCGCGACGGCCTCCCGCACGATCCGTCCGCGGTCCACCGCGAGCCCGTGCTCGCCGCGGAGCACGAGCCGCGCGTGCTCCAGGTCCATCAGCTCCTCGGCGGAGACGTACACAGTGATCTTCTCGTCGTGCCGCTCGCGCCCGCTGGGCCGCCGGCTGGCCGCCCGCGCCCGGCGCCGCGCCTGGGCGGTGGTGGAGCCGTTCTTGCCGCCGCCCTGCGGGGCGGCGCCTTCCTGCGCCTGGCCCGCGGCCCTGCGCCCCGCGCCCTTGTCGGCGTCGGCGGACGCCGCCCTGCTGCGCGACTCCGCGCCCGACTCGGCGTCGGTGGCCGCGTGTTCGGCGGGGTCACCGCCCTCGCCCTGCGCGGCCTCGTCGGCCGCCGCGGTCTCGTCGCTCTCGCCCGCGGGAGCGGGCACCCTCGCCTCACCGTTGGCCGGGCGTCGCGGCGACGACGACTGCAGGGCCATGCCCCCGGTCGTGCGGAACAGCTCGTCGGCCCCCGGCAGACTCACTCGGCGTGACACCGGGCGAGCACCTCCCTGGCGAGCTGGCGATAGGCGGCCGCGCCGACCGAGTTGGAGGCGTACGTCGTGATCGGCTCGCCGGCGACCGTGGTCTCGGGGAAGCGGACCGTGCGCCCGATGACCGTGTGGTAGACGTGGTCGTCGAAGGCCTCGACCACGCGCGCGAGCACCTCGCGGCTGTGCACGGTGCGGGAGTCGTACATGGTCGCGAGGATGCCGTCCAGCTCCAGCTCGGGGTTGAGCCGCTCCTGGACCTTCTCGATGGTCTCCGTCAGGAGTGCGACGCCGCGGAGGGCGAAGAACTCGCACTCAAGCGGCACTATCACCTTGTGGGCAGCGGTGAGCGCGTTCACCGTGAGCAGGCCGAGCGAGGGCTGGCAGTCGATGACGATGTAGTCGTAGTCCTGCATCAGCGGCTTGAGCGCCCGCTGGAGCGTGGACTCGCGCGCGACCTCGCTCACCAGCTGCACCTCGGCGGCGGAGAGGTCGATGTTGCTCGGCAGCAGGTCCATGTTGGGGACCGCCGTCTTCAGGAGCACCTCGTCCGCGGACATGCCGCGCTCCATGAGGAGGTTGTAGACCGTGAGGTCGAGCTCCATCGGGTTCACACCGAGGCCGACCGAGAGGGCGCCCTGGGGGTCGAAGTCGACGAGCAGGACGCGGCGGCCGTACTCCGCGAGGGCGGCGCCCAGGTTGATGGTCGACGTCGTCTTGCCGACGCCGCCCTTCTGGTTGCACATCGCGATGATCTTGGCGGGCCCGTGGTCGGTCAGCGGGCCGGGGATCGGGAAGTACGGCAGCGGGCGTCCCGTGGGGCCGACGCGCTCGCGGCGCTGGCGGGCCGCGTCGGGCGCGAGCGTGGCCGCGTACTCCGGATCGGGCTCGTACTCGGCGTCGGGGTCGTAGAAGTGCCCCTTGGGCAGTTCCTCGTAGTCGGCGAGGTGGGTGTGGGTGTTATCGCCACTCCGGTCGCCGGCCATGGCGTTCACGTGATGGCCATCCATGCTCTGGGGTGCTGGCTGTGTCGGCTGGGGGCTCTGCCGGGCTTCGAAGGTTCGGACAGCGACGGAGCCGACAGCCTCGAGTCCCACGGGTCCTTGGCCCCGCTCAGACGTTCCTGGTTGACCACCCCCGGGAGCAAATGTCGACTCATTCACAAGTCGTCTTACCTCCTTGGTGACCAGGGAACTTCTCGATAGGTCAGCGTGGCACCATGCCGACGGTTGGCGACTCTATGGCGTGTCACCGGTCCACAGCAACACAATCCGCCGGACCGGGCCCGATGTGTCGGCAAAGGGACACGGCGATGTCAAGGGCGTCCGGCATGCCGGTGGCACGTTTCCGGGGTGGGCGAAACGGCCAAAGGCTTACGTTCAAGGCGAGTTGAGCGTGTCCGCACTGATACGCATACGGCCGGACCCCTCTCAAGGTCCGGCCGCGGGCGTGAGATTGACGACTTTCGTTGACGGCGGCACCGAAGTCGCCGGTGGCCGACCGCAGTCGGCCGCGGGGGTCAGCCGAGGAGCGTCTCCAGCTCCACGTGCTCGTAGCCGTGGGCCTCGGCGACCTCCTTGTAAACGACCTTGCCGTCATGGGTGTTGAGACCCAGGGCGAGCGCCGGGTCGCGGCGCAGGGCCTCGGCCCAGCCGCGGTTCGCCAGCTCGACGATGTACGGCATCGTCGCGTTGGTCAGCGCGTAGGTGGAGGTGTTGGGGACCGCGCCGGGCATGTTGGCGACGCAGTAGAAGACCGAGCCGTGGACCGGGAAGGTCGGCTCCGCGTGCGTGGTGGCGTGCGAGTCCTCGAAGCAGCCGCCCTGGTCGATCGCGATGTCGACAAGAACACTTCCCGGCTTCATGCGGGAGACCAGCTCGTTGGTGACGAGCTTCGGGGCCTTGGCGCCCGGGATGAGGACGGCGCCGATGACGAGGTCGGCCTCCAGGCAGGCCTTCTCCAGCTCGAAGGCGTTGGAGACGACCGTCTGGATCTTCGTACCGAAGATCTTGTCGGCTTCCTTGAGCTTGTTGATGTCCTTGTCGAGCAGGGTCACGTGGAAGCCCATGCCGATGGCGATCTGCGCGGCGTTCCAGCCGGAGACGCCGCCGCCGATGACGACGGCCTTGCCCGCGGCCACACCGGGGACACCGCCCGGCAGGACGCCGCGGCCGCCGTTGGCGGCCATCAGGTGGTAGGCGCCGACCTGCGGGGCGAGGCGGCCCGCGACCTCGGACATCGGGGCGAGCAGCGGCAGCGCGCGGCCCGCGGTCTCGACGGTCTCGTACGCGATGGCGGTCGTGCCCGACTCCAGGAGCGCGTCCGTGCACTCCTTGGACGCGGCCAGGTGGAGGTAGGTGAAGAGGGTCTGGTCCTTGCGGAGGCGGTGGTACTCCTCCGCGATGGGCTCCTTGACCTTCAGGAGCAGGTCCGCGGCGGCCCAGACCTCGTCCGCGGTGTCCAGGATCGTCGCACCGGCCGAGACGTACTCGGCGTCCGTGATCGAGGAGCCGACGCCGGCGTTCCGCTCGATGACGACCTGGTGGCCGTGGCGCACCAGCTCGTGCACGCCGGCCGGGGTGATGGCCACCCGGAACTCGTTGTTCTTGACCTCGCGGGGGATGCCGACCTTCATCGTCGATCACGGTCCTTGGCTCAGGGGAAATCTCGGGCAATGCAGTACAGACCGGTGCGCTGGAGGGCGCAACGGGAGACGCCACAGATGCATGCGGCGGAGCCAGTCTAATGAAGGATTTCTCGCTGTCTAGCCTTCCAATACTTCAATCTTCTGAGGATGTGCTGCGGATTTCGTAGGCGGAGGACCCTGCTCCACCGTTCGTTTCAAGACCGGCGGTCTCCTGCGGCCCCGCTTTCAGCATGCGCTCGGCCGCGTTCCTGTGCAGCCGGGCGGCCGTGGGATCGCCGAGCCGGTCCAGGGTGTCGGCGAGGCGGAGCTGGAGCGCGGCCTGCAGCCGTACGTCGTCGGCGTGCCGTGCCAGCTCCACCGCCTCCTGGCAGGTGCGCAGCGACTCCTCGGGCCGCCCGGCGTACTCCTGCACGCGCGCCAGCTCGCTCAGCGCCCGCGCGTGCCCGGCCACGTCGCCGTTCCTGCGGTGGCCCGTGACCGCCGAGCTCCAGTTGCGCAGCGCCTCGCCGTAGCGGCCCGCGTAGGTGTGCACGGTGGCGAGCCGGCCGTGGAGGCGGGCCGCGTCGAGGCGCTCGTCACGGGCCAGGCGGTGGGCGAGCGCCCTGCCGTACCAGTCGGAGGCCCGCGACCAGTCCTCCAGCTCCTGGTACGCGCCGGCCACGGATTCCATCGCGCGCCCGACGGCGTACGGGTCGTCGGCCAGCCGTCCCGCGGCGAGCGCGGCCCGGTAGCGGGCCAGCGCGTCCCGCGTACGACCGGTCCGCGCGTCGAGGTCGGCGAGGTTGAGGAGCGCCGCGGCCTCCTCGCGCGGCAGCCTGCGCCGCTCGGCCACGCCGAGGACGAGCTGGTGGACGGAGTACAGCTCGGGGGCCGCGGCCTGCTGGCCGCGGTGGGCGACGAGGGCCCGGGTCAGGGCCGCCATCAGGCGCCGCGCGAGGGTGTCCAGCTCCCCGTCGGCCACCGCGAGGCGGGCGGCGGCGAGCAGCGCGGGCTGCCGGATGCGCAGCCACTCGGCGGCGGCCGCGGGGTCGGGGAAGCGCAGGGCGCCCGGCAGCCCGGCCAGCAGTTTCCGGGCTGCCGGGCTGTCGGGTTCGGTCACCGCGCGGCAGGACTGAAGCAGCCGCACGGTCCGCTCCAGCATGCGGGCGCGGGCGAGCTGGAGCTCGGCGGGGCGGTCCTCGGTCTCGGTGAGCCGCCGCAGCAGGGGCACGAGGCAGCCCGGCACCTCGTACTGCGGAAGGGGTGACTCCACGGGCCGTACGAGGCCGAGGGCAACGAAGTCGTCCAGGGTGTCGTGGGCCGCGGGGACCGAGCAGCCGGCCAGCGCGGAGGCGGTGTGCGGGTCGATGTGCGCGGCCGGGGCCAGGGAGAGCAGGCGCAGCATCCGGGCTGGCGTGCCGGCCAGCGTGGCGTAGGTGTGCCGGAAGACGCGGGCCAGGACGGGCTCGTCACCGGGCAGGTCGTGCAGCCGTTTGGCCAGATCGGCGACGGCGGCCTTGGGCCGCACCGCGAGCCAGCCGCCGGCCAGGACGAGGGCCGCGGGGTGGCCCTGGCAGTGCTCGACCAGGGCTTCCGCGGAGCGCGGGTCCACGGTGATGCGCACGGGGCCCGCGGCGCGCGCGAGCAGCTTCACCGCGGCCTCCTTGTCGAGGCCGCCGAGGGTGCAGGGCCGTACGTCGGGGATGCCGGTGAGCGGGCCCTTGGAGACGGCGACGACCAGGCAGTCGGGCGTGTCGGGGAGCAGCGGTTCGACCTGCTCGGCGTCGGCCGCGTCGTCGAGGAGGAGCAGCGCCCTGCGTTCGGCGAGCGCGTCCCTGAGGATCTCGGCCAGCTCGTCCTCGTGCGCCCCGGGCGGTGCGGGGACGCCGAGGGTGTCGAGGAGCGTACGGGCGGTGCGTTCGGCGGGGACGCGGGTGCCGTCGGGATCGGTGAGGCGGGCGCGGAGCACTCCGTCGGGGTACTCGTCGGCGGTCTCGCGCACCAGTGCCTCGGCGAGCGAGGTGCGGCCCGAGCCGGGGCGGCCCGCCACCAGCAGGACGCGTGCGCGGGGTGCCTTGCGGCCCGAGAGGGTGTCGAGTCCGGCGCGGTCGATGTCGGCCCTGAGCTCCCTCAGCTCCCGGCGCCGGCCGACGAAGGCGGCCGCGGCGGGCTCCCGCACGGCACCGGCGGGCTCCGGCACGGCGCCGCCCGCCGCCGCACCGTCGGTGTCGACCGCCTGATCCGTCACGGGCCACGCTCCCGTCCGCCTGCGCACGAGCCCGCCCGGGACTCCGAGCGGGACGCTTTCAGAGCCTAGTTCAGGCCCTGCGGCCCTCCCGGCCGCGCGCCGCGCACAAGTCCCCCGATCGGATCAGTAGATCGTCATACCGGTACGGGAAACCGTACAAACCGGTCCTCAGGACTCGAAGGGCCGGGCCGGCCAAGGAGCCTCGGCCGGGCGGAGGGCGTCGAGTCCGGCGCCGTTCAGGGCCGCGTGCAGCGAGAGGACACCGACGACGAGGCAGTTGTTGTGCAGCTCCCCGGCGAGCACCCCGCGTACGAGGTCCTCCAGCGGGAGGCGGTCCAGCTCCATGTCGGACTCCTCCTCGGAGACCTCGAAGCGCTCGCCCTCGGCCTCGGCGAGGTCACGGGCGAGGAAGATCCGCACGGCCTCGTCGCAGCCGCCGGGGGTGGTGTAGACGTCGGTGAGGACGCGCCAGTCCCCCGCCTTGACGTGCGCCTCCTCGTACAGCTCGCGCTGCGCGGCGTGCAGGGGGTTCTCGCCGGGGACGTCGAGGAGGCCCGCGGGGATCTCCCAGAGCTTGTGGCGCACCGGGTGGCGGTACTGGCGGATGACCAGGACACGGCCCTCCCCGTCGAGCGCGAGGACGGCGACCGAGCCGGGGTGGACCTGGTAGTCGCGGTGGACGACGGTCCCGTCGGGCATGACCACGTCGTCGGTGCGCACGGAGGTCTTGTTCCCGACGAACGGCGTACGGCTCGCCTTGACCTGCCACTCCTCGGCGGTGTCCTTGATCGTCATGTCGCCCTGTCCTCCCACACGCGCAAACAGAAACCGGGGCACGCGCCCCAGGAGGCACGTACCCCGGCAACCGTAACGCCTGTCGTCACTTGGCGGGCTTGGCGCCCGTCCTGCGCTCGACGGCGGCCTTCACGAGCCCGGCGAACAGCGGGTGCGGACGCGTCGGGCGCGAGCGCAGCTCCGGGTGCGCCTGGGTGGCGACGAGGTAGGGGTGGACCTCGCGGGGGTACTCGACGTACTCGACGAGCTTGCCGTCCGGGGAGGTGCCGGAGAACAGGATGCCCGCCTTCTTCTCCAGGTCGGCGCGGTAGGAGTTGTTCACCTCGTAGCGGTGGCGGTGGCGCTCCTCGACGTACTCCTTGCCCTCGTACACCTCGCGCACGATGGAGCCCTCGGCGAGCTTGGCCGGGTACATGCCCAGGCGCATCGTTCCGCCCATGTCGCCCTCGCCGGCGACGATGTCGAGCTGCTCCGCCATGGTGGAGATCACCGGGTGGGCGGTGGCCGCGTCGAACTCCGTGGAGTTCGCGTCCGGGATGTCGGCGAGGTTGCGGGCCGCCTCGACGACGATGCACTGCAGGCCGAGGCAGATGCCGAGCAGCGGCACCTTGTTCTCGCGGGCGTACTGGATCGCGCCGACCTTGCCGTCGACACCGCGCTCGCCGAAGCCGCCGGGGATCAGGATCGCGTCGACGTCGCCGAGCTGCTTCTCGGCGCCCGCCGGGGTCTTGCAGTCGTCGGAGGTGACCCACTTGACCTTGACGCGGGCCTTGTTCGCGAAGCCGCCGGCGCGCATGGCCTCGGTCACCGACAGGTAGGCGTCGGGCAGGTCGATGTACTTGCCGACCAGCGCGACCGTGACCTCGTGCCGCGGGTTGTGCACGCGGTCGAGCAGGTCGTCCCACTGGGTCCAGTCGACGTCGCGGAAGGGCAGGTCGAGCTTGCGCACGACGTAGGCGTCCAGGCCCTCGGTGTGCAGCACCTTCGGGATGTCGTAGATCGACTTGGCGTCGATGGCGGCGACCACGGCGGCCTCGTCGACGTCGCACATCAGCGAGATCTTGCGCTTGATCGCGGTCGGCACGTCGCGGTCGGCGCGCAGCACGATGGCGTCGGGCTGGATGCCGATGTTGCGCAGGGCGGCCACCGAGTGCTGGGTCGGCTTGGTCTTGAGCTCGCCGGAGGGGCCGATGTAGGGCAGCAGCGAGATGTGCACGACGAAGACGTTGTCGCGGCCGACCTCGTGGCGGACCTGGCGGACGGTCTCCAGGAACGGCAGGGACTCGATGTCGCCGACCGTGCCGCCGACCTCGGTGATGACGACGTCGACGTCGTCCGTCGCCATGCGGCGGATGCGGTGCTTGATCTCGTTGGTGATGTGCGGGATGACCTGCACGGTGTCGCCGAGGTACTCGCCGCGCCGCTCCTTGGCGATCACCTGGGAGTAGACCTGGCCGGTGGTGACGTTCGCCGAGCCGTCGAGGTCGACGTCGAGGAAGCGCTCGTAGTGGCCGATGTCCAGGTCGGTCTCCGCGCCGTCGTTCGTGACGAAGACCTCACCGTGCTGGAAGGGGTTCATCGTGCCGGGGTCGACGTTCAGGTACGGGTCGAGCTTCTGCATCGTGACACGCAGGCCACGTGCCTTGAGGAGCGCACCCAGGCTGGAGGCAGTCAGACCCTTGCCGAGGGAAGAGGCGACACCCCCGGTGACGAAGATGTGCTTGGTCGTCCTGGATTTGGGCTGCATGGCCAAGAGGGGGCTCCCGTGGTCGCGGTCTGGAGGTGCGTACCGGCCCTCACCAGGGTTTCGGGGGAGGCGCCGTCGCTGCGGTTCGGGGGTTCTATGACCACCGGCTCACGGGCTACCAGGGTATCAGCGACCTGAGGGGGACGCTTCCGGGCGCGCTCGGCCATCGGCCGGGCACAGCATCGTCACAAGAGAGGCACGCCTGGAGAACACGCAGGTACAGGGCCTCTCACCTGCCGCTCACCCGTTCGGCCGCAGCTCGTTGCCGGGAGGGGCGCGCAGATCATCAAAGGGCGTCGTATCCTGCTCGGACACTCGCTGCCGAGCCCCCATCCGGCACACGGCACCACTCACGCCTTGCACCCGGAACAAGCGCTCGTCAACGATCACTTGACCGCTGACCTGTAAGTAAGCGCCCCGCGGGGCGAACGTGGCCGTTCGACTGGAGATGCACGTGGCCGGGCGCATCGAGGACTACGCACTCATCGGAGACATGCAGACCGCAGCCCTGGTCTGCCGGGACGGGACAGTCGACTGGCTGTGCCTGCCCCGCTTCGACTCTCACGCCATTTTCGCCGGCCTTTTGGGCACCGAGGAGCACGGCTTCTGGCGCCTCGGGCCGGCCTATGACCCACAGGCGCAGCCGCCCACGGCCGCGCGCCGCCGCTACCGCGGCGACTCCCTCGTCCTTGAGTCGGAGTGGGACACACCACGCGGCACGGTCCGCGTGATCGATTTCATGCCGCCGCGCGACACCGACTCCCCGCAGCTCGTGCGGATCGTCGAGGGCGTCAGCGGCCGGGTGCCGATGCGCTCGGCCCTGCGGATGCGTTTCAGCTACGGCCGCGTGGTGCCCTGGGTGCACAAGGTCGACAACCGCACGGTGGCCGTCGCGGGCCCCGACTCGGTCTGGCTCGACACCGAGGCCGAGACCTTCGGCAAGGACCTGACCACCTACTCCGACTTCACCGTCTCGCCGGGTGAGCGCATCGCGTTCACCATCTCGTGGCAGCCCTCGCACAAGGACCAGCCCGCGCTGCCGGAGCCCGAGAACGCCCTGGAGGCGACGGAGGAGTTCTGGCGCGAGTGGGTCGAGCACTGTACGTACCACGGGCCCTACCGGGAGGCCGTGGTCCGCTCGCTGATCACCCTGAAGGCGCTCACCTACGCGCCGACGGGCGGCATCGTCGCCGCGCCCACCACCTCACTGCCCGAGGACATCGGCGGCTCCCGCAACTGGGACTACCGCTTCACGTGGCTGCGCGACGCCGCGATCACGCTGTCGTCGCTGCTGCGCACGGGCTACCGCGAGGAGGCCCGCGCCTGGCGTGAGTGGCTGCTCCGCGCGGTGGCGGGCGACCCGGAGAACCTGCAGATCATGTACGGCATCGCGGGCGAGCGCGAGCTGGGCGAGACCGAGCTGGACTGGCTGCCGGGGTACGAGGGCTCCACCCCCGTCCGGGCGGGCAACGGCGCGGCGCACCAGCTCCAGCTGGACGTGTACGGCGAGGTCACCGAGGCCCTGCACCTGGCCCACATGACGGGCCTGGCCCGCAACGACTACGCCTCGCTGCTCCAGCTCAAGCTGATCCGCTACCTGGAGGACCACTGGGACGAGCCGGACGAGGGCATCTGGGAGGTGCGGGGACCGCGCCGCCACTTCGTGCACTCCAAGGTGATGGCCTGGGTCGCCGTCGACCGCACCATCAAGCTCCTGGAGTCCGGCGACGCGGACGGCCCGCTGGAGAAGTGGCGCGAGCTGCGCGACGACATCCACCGGGACGTGTGCGAGAAGGGCTACGACGCCGAGCGGAACACCTTCACGCAGTCCTACGGCTCCAAGGAGCTGGACGCCTCGCTGCTCCTCATCCCGCAGATGGGCTTCCTGCCGCCCGACGACAAGCGCGTCATCGGCACCATCGAGGCGATCCAGCGGGAGCTGTCCACCCCGGACGGGTTCATCCTGCGCTACCCCACGGCCGACGACGAGGAGAACCTGGACGGCCTGGAGGGCGACGAGGGCGCGTTCCTCGCCTGCTCGTTCTGGATGGCCGACGACCTCGCGATGATCGGCCGCGTCGACGAGGCCCGCAAGCTCTTCGAGAAGCTCCTGGCGCTCCGCAACGACCTGGGGCTCCTCGCCGAGGAGTGGGACTCCGCCAACCAGCGGCAGGTCGGCAACTTCCCGCAGGCCTTCAGCCACGTCCCGCTGATCGACACGGCCCTCAGGCTGACGGCCTCGGGGGCGTACGGCGGCTGAGGCCGGCCGGCGCGGGGGGACCGGGATGCCGTCTCCCCCCGCGCCCCGGTAGCGTCCGCGCCATGGAAAGTCAGGGCCCCCGGGGCGGCATCACCGTGCAGCGCGCGCTGGAACTCCCGGGACTGCGCGGCGGGCTCCCCGAGGTCGTCGCGGGCGCCGAGCGGCTGCAGCGGACGGTGCGCTGGGTGCACGCGGGCGAGGTGCCCAACATCGCCTCGCTGCTCAAGGGCGGCGAGCTGCTGCTCACCACGGGGCTCGGCCTCGGCGCCCGCCCCGCCGACCAGCGGGCCTTCGTGCGCAAGCTGGCCGAGCGCGGCATCGCCGCCCTGGTCGTCGAGCTGGGGCCGCGCTTCGCCCGGCTCCCCGCGGCGATCGTGGAGACGGCGCGGTCGGCCGGGCTCCCGCTGGTGCAGCTCCACCGCGAGGTGCCGTTCGTGACGGTCACCGAAGAGGTGCACACCGAGATCGTCAACGGCCACTACGCGCTGCTCCAGCGGGCCGACGAGGTGCACAGGCGGTGCACGGAGGCGCTGCTCGGCGGGGGCGGGGTGCCGCAGGTCCTCGCCATCCTCGCCGAGTTCAGCGGCAACCCGGTGTTCCTGGAGACCGCGGACGGGCAGCTCCTGTACGCCGCGGGCGCGGGCACCGAGTGCGCGGACCCGCTCCAGGTGTGGGAGGGGCTGCGGGGCCGCGCCGGTGACGGTGAGGGGCCGCCGGCCTCCGCGATCCTCGTCGACGTGCCGGGCGGCGGTCCCGGCGCCGGTTCCGTGCGGGCCAGGCTCGTGCTGCTCGCCGTGGAGTCCGCTCCGCTGCCGGTGCACCGCATCGCGGCGGAGCGGGCGGCGGGCAGCCTCGCGGTGGTGCTGATGCAGGCCCGCCAGGAGGAGGAGCTCGCCGCGCGGGGCCGCGGCGACTTCCTCACCGACCTCGCGGAGGGGCGGATCGACGCCGATGACGCCCCCGCCCAGGCGCGCGTGCTCGGCTTCCGGCCGGTGGCGGCGGGGAGCCCGCTCCTGCCGGTGGTGATGCGGCTCGCGGACGGGCTGCCGGCCGGCGGCGGCTGGGCGGTCCTCGCGCGGGCCGTCGCGGAGGAGCTGGCGTCGGTGGGCGTGCCGGTGCTGCTCGGCGTGCGTCCCGTCGAGGGCCGTGTGCCGCTGCTCATCGGGCTGCGTACGGAGTCCGAACGGCCGGCGGTGGCCGACCGGGTCGCCGCCGCGCTGCGGGCGGGCGTGGAGCGCGCCGGGATGCGGCGGCCCGGCGCGCAGCCGCCCGTCGTGGTCGTCGGCGTGGCCGGCGGCTGGGCGGCGGCGTCGGCGGGGCTGCGGCACGCGGCGGAGACGGCGACGGCCGCGCGGGGCCTCGTCGACCGCCCCTGGTACGACGCGCGGCGGCTCGACATCGACCTGCTGCTCTGGCGGCTGCGCGACCATCCCGACCTCGCGGCGTTCGTGGATCGCGCGATCGGCCCGCTGCGCGCCCACGACCGGCGTGCGAAGCCGCCGCTCCTGCCCACGCTCCAGACCTATCTGGCGCACGCGGGCCGCAAGGCGGAGACCGCCCGCGAGCTGCATCTGAACCGGCAGACGCTCTACAACCGCCTCGCCCGCATCAGCGAGCTGCTCGGCACCGACCTCGACGACCCGCAGACGGTGCTCGCGCTGAGCCTCGCGCTCCGGGCCCGCAGGCATGTGGCGTAGCGGCGGGCACGGCGGACGTCAGGTGAACGGCAGCGGCCGGGTCAACTCGTCGTAGACGCTCAGCACTTGCGTGACCGTCTCGTCCTCGGTCGGCCAGGCCGCCGCCTGGGCCGCGCCCTTGTCCCTGAGCCGGGCGCGGCGGGCCGGGTCGGCGAGGAGCCGCGCCACGGCGGTGCCGAGCGCCTCGGCATCGCCGGGCGGCACGAGTTCGGCGGCGTCGCCGACCAGTTCGACGAGGCCGCTCGTCGCGGCGGCGACGAGCGGCACGCGCGCGTGCAGCGCCTCCTGCGCGAGGACGGGGCGGGTCTCACGGCCGCCGGGCAGTACCGCGATGTCGGCCGCCGCGAGGAGGTCGGGGACGTCGTCGCGCCGCCCGATCAGGCGGACCGGCAGCCGCTCGGCCTCGATGCGGCGGAGCAGGGCCGGGCGCTCGGGCCCCTCCCCCGCCACGACGAGGAGCGGCAGCGGGTCCAGGTGCCGCCAGGCGCGGGCGGCGTCCAGGAGGAGGGTGTGGCCCCTGCCCGGTTCGAGTGCGCCGACGGCCATGACCAACGGGCGGTCCACGGCGCCGAGTTCGGCACGGGACTTGTGCAGCAGGCGGTCGGGTTCGTCCTCCGCCGCGGGGGCGCCGGCGCGGCGGAGTCCCGGCAGGGCGACCGCGGCGAGCCTGGCGTCCCGCGCGCCGCTGCGGCGCGCCCGGTCGACGAGGCCGGAGGAGGTGCCGAGCACCACGGTGGCGGCCCGCGCGACCCGCCGCTCCAGGAGCCCGACCAGCCGTGCGCGGGCGCCCTCCGCGTGCGCGTGGTCGTGCCACGTGACGACGAGCGGGACAGCGCGCCCGGTGAGGGCGAGGGCGGCGCGCAGGGCCGCGTGCAGCCCGTGCGCGTGCACGAGGTCGGCGTCGGCGCAGGCGGTGCGCAGGGCGGCCACCGAGACCGGGTCGCCGCTGCGGGGCACGGGGACGTGCCGGGCTCCGGCGTCCGCGAAGCCGTAGGCGCGGTCGGCCTCTTCGGGGGCGCACACGCTGACCCGCACGCCCCTGGCGACCAGGCCGGCGGCCAGCGATCTGACGTGCACACCGCTGCCCACGCTGCCACCGCCGAGGACTTGCACGGTGTGCAGCGGCGTCTGTCCGTGCGGCGAGTGGCTGCTCACGTGGCTCACGTGGCGAAGGCTCCTGGCTGACGTCGGGCAGGGGACGGGTTCGAGATGGTGCGCCAAGGATGCCAGTCCGCACGGGCGTTCCGGCACTGCTGAAAGGTCACTTCCGCGTGCGGCCGGGCAACTCACAGCCGCGTATCACCCACATGGGTGACATCGACGGGGCTCGTACGTTCCCATCGGACCCCCTCTCCGCGGCCGGCGACCGCGCTATCAGGTGCCCCCGGAATCACCTTTCAATCCCCTGCCACCGCCCGGCTGATCCTGTCCCCCCGGGCCGCCGCGGCCACCAGCGCCACCGCGTGGGCGACGAGGCCCGCGCGGCCGTTGCCTGCGGCGACGGCCGTGCCGATGGCGGCGCCCAGGGCGTGCGCGCCCGCGTCCCCGATCATGGCCCGCTCGCCGAGGTCGTCCGGCAGCACCGCCGCGGCGGCGCCCATGGAGGCGGCGGCGACGATCCCGCCCGGCCCCGAGCGGAACAGCCCCACGGACCCCATGGCCAGCACGGTCGCCGCGGCCCGCGCCGGGCGTACGTCGACGAGGTTCACCAGGTGCGCGCTGCCGGCGATCACGACTCCGGCGAGGACCTTGTCCACGGGCCGCTCCTTGAGCAGCGCCCCCGCGGCCAGCCCGGCCGCCGAGACGCCGACGAGCTTGACGGCCCCGCTGGTCACCTCCCCGCCGCGCAGCGCCCCGAGGTGAGCGCGGAACCCGCGCCGCGTGTCCTTCGCGCCCGCCAGGTCGTCGTAGACCCCGCAGGCCCCGGCCGCGAGCACGGCAATCCCCGCGGCGGCCCGCTGCCGCGCGGGCAGCAGGGTCATGCCGCCCGCGGCCCCGAGGGCGGCGGCCGGGCCCGCGTACAGCTCCACGCGCCGCCCCGCGTAGTTGCTCCGCTCCCACCGGGCGGCCCCACCGGGCGCGCGGTCCCGCAGCGCGGCGGCCTCCACGCGCGTGAGGGCAGCGGCGACGAGCAGGGCGGCACCCCGGCGACGCATCGAATCGACCATGGGGCTCACCCTACGAGCCACCACTGACAGCGCCCCCGGAAGCCACGGCGCGCGAGGCTCCCCCAGGCGCGCGGGACCGCGCTCAGCGCAGACCGGCCCGCACCCGAGCACCGCGCGGACGCGGCTGCCGCGCCCGGGGGGCTAGCCGTCCCCCCTGGCGGCAGCCAGCAGTTCCTCCGCATGCGCCCGCGCCGTCTCGCTGTCCTCCTGGCCCGCCAGCATCCGCGACAGTTCGCGGACCCGTGCCTCGCCCTCCAGGACCTGCACCCCGGAGCGGGTGACCATGCCGTCGTTGGTCTTCTCGACCAGCAGCTGCCGGTCGGCGAACGCCGCGACCTGCGGCAGATGCGTGACGACCACGACCTGCGCCGACCTGGCGAGCCGCGCCAGGCGCCGCCCGATCTCGACGGCGGCCTTGCCGCCGACACCGGCGTCGACCTCGTCGAAGAGGTAGGTCGGCACGGGGTCGGTCCCGGCGAAGACCACCTCGACGGCGAGCATCACGCGCGACAGCTCACCGCCCGATGCACCCTTGGCGATGGGCCTCGCCGGTGCGCCCGGGTGCGGGGCGAGGAGGAGTTCCACCTCGTCGACGCCCGCGGGGCCGTACGCGACCGTGCGGCCGTCGACCACCACTCCGTCCGCCCCCTCGGGGACCTCCGTGGAGCTGATGGCGATCGACACGCGCGCGTGGGGCATGGCGAGCGAGGCCAGCTCCTCGGTGACGGCCGCCGCGAACCGCGACGCCGCCTCCTGCCGGGCGTCGGTCAGCGCCTGCGCGAGTCCGGCCAGCTCGCCGCGCAGGGCGTCCCGCTCGGCGACCAGCTCGCCGAGGCGGTCGTCGTCGCCCTCCAGTTCGGTGAGGCGCGCCGCGCCCTCCTCGGCCCAGGCGAGGACGGCGTCGATGTCGGCGCCGTACTTCCGGGTGAGCTGGGTCAGCGCGGCCCGCCGCTCCTCGACCGCGGCGAGCCGCAGCGGGTCGGCGTCCAGGTCGTCGGCGTACCCGGCCAGTTCGCCCGCCACGTCGCCGAGCAGGATGCCGATCTCGCCCAGCCGGTCGGCGAGGGCGGACAGGGCGGGATCGTGCGACCGTACGGCCTCCAGGGCCCGCGAGGCGCCGGCGACCAGCGTCGAGGCGTCGACGCCCTCGGGGTCCTCGGGGTTGCCCGCGAGCGCGGCGTGCGCGGACGTGGCGGCGGACGCGAGCGCCTCGGCGTGCCCGAGCCGCTCGGCCTCCGCGGCGAGTTCGGTGTCCTCGCCCGCCCTCGGCTCGACGGCGGCGATCTCCTCCAGGCCGAAGCGGAGCAGGTCCGCCTCCTGGGCGCGCTCCCGCGCGCGCGTGGTGATCTCGTCGACCTCGGCGGTGACGGCCCGCAGCCTGCGGTAGGCGGAGGTGTACTTGGCCAGCGGCACGGCGACGGCGTCGCCCGCGTACCGGTCGAGGGCGCCGCGCTGCCTGGCCGGCTTCAGCAGGCCCTGCTGGTCGGTCTGGCCGTGCACGGCGACGAGGTCGTCGGCGAGTTCGGAGAGGAGTCCGACCGGCACCGAGCGCCCGCCGAGGTGGGCTCTGGAGCGTCCCTCCGCCGAGACGGTTCTGCTGACGAGCAGCGCCCCGTCGTCCAGTTCGGCCCCTGCCTCCTCGGCCCGCACGACCGCGGGGGAGCCCGCGGGCACGGCGATGCGCCCTTCGACGACCGCCGACTTCGCGCCGATCCGCACCAGGGCGGCGTCCGCGCGCCCGCCGAGCAACAGGCCAAGGCTCGTGACCACCATCGTCTTGCCCGCGCCGGTCTCACCCGTCACGGCGGTGAATCCTGGCGAGAGCTCGACGACAGCGTCGTCGATGACTCCGAGCGACCGTATCCGCATCTCCTCCAACACGGACACGACCTTACGAGGTCACGGGCCCGGTGTGCGACGGCCCCCGCGCTCCTCCGGCGAAGGCGCAGGTGGCGGCGGGGCCGCCGGGGCCGCTGTCACCCGCCGGAGTGGCCGCGGCGCCCGCCCTCCGCACGAGGGCGCGAAGGGGTGGGGCTACCCCCAGGACGATCCACCTGCCCGCCCCATGGCCCTCGTACCCGCCCGGCCACGACCATGATCGACATGGCGACTGGACTGGCACAGGCGGCGCTGCGCGCGCACCGCCCGGCGTTCGTGGGCACCGCGGTGGCCGCGCTCTTCGCGGCGACGGTGGTGAGCGCGTCGACGATGATGCTCGGCTCGACGAGCGGCGGCGGCGTCGACGGGCTCTCCCCCGCCGCCCGCCGGCGGATCGCGGAGAACGGCGTCGGCGACATGGCCGTCGTCCTGCTGATCGGCTCCATCTACATGTCGATATTCGTCGTCGCGTCGACCATGGGCACCGCCGTCGCCCAGCAGCACCGCGAGATCGCCCTCGTGCGCGCCATCGGCGCGAGGCCCCGCCAGGTCCGCCGCGCGGTGGCCGTCCAGGCCCTCGCGGCGTCGGTCCCCGCCGCCCTCGCCGGCTTCGCCCTCGGCGGCCTCGTCGCCCGGTGGTGGCACGCGGGCATGGTCTCCCACGGACTGCTGCCCGCCGAGGCCGTCTTCCGGTTCGGCTGGCTCGCCCTGCCGGTGTGCGTCGGCGTGGCCGTATTGACGACGACGCTCGCCGCCCTGCTCGCCGCGGTGCGCTTCTCGCTGCTGCGGCCCGCCCGCGCCCTCGCCGAGGCGGCCACGGGGCGGCGCGGGCTCGGCCCGCTGCGGGCACCCCTCGGCGTGCTCGCTGTGGCGGGGGCGTGCGCCGTCTCGGTGCTCCTGTCCCGGCAGCCCGCCGACGAGGCGGGCCAGGGCGCCTTCCTCGTCCTCATCCTCTTCTGCGCCGGCGCCGGGCTCCTCGGCCCGCGCCTCATCGGCCCCGCGGCCGTGCTGGTCTCGGCGCTGGTCGGCCGGTTCGGCCCGAGCGCGCGCCTGGCGATGCGCAACGTCCGCTCCCAGCCCCGCCGCTTCTCCGCCGCGGTCGTCCCGCTCGTCCTCGTCGTCGGCTTCGGCCTCACCAAGATCGGCATACGGACGACGGCACGGCACCACACCGGTTCGTCGGGCACCGCGGGCGAGGTCTGGCTCGACTACGTGGGCACCGGCCTGTACGCGGGCTTCGCCGCCATCGCCGCGGCGAACACCCTCGCCATGATCTCCTTCGAGCGCCGCCGCGACGTCGCCCTCCTGCGCGTCGTCGGCGGCAAGCGCGGCCAGGTCGGCGCCATGGCCGCCTGGGAGGCCGTCGTCGTGGCGGGCACCGCGCTGCTGCTCGGCGGTGTCATCGCGCTCGGCACCCTGGCGCCGATCCTCCGCACGGCGTTCGGCACCGCCGTCCCGTACCTCCCCTGGGCCGTGCCGACGGGCATCGCGGCGGGCACCCTGCTGCTCACCCTGCTCGCCACCGGCCTGCCGGTGCGCGCGGTGCTGCGCCGCCGCGCCGTCCGGGTGCTCGCCGCCACGTAGTACGGCTACTGCGGCGCCCCGCGCCACCCCTGCACCGGCAGGGCGAACTTCGCGACGAGCCGGTCGGTGAACGAGGCGTGGTGCAGCCGCGCGAGCCGCACCGGCACCGCCCCGCGGCGCACCTCCACCCGCGCCCCCGAGGGCAGTTCCACGGTCCGCCGCCCGTCGCACCAGAGCACGCCGTGCGGGGTGTGCGGCTGGACCTCCACGGCGAGCACCGAGTCCGGCGAGGTCACCAGCGGCTTGGCGAACAGGGCGTGGGCGCTGATCGGCACCATGAGCAGCGCCTCGACCTCCGGCCACACCACGGGCCCGCCCGCCGAGAACGCGTACGCCGTCGATCCCGTCGGCGTGGCGCAGACGATGCCGTCGCAGCCGAAGCCGGTGACGGGCCGCCCGTCGATCTCCAGGACCACTTCGAGCATCCGCTCGGGCGACACCTTCTGCACGGCCGCCTCGTTCATCGCCCAGTCGCGGTGCACGACGTCGCCGTTGCTGTGCACGACGACGTCGATCGTCATGCGCTCCTCGACCTCGTAGTTCCTGCTGACCACACGGTCGACGACCTTGTCGAGGTCGTCGCGCTCGGCCTCCGCGAGGAAGCCCACGCGCCCGAGGTTGACGCCGAGCATGGGCACCCCCGAGGCGCGCGCGAAGTCCGCGCCCCGCAGCAGCGTCCCGTCGCCGCCGAGGACGACGATCAGCTCGCAGTCGTCGATGCAGTCGGCCGTCGCCTCCTGGACCGACTCGACCTCGGAGGGCAGCGGCAGATCCGCCGCCTCCGCCTTGAGCACCCGTACGCCGATGCCGTGGCGCAGCAGCCCCTGGACGACCAGTTCGGCGCTGCGGATGGCCGCGGGCCGTCCGGTATGGGCGAGCAGGAAAACGGTACGAGCTCGGGTCTGGGTCACTCGGGTCTGGGTCAACGGGGCCCCTCCGCCACGGCACGGTCAACGTCCGCCGGGTCGAGTTCATCGGCCCCCGCGCACAGCCACAGAAAGTACTCGACATTGCCGGAGGGCCCCGGCAGCGGGCTCGCGGTCACGCCACGCACGCCGAGGCCCAGCTCCCACGCCTGCCGCGCCACGCCGCGCACGGCCTCGGCCCGCAGCTCGGCGCTGCGCACGACGCCGCCGCTGCCGAGGCGCTCCTTGCCGACCTCGAACTGCGGCTTGACCATGAGGACGAGGTCCGCGTCGGGGGCCGCGCACCGCTTGAGGGCGGGCAGCACCAGGCCGAGGGGGATGAAGGAGAGGTCGCCGACGACCAGGTCGACGGGGACGCCGTCGATGGCTTCGAGCGTCAGCTCGCGTACGTTCGTCCGGTCCTTCACGGTGACCCGGCCGTCGCTCTGCAGCGACCAGGCGAGCTGGCCGTACCCCACGTCGACGGCGACGACGTGCGCCGCGCCGGCCCGCAGCAGCACGTCCGTGAAGCCGCCGGTGGACGCGCCGGCGTCGAGCGCGCGCCGCCCCTCGACCACCAGCCCCCCGGGCACGAAGGCGGCGAGGGCGCCCGCGAGCTTGTGCCCGCCGCGCGATACGTAGTCCGGGTCGCTGTCGTCCTGCGAGACCACGATCGCGGCGGCCGTCTCGACCTGGGTCGCGGCCTTGGTCGCGACGGCCTTGCCGACCGAGACCCGGCCCGCGGCGATCAGCTGGCTCGCGTGCTCGCGCGAGCGCGCCAGCTTCCTGCGGACCAGCTCGGCGTCGAGGCGGCGTCGTGCCACTCCTGCCACGTTCGGTTCAGCTCCTGTCGTACGAGGGGGTGGGCGCCCCGGTGGGCGCCGGAGGGCCGGGGCGCGCGTCGAGCGCGGTGAGCGCGGAGCGCAGGCCCTGGTGTACATCCTCGTACACCTCGATGTGGCCGTCCGTGGCGAGGTGGTCGGCGTCGCCGAGCCGGGCGAGGTGGGCGTCCACGTCCGCGTCGCCGGTGGGCGCGCGCCCGACCCCGAGGGGGGCCGGACCCGCGGGGTCGTACGACGGCTCGTCCGGAACCTGTGACGGCGCGGCCTCCGCCGCCGCCTCCTGGCCCGCCTGTGTGTCGCTCATGGCACGACGCTACCGCGAAGCCCTGCGGTACCGTCGATCACGATGGCGACCATGGCGGAGTGCCGTACCGCACTCGACGAACTCTCCGGCAACCTCGCGTCCGCCGACGGCGACGTGCGGGCCGCGGCTGCCCTGAACCGCTCGCTGAGCTGCCACATCACCGACCTCGACGCCACCTTCACCGGGCGCCTCGAAAACGGCCGGATCATGGTGCTCGACAGCCACCAGGGGCCGCCCCGCGAGAAGGCGGAGATCCGCCTGGCGATGACCGGCGACGACCTGGTGGCGATGGTCGGCGGCGAGCTGAGGTTCGCCAAGGCGTGGGCCGCGGGCCGGGTCAGGCTGGAGGCGGGCTTCCGGGACCTGCTCAGGCTCAGGTCGCTGCTGTAGCCACGGCCCGGCGTCCCGCCCGGGCGGCGGGCACCACCAGCGGCGTCCCCGTCTCGGGGTCGTCGATGACCTGGCACCGGATGCCGAACGTCCGCTCCACCAGCTCCGCCGTGACGACGTCCGCGGGCGCGCCCTCGGCGACGACCGCGCCGTCGCGCAGGGCGATGAGGTGCGTGGCGTAGCGCGCCGCGTGGTTCAGGTCGTGCAGGACGGCGACGAGGGTGCGGCCCTGCTCCTCGTGGAGCCGTGCGCACAGGTCGAGGACGTCGAGCTGGTGCTGGATGTCGAGGAACGTCGTCGGCTCGTCGAGGAGCAGCAGCGGGGTCTGCTGGGCGAGGGCCATGGCGATCCACACGCGCTGGCGCTGGCCACCGGAGAGTTCGTCGACGTAGCGGTCGGCGAGTTCGCGTACGCCCGTCGACTCCATGGACTCGTCCACGATCCGCTCGTCCTCCGCCGACCACTGCCGCAGGAGCCCCTGGTGGGGGTAGCGGCCGCGCGCCACGAGGTCGCCGACGGTGATGCCGTCGGGCGCGATCGACGACTGCGGCAGCAGGCCGAGCGTCTTGGCGACCTTCTTCGCCGGCATCGACTGGATGACGCCGCCGTCGAGCAGGACGCGGCCCGCGGACGGCTTGAGCATCCGGGACAGGGCGCGCAGCAGCGTGGACTTCCCGCAGGCGTTGGGGCCCACGATCACGGTGAAGGAGTTGTCGGGGATCTCGACGGACAGCTTCTCCGCGATGACGCGCTGGTCGTAGCCGAGGGTGACGTCGTCGGCGATGAGCCGGTTCACAGCAGCACGCTCCTGGTCCGAAGGGTCGTTCTTGGTCATGACGGGTGGCGTCATGACGGGTGGCGTCATGACGGGTGGCCCGGCGGCCTCGCGCCGCCTCATACGCGTCCCGCCCTGCGCTGGGTGAGCAGGAGCCACAGCAGATAGACGCCGCCGAGTACGCCGGTGACGACGCCCACGGGGAGCTGGTCCGCGCCGAAGGCCCGCTGCGAGCCCCAGTCGGCGACGATGAGGAGGGCGGCGCCCATGAACATCGACGGCATGAGGTTCGGCCCCGGCGAGCGGGTCAGGCGGCGGGCGAGCTGGGGCGCGGTGAGCGCGACGAAGCTGACGGGGCCCGCGGCGGCCGTGGCCGCCGCGGTGAGCAGCACGGAGGCGGTCAGCAGGGCGAACCGGGTGCGTTCGACCGGCACGCCGAGCGAGTGGGCGGTGTCGTCGCCCATCTCCAGCATCCGCAGCGGACGCCCGTACACGAGGACGACCGGCACCAGGACCGCGACGAGCACCAGCAGCGGCCACACCTGGTCCCAGTCGCGGCCGTCGAGGGAGCCGGTCATCCAGACCACGGACCGCGCGGCGTCGACGAAGTCCGCCTTGGTGAGCAGATAGCCGTTG
Source organism: Streptomyces sp. NPDC050703 (assembly GCF_040654435.1). Taxonomy (NCBI): domain Bacteria; kingdom Bacillati; phylum Actinomycetota; class Actinomycetes; order Kitasatosporales; family Streptomycetaceae; genus Streptomyces; species Streptomyces sp. NPDC050703. Next base: position 166,797 of record NZ_JBFAHX010000013.1, read on the forward strand.
ACCGCCGTGAGGAAGGCGGAGACGCCGATGCCGACGAGGACGAGCCGGTAGCCGTGCACGCCGCGCTTCCACGCGAGCAGGTAGATGGCGAGGCCGGTCACGAGACCGCCGGCGAGCGCGCCGCCCGCGACCTCGACCGCGCTGCCCTTGAACAGGACGATCATGGAGAGCGCCCCGGCCGTCGCGCCCTGCCCGAGGCCGAGCACGTCGGGGCTGCCCAGCGGGTTGCGCGCGATGGACTGGAAGAGGGCGCCGCCGAGGCCGAGCGCCGCGCCCACCAGGAGCCCGACGAGGACGCGCGGCAGCCGCAGCTCGTTGACGATGAACTCCTGCCCGGCGTCGCCTTGGCCGAGCAGCGTACGGACGACGTCGCCGGCCGGGATCGCGAAGTCGCCGGTGCCGATCAGGACGACACCCGCGGTGAGCGCGGCCAGCACGAGCAGGACCACGACCACCGCGGTGCGGACGTCGAGCCTGACCGAGAAGCCGCCCTTGGTACGCAGCGCCCTCACAGCTGGGCCACCTTCCGCCGGCGCACGAGGAGGACGAAGACGGGCGCGCCGATGACCGCCGTCACGATGCCGACCTGGAGCTCCGCGGGACGGGCCACGACCCGGCCGACGACGTCGGCGCCGAGCAGCAGCACGGGCGAGAGGACCGCCGCGTACGGCAGGATCCAGCGCATGTCGGGTCCGGTGAAGGAGCGCACGATGTGCGGCACCATCAGGCCGACGAACACGATCGGCCCGCAGGCCGCGGTCGCCGCCCCGCACAGCAGGGTCGCCGCCGCCATGGACAGGGCGCGGGTGCGGGTCAGGCGGGCGCCGAGCGCGCGGGCGGTGTCGTCGCCCATGGCCAGGGCGTTCAGGGGCCGCGCGAGGCCGAGCGCGAGCACCGTGCCGACCGCGAGGAACGGCAGGACCTGCTGGATGGTGTGCATGTTGGCGGAGGCGAGCGAGCCGACCGTCCAGAAGCGCATCTTGTTGAGCGCCGCGCCGTCCATGATCATGACGGCCTGCAGATAGCCGTAGAGCGCCGCGCTGATCGCGGTGCCCGCCAGCGCCAGCCGGACGGGCGTCGCGCCGCGCGCGCCGCCGAGGGCGTAGAGCAGGACGCCGACGAGCGCCGCCCCCGTGAAGGCGAACCACACGTAGCCGCTCAGCGAGGTGACGCCGAAGAAGCTGATCGCGGTGACGACCGCCGCCGACGCGCCCAGGTTGATGCCGAGCAGTCCGGGGTCGGCGAGCGGGTTGCGGGTGAGCGCCTGCAGGACGGCGCCCGAGAGACCGAGCGCGATGCCCGCGAGGAGCCCGAGCACGCTGCGCGAGAGCCGCTCACCGACCACGACGTCGCCGTAGGTCCCCGTGTCGTGGAAGAGGCCGTGCCAGACCTGCTCCATGGGCATCGATTTGGCGCCGACCGCGATGCTCGCGACGAAGACGAGCACGAGCACGGCGACCGCCGCGAGCAGCCCCGCGGAGCGTATCGCGCGGCGTCCGGGCGGCGCGGGAGCGGTCTCCGCGCGGGGTTCTGGGGGACTGTCGACCAACACTCGGTTAGGTTAGCCTACCCTCGCAGCGCCTCGACGAGAGCGCTCGCCGGACACTCTGCGAGAACGCTCGCCGGACACTCCGCGGGAGGGCGCGCCGGGACACTCCGCGAGCGCGTTCGCCGGGGCACTCCGCGGGAGCGCTCGCCGGGGCACTCGACGAGACAGTTCGCCGGGAAGGACGGGTGGGCTCGCCGGGAAGGACGGGTGTGCTCGCCGAGCAGCGTCGGGGGCTCGCCACGGGAGACGGGCGGGCTCGCCACGGGAGACGGGCGGGCTCGCCGCGAGAAGCAGGGGGGCGAACGCCGTCGCGTCCACCGACCGCCACGCGGACCGTCACGCGCCCGCCATGCCGCCCCCTCCACCCCCCACCCTTCGAACAAGCCGAAGAGGCCAAGCGATGACCGATTCCCCTTCCCCGTACCAGTACTTCGACGTCCGGGTGCTGCGCGCCGAACGGCTCACCCCCGCCATGATCCGCGTGGTCTTCGGCGGCCCCGACCTGCCCCGCATGGCGTCCGGTGGCCGAGACCAGCGCGTCAAGATCTTCCTTCCGCACCCGGGCCAGGACGCCCCGGTCATGCCGGACACCGCGACCGGCGACGCCGCCGACTGGTACGCCGCCTGGTGCGCCCTCGACCCCTCGGTACGCGGCATCATGCGCACCTACACGACCCGCGAACTCCGCCGCGACCCGCATGAGCTGGTCATCGACTTCGCCGTCCACGGCGCGGCCCCCTCGCCCACCGACGGCCCCGCCACGAGCTGGGCGCGGACGGCGGAGACCGGCGCCCGCGCCGGCGTCCTCGCCCCCGTCGACGAGGAGAACGCGGCCTACGACTTCCGGCCGCCCGAGGACACCGACTGGCTGCTCCTGGCCGCCGACGAGTCGGCGCTCCCCGCCGTCGCGGGCATCCTGGAGACCCTGCCGCCCGGCCTCCCGACACGGGTCTGGGTCGAGGTGGGCGACCTGGCGGACCGTCAGGCGCTGCCCAGCAGGGCGGACACCGAGATCCACTGGCTCACCAGGGAGGGCGCCACCACGGAGGCCGTCCGCGGCGCGGACCTGCCCGAGGGCACGCCGTACGCGTGGATCGCCGGTGAGTCCGCGACCGTCAGGGCCGTCCGCCGCCACCTCGTCGGCGACCGGGGCTTCGCCCGCGAACGCGTGTCCTTCTCCGGCTACTGGCGCAAGCACACCACCACCGACGAGCTGATCGACCGGGGCGAGTCGGCCTGACCGGCACCGCCCCGGCCCGGGGCCGGCAGCTCAAAGCCCTGCCCCTCGGCCGGCTCACAGTCCCAGCCGGGCCACCGCCTTGTCCGTGTCCAGCGTGCAGGAGCCGTCTCCCGCCTGCGTCCAGGCCGCCGCGCACAGGGCGCGCAGCCCGTCCATGGCCTCGCCTTCGCCGTCCAGTGCCAGCTCGCCGCCGCGCACCGAGGCCGTCCAGCCGCCGCAGGCGCAGCCGCCGTCGGCCGCGGTCACCTCGGGCTGCCCGGTGAGCATGCCGCGCAGGTCCGCGTCCACGTACGTCGGCCGGTGCCGCGGCGGCGCGGCGAGGAGCTGCGCGGCGTCCGTGACGCCGGTCATGACGAGCAGGGAGTCCACCCCGCCGTTGAACGCGCCCTCGATGTCCGTGTCCAGGCGGTCGCCCACGACCAGGGGCCGCTCGGCCCCCGTACGCAGGATCGTCTCCCGGTGCATCGGCGGCAGCGGCTTGCCCGCCACCTGCGGCTCCGCCTTCGTCGCGATGCGTACGACCTCCACCGCCGCGCCGTTGCCCGGAGCGATGCCCCGTGCGCTCGGGATCGTCAGGTCCGTGTTGGACGCGAACCACGGCACCCCGCGCGCGATGGCGTAGCACGCCTCGGCGAAGCGCCCCCACGCCATGTCCGGGCCGCCGTACCCCTGCACGACCGCCGCGGGGTCCTCGTCGGCCGACTCGACCGGGACGAGGCCGCGCTCCCGCAGCGCGACCCGCAGCCCCTCGCCGCCGATCACGAGCACCCGCGCCCCCGCGGGCACCTGCTCGCTGACCAGCCGGGCCGCCGCCTGCGCCGAGGTGATGACGTCCGCCGCCGCCGTCTCGATCCCCAGCTCCGTCAGATGCTCCGCCACCGCGTCCGGCGTCCGCAGCGCGTTGTTCGTGACGTACGCGAGGTGCATGCCGCCCTTGCGCGCGGTGCCGAGCGATTCGACGGCGTGCCTGATGGCGAGCCCGCCCGCGTAGACGACCCCGTCCAGGTCGAGCAGAGCGGTGTCATACGCCTCGCTCAGCGCCTCGCCGCTGCCCGCCGGCCGCGTCCTGACGCCCTCGCCCGCGCCGTCGTCCGCACCCTTGTCCGCGGTCTGGCTCATTACACATCGCTCCTCGCTCGCTACCACTCCCCCGATCATCGCTCATGCCACTGACACACATACGATGCCCCAATGAACACAGCGGGTCACACGGACGCAGCCGGGCTCGACCTGATCCCCTTCCGGGGCGTGCGGTACGTCCCCCGACGGGTCGGCAACCTCGCCGCGGTGACCTCACCCCCGTACGACGTGGTGGTCCGCCCCGACGGCCTGCTCCACCTGGAGTCCGCCGACCCGCACAACATCGTCCGGCTGATCCTCCCGCAGGCCACCGACCCCGCCGCCCGCAACCAGCAGGCAGCCGACACCCTGCGCGACTGGCTCGCCGAAGGCATCCTCGCCCCCGACACCGAGCCGAGCCTGTACGTCTACGAACAGTGGGACGGCGACATACTCCAGCGCGGCGTCATCGGCGCGCTCCGCCTCTCCGAGGCCGGGGAGGGCGTCGTCCTGCCCCACGAGGACGTCATGCCGCACGTCGTCGAGGACCGTGCCGCCCTGATGCGGGCGACCTCGGCCAATCTGGAGCCGCTGCTCCTGACCTACCGCAGCGACGGCGAGGACCGGAGCAAGGGCGCCACAGCGGTCATCGATCGCGTCGTCCCGCGCGAGCCGCTGCTCGCCACCACCACCGAGGACGGCTTCCACCACCGCCTGTGGGCGGTGACCGACCCCGCGGAGATCGCCGAGATCCGGTCGAGCCTCGCCGCCCACCAGGCGCTGATCGCCGACGGCCACCACCGCTGGGCGACCAATCTGCGCCTGCGCGCCGAACACCCCTCGCCCAGCGCCTGGGACTACGGCCTGGTCCTCCTGGTCGACACCGTCCACTACCCGCTGCGGGTCCGCGCCATCCACCGCTACCTCCACCGCCTGCCGGTCGCCGACGCCCTCGCGGCCATCGGGGACTCCTTCCGCGTACGCACGGTGGCGGGCCCCCTCGGCCACGCGCTCGACGTCCTCGCCGAGGCCGCGGCCGAAAGCAACGCCTTCCTCCTCGCGGGCGACGGCGCCTTCCACCTCATCGACCGCCCGTCCCCCGGCCTCCTGGCCCGTACGATCCGCGACGACCACCCCGAGGCCTGGCGGACCCTGGACGCGACGGTCCTGCACTCGACGCTGCTCGACCACGTCTGGCGCATCCCTGACGCCCCCGAGCACATCGCGTACATCCACGACGCCGAGGCCACGGTGGAGAAGGCGGAGCGCGACGGCGGCACGGCCGTCCTGATGCACCCGGTCCGCGAGGAGGTCGTCCGCGACCTGGCCCGCCAGGGCGTGACGATGCCCCGCAAGTCGACGTCCTTCGGCCCGAAGCCGGCGACGGGCCTGGTCCTACGAGGTCTCGCGTTCTGACGCGCTTCCCCACCCCCGTACGACCCCGGACATGCCGAACGGGCGGGACCCCTCGGAAGGAGCCCCGCCCGTTCTCAGCTGTGCGGACGATCAGATCTTGTCGCCGTCACCGTCACCGTTGCTGTCGCTGTCGGCATCGTCTCCAGCGACCTTGTCGCCATCGACATCGTCAGCGTCGTCGTCATCGCTGACGCGGTCGCCGTGGATGCCGTCACCGCGGAGGCTGCCGTCGCCCGTCTCGTCCTCGTCGTCCACGAGGGCGTCGACGAACTCGACGCCGTCGAGTTCGGCCAGGCGGTCGGAGGCGTCGGTGCTGCCGTCCTTGTCGGACTCGACGACCTTCGCGAACCACTCCCGCGCCTCGTCCTCACGCCCTGCCGCGAGCAGCGCGTCGGCGTAGGCGTACCGCAGTCGCGCCGTCCACGGCTGTACGGAGTTCGAGGCCAGCTCGGAGCTCTGCAGCGTCACGATGGCGGCGTCGATCTGGTCCATGTCACGACGTGCACCGGCGGCGACGAGCCGCATCTCGACCTGCCCCGCCTTGTCGAGCTTCTGCACCTCGGGCGCACCGGCCATCTCCAGCGCCTTCTCGGGCCGGCCCATGCCGCGCTCGCAGTCCGCCATGACGGGCCACAGCTCGACGCTGCCGGTCATCCGCCGCGCGGCCCTGAACTCGGCGAGCGCCTCGCTGTACTTCTGGTTGGCGTACGCGGCGAAGCCCGCCGCCTCACGCACCGCCGCGACCCTGGAGGCCAGCCGCAGGGCGATACGCGAGTACGCGTAGGCCTGCTCGGGGTCCTCGTCGAGGAGGTTGGCGACCATCACCAGGTTCCGCGCGACGTCCTCGGCGAGACCCTTCGGGAGGCTCTGCAGCTCCTGCTGGACGTCCTTGTCGATCTCGCGCCCCGTGACGTCGTCAGGGATCGGCAGCCGGCGGATCGGCTCGCGGTCCCGGTCGTCACGCCCCCCGCGGTAGCCCCCGCGGTCGCCGTCACGCCGGTCGTCCCTGCGGTCGTCCCGCCCACGGAACCCACCGGGCCTGCCGCCACCACGGCTGTCCTCACGACGCGGGCCACGGCCGCGGTCGTCGCGCCCGCGGTCGTCGCGCCCGCGGTCGTCACGGCCCCGGTCATCACGCCCACGGAAGCCACCGCCACGGTTGTCGTCCCGACGGAAGCCGCCCCGGTCGTCACGCCGATCGTCACGACGGTCGTCACGCCGGAAGCCACCGCGGTCGTCCCTACGGTCGTCACGGCGGTCGTCTCGCCGATCGTCGCGACGGAAGGCGGGGCGGTCACCGTCGCGACGGAACCCGCCGCGGTCGCCGCCACGGTCCCGGTCACGGTCGTCGCGACGCGGGCCACTGGGCCGCTCGTCACGGCGGAACGCCGGACGACCACCCTCACGGTCATCACGCCCACGGAAGCCACCGCCACGGTTGTCGTCCCGACGGAAGCCGCCCCGGTCGTCACGCCGATCGTCACGCCGGAAGCCACCGCGGTCGTCCCTACGGTCGTCACGGCGGTCATCGCGCCGGTCGTCGCGGCGGAAGGCGGGGCGGTCACCGTCGCGACGGAACCCGCCGCGGTCGCCGCCACGGTCCCGGTCACGGTCGTCGCGACGCGGGCCACTGGACCGGTCGTCACGACGGAACGCCGGACGACCACCCTCACGGTCATCACGCCCACGGAAGCCACCGCCACGGTTGTCCCCGCCACGGTTGTCATCGCGCCGGAAGCCACCACGGTCGCCCCGGTCATCACGCCGATCGTCACGGCGGTCGTCTCGCCGGTCGTCGCGGCGGAAGGCGGGGCGGTCACCGTCGCGACGGAACCCGCCGCGGTCGCCGCCACGGTCCCGGTCACGGTCGTCGCGACGCGGGCCACTGGACCGGTCGTCACGACGGAACGCCGGACGACCACCCTCACGGTCATCACGCCCACGGAACCCGCCACCGCGGTTGTCCCCGCCACGGTTGTCATCGCGCCGGAAGCCACCACGGTCACCCCGGTCATCACGCCGATCGTCACGGCGGTCATCGCGCCGGTCGTCGCGACGGAAGGCGGGGCGGTCACCGTCACGACGGAACCCGCCACGGTCGTTGTCACGCCTCGGGGCTCCGCGGTAGCCGCCCCGGTCGCCACCTTCCCGGCTGCGCTGGTCGCGCTCCGGTCGCTCGTCGGGAGAGTTGGTGGACATCGGTGACTCCTAGTCTTCGGTACCGCAGTCATTCTCGCGCAGCCGGAGTGCCGGCGCGCTTCGACAAAAACAAAAGGACCCCTGGCCCCAGCGTGGACGCTGGGACCAGGGGTCCTCCAAAAATTGTTCGGCGGCGTCCTACTCTCCCACAGGGTCCCCCCTGCAGTACCATCGGCGCTATGAGGCTTAGCTTCCGGGTTCGGAATGTAACCGGGCGTTTCCCTCATGCTATGACCACCGAAACCCTATGAAATATCCCGCTGTAGAGCAGGATCTCAAACAGGGCAGCGAACAAGCACACTTTTCAATTTAGATAGTGACGTTGTTCAGCCGACACAACTGTTCGTTGTTTCAGAACCAACACAGTGGACGCGAGCAACTGAGGACAAGCCCTCGGCCTATTAGTACCAGTCACCTCCACCCGTTACCGGGCTTCCAGATCT
>NZ_JBFAHX010000014.1:0-173396 GCF_040654435.1 Streptomyces sp. NPDC050703
GGCGGGGTCCTTCTCGATCCGCTCGCGGTACTCGTCGAGCGTCGTGGCGCCGACCATGCGCAGCTCGCCGCGGGCCAGCATCGGCTTGAGCATGTACGAGTTCCCTGACCGACCAGGGAACTCGGCGGCGGCGCCGTTTCGTTGGGGGAACACCGGCCGGGCAAGGTGAGCCGTATGGAGCCAGCCGTACGAAGCCGTGGAGGTCGTGCGAGGCCGTACGGCGAAACCGGTCCGGGTACCCAGGGACCCCGGTGTTCCACGCCACTGTGACGTATGGCACGATGCTGGCCACCTCCCCCACCGGCACAGCCCTCACAGGAGACACTTCCTCGTGCAGCACCCCGCCGTCCCGGAACTGGCACACACCGCCGCCCGCCCCGTCCACTGGCTGGCCACCGCTGCCGCGCTGGCCGCCGTCGTCGCGGGCTCCGCCGTCCTCCAGCCCGACGCCGCCACGGCCGCCCAGACGGGGCCCGAGACCCGTTCCAGAGCCGTCGCGGGCGCCCCGGCCGCCCCCGCGCCCGATCCCGCGTCCGTGGACTTCCCGCTCGACTGCGGCACCGTGCGGCCCGTCGTGAAGACGAAGGCATCCGGCGACCTGGACGGCGACGGCCGGGCCGAGAGCGTCGCCGTCGTGCACTGCCGCGCCGGTTCGGGCACCCCGCCCGACGGTGTCTACGTACTCACTCGCCCCGGCAAGGGCAAGCCCCGCGTGGTCGCGACGCTCGTCGACCCGGAGGACCGGCTCAACGCCACGGACCTCGCCGTCCGCGACGGCGCGGTCACCGCCACCCTGCTCGGGTACTCGTCGCTGGACGTGCCCCGCTGCTGCCCCGACCGAAAGGAAGCGGCCAAGTGGCAGTGGAAGGACGGCGCATTCGCACGGACGACTCCGGCCGGGGCGCGCAGCGTCTGACGTGACGCGGGCCGCCTCACCGGGGCAGGCGGATCACTCCGCGTCGGGGCCGTAGACCTCGACCCTGTCCGAAACCCGGCGTACGTGGATGCAGTCGCCCGGGCACTCCTTCGCCGAGTCCGCGACATCGCGCAGGAGCGGCAGCGGCACCGGTGTCGTGGCCCCCGGGGCCTGCAGCAACTCGTCGTCGCCGCTCTTCACGTAGGCCAGCCCGTCGATGTCCAGTTCGAAGACCTCGGGCGCGTACTGGGCGCAGATGCCGTCCCCGGTACACAGGTCCTGGTCGATCCAGACCTCCAGCAGATCGTGGCCCTCACTGCCGGTCTCGGCCTCGTGCCGCACGGTCATCTCTCCTGCCGGTAGCTTCGCCGAGCCGGCCGACGACTCGGTAAGTCGGGCCAGCTCTGACGGGTGTTGAACACTTCGACGATACAACCGCCCGCTTTCCGATGTTGTTGGGTGGGTATTCACCTGAGAGTGAGGGAGAGCGCAAGGGTGAAGATCGGACACACCCCCATCGTCTTTGTGATCTAGGGGTTTCAATCGACACCCACCCAGGTAGGGTCTGGAAGCGTCCAGCTCCCCTTGGAGGAGGTGAGGACCGTGGCAGCCCACGACGACGACATCAACCGCGGCATCCGGCCGGGGCGAGGGTCTGAAGACCCTGCCGGTCAGGTTGCCTATCTCGAGCAGGAAATCGCCGTCCTGCGACGAAAGCTCGCCGACTCTCCGCGTCATACGAGGATTCTCGAAGAGCGGATCGTCGAGCTGCAGACCAACCTGGCCGGCGTGTCAGCACAGAACGAACGGCTCGCCAACACGCTCCGCGAGGCCCGCGACCAGATCGTGGCCCTCAAGGAGGAAGTCGACCGGCTCGCGCAGCCGCCGGCCGGCTTCGGGGTCTTCCTCGCGGCGAACGAGGACGGCACGGCGGACATCTTCACCGGGGGCCGCAAGCTCCGGGTGAACGTCAGCCCCAGCGTGGAGCTCGAAGAGCTCAGGCGTGGCCAGGAAGTGATGCTCAACGAAGCGCTCAACGTGGTCGAGGCCATGGAGTACGAGAGCGTCGGCGACATCGTCACCCTCAAGGAGATCCTTGAGGACGGCGACCGAGCCCTGGTGGTCGGACACACCGACGAGGAGCGAGTGGTGCGGCTCGCCGAACCGCTCCTCGACGTCACCATCCGCCCGGGCGACGCCCTGCTGCTCGAACCCCGCTCCGGCTACGTCTACGAGGTCGTGCCCAAGAGCGAGGTCGAAGAGCTCGTCCTCGAAGAAGTCCCCGACATCAGCTACGAGAAGATCGGCGGCCTCGGCGGCCAGATCGAGATGATCCGGGACGCCGTCGAGCTCCCGTACCTCTATCCCGACCTTTTCAAGGAGCACGAACTGCGGCCGCCCAAGGGCGTGCTGCTGTACGGGCCTCCCGGCTGCGGCAAGACGCTGATCGCGAAGGCCGTCGCCAACTCGCTCGCCAAGAAGGTCGCCGAGGTGACCGGTCAGCCCGCGGGGAAGAGCTACTTCCTCAACATCAAGGGCCCCGAGCTCCTCAACAAGTACGTCGGTGAGACCGAGCGCCACATCCGCCTGGTCTTCCAGCGCGCACGGGAGAAGGCGAGCGAGGGCACCCCCGTCATCGTCTTCTTCGACGAGATGGAGTCGCTCTTCCGCACCCGTGGCTCCGGCGTCAGCTCGGACGTGGAGAACACCATCGTCCCGCAGCTCCTCGCCGAGATCGACGGCGTGGAGGGGCTGGAGAACGTCATCGTGATCGGCGCCTCCAACCGCGAGGACATGATCGACCCCGCGATCCTGCGCCCCGGCCGACTCGACGTGAAGATCAAGATCGAGCGCCCGGACGCCGAGGCGGCGAAGGACATCTTCGCCAAGTACCTCACCGAGCGGCTGCCGCTGCACGCCGACGACCTCGCCGAGCACAGCGCCGACCGGCGCGCCACGGTGCACGGCATGATCCAGTCCGTCGTCGAGCAGATGTACGCCGAATCCGAGGAGAACCGCTTCCTTGAGGTGACGTACGCCAACGGTGACAAGGAAGTCCTCTACTTCAAGGACTTCAACTCCGGCGCCATGATCGAGAACATCGTGGGCCGCGCCAAGAAGATGGCCATCAAGGCCTTCCTTGAGGCGAACCAGAAGGGCCTCAGGGTCGCTCACCTCCTCCAGGCATGCATCGACGAGTTCAAGGAGAACGAGGACCTGCCCAACACCACCAACCCGGACGACTGGGCCAGGATCTCCGGAAAGAAGGGCGAGCGGATCGTGTACATCCGCACCCTCGTCACCGGAAAGCAGGGCGCGGACACGGGACGCTCCATCGACACGGTGGCCAACACCGGTCAGTACCTCTAGAACACAGGGCGGCTGCGGGTGTCCTTCACGGGTGCCCGCGGCCGTCTGCTTTTCAATGAAGGCAATGATCTCCCCACCAGCGCAAAGGCGTTCTAGTCTCTTCGGTACCGCCGAGTCGCGCAGTGCGGGGACGGGCACCGCACATGCACCGGAGCACCAGCGGTACTTGAGCGCCGTTCCCGGACGGGAGCGCCGCCGGGCAAGGAGGGCCGCATGACCGTACGGCGAGTAATGGGCATCGAGACGGAGTACGGCATCTCCGTCCCCGGCCACCCCAACGCCAATGCCATGCTCACCTCGTCCCAGATCGTCAACGCCTATGCCGCGGCGATGCACCGGGCGCGACGCGCCCGCTGGGACTTCGAGGAGGAGAACCCGCTGCGGGACGCGCGAGGTTTCGACCTCGCCCGCGAGGCCGCCGACGCCAGCCAGCTGACCGACGAGGACATCGGCCTCGCCAACGTCATCCTCACCAACGGGGCGCGTCTCTACGTGGACCACGCGCACCCCGAGTACAGCTCACCGGAGATCACCAACCCCAGGGACGCGGTCCTCTGGGACAAGGCCGGCGAACGCATCATGGCCGAGGCGGCCGACCGCGCGGCACAGCTCCCCGGGGCCCAGCCGATCCACCTCTACAAGAACAACACCGACAACAAGGGCGCCTCCTACGGCACGCACGAGAACTACCTGATGAAGCGGGAGACCCCCTTCTCGGACATCGTGCGGCACCTGACGCCCTTCTTCGTCTCCCGCCAGGTCGTCACCGGCGCGGGCCGTGTCGGCATCGGCCAGGACGGCCACGAGCACGGCTTCCAGCTGAGCCAGCGGGCCGACTACTTCGAGGTCGAGGTGGGGCTTGAGACGACCCTGAAGCGGCCCATCATCAACACGCGCGACGAGCCGCACTCGGACGCCGAGAAGTACCGCAGGCTGCACGTCATCATCGGCGACGCCAACCTCTCCGAGATCTCCACCTATCTCAAGCTCGGCACCACGTCCCTGGTGCTCGCCATGATCGAGGACGGCTTCATCGCGGTGGACCTCGCGGTCGACCAGCCGGTGCGCACCCTGCACCAGGTCTCGCACGACCCGTCGCTGAAGCACCTGGTCACGCTGCGCAGCGGCCGGTCACTCACCGCCGTACAGCTCCAGATGGAGTACTTCGAACTGGCCCGCAAGTACGTGGAGGAGCGGTACGGCTCCGACGCGGACGAGCAGACCAAGGACGTGCTCGCCCGCTGGGAGGACGTGCTCGGCCGCCTGGAGAGCGATCCGATGAGCCTCAGCGGGGAGCTCGACTGGGTCGCGAAGCGGGAGCTGATGGAGGGCTACCGCCGCCGTGACGACCTCGACTGGGACGCGGCGCGCCTCCAGCTGGTCGACCTCCAGTACGCCGACGTACGGGCCGAGAAGGGCCTGTACAACCGCCTGGTGGCCCGCGGCAAGATGAAGCGGCTCCTCGACGAGGCGGACGTGGAGCGCGCCGGCACGAAGCCGCCCGAGGACACGCGCGCGTACTTCCGCGGCCGGTGCCTTGAGCAGTACGCGGACGACGTGGCCGCCGCGTCGTGGGACTCCGTCATCTTCGACCTGCCCGGCCGTGACTCCCTGCAACGAGTGCCGACCCTGGAGCCACTGCGCGGCACCAGGAACCACGTCAAGGAGCTCCTGGACCGCTGCCGCTCGGCGGAGGAACTGGTTCGCGTGCTCTCGGGCGGCTAAAGGTCATCGGCGGGGGAATCACAGAGGTGGGTCCCGTGCGTTCCACCAAGTGCGGGGCCGATGTCGGACCCGGATTGTAGGGTCTGATCAAGAACGTCTAACCGAGCGAGCGGGGTGAGGTAGATGGCGACCAAGGACACCGGCGGCGGACAGCAGAAGGCGACGCGCTCCACCGAGGAGACCGAGGAGCAGGCGCCTGAGGCGCAGGGCTCCGAGGACCTCAAGGAGCGCCAGGAGAAGCTGAGCGACGACGTGGACTCCGTTCTTGACGAGATTGACGATGTCCTAGAGGAGAACGCAGAGGATTTCGTGAGGTCCTTCGTTCAGAAGGGCGGGCAGTAGGCCCTGTCAGCCTTTGAATCCAAGGCTGTAGTGGGTTGGGTGGCTGACGGGCGGACGCGGAGCGCCGCTGGTGGAGGGCGCTCCGCGTGATCTGTCCAGGTGCCACCCCAATCCATGTGGATCACCGCCACGAGGCGGGTAGGGTCCGTGGCGTACTGTGCTTCAACTGCAATTCGGCCATCGGCAAGTTGGGAGACGATCCCGACACAGTTCGTCGGGCTGCCGCCTATTTGGAGGGATCCACGTGGAAGCCAACACTCGTCACACCGGGCGTCTGCCAGCTGCCTTCCTGACGCCTGGTTCGTCGTCCTTCATGGACTTCCTGACCGAGCACCAGCCCGAGATCCTGCCCGGGAACCGTCAACTTCCGCCGTTGCAGGGCGCGGTCGAGGCGCCGCACGGCACGACCATCGTGGCCGTGACGTTCCCCGGCGGCGTGGTCCTCGCCGGGGACCGGCGGGCGACGATGGGCAACATGATCGCGCAGCGCGACATCGAGAAGGTCTTCCCCGCCGACGAGTACTCGGCGGTGGGCGTCGCCGGCACGGCGGGCCTTGCCGTGGAGATGGTGAAGCTCTTCCAGCTGGAGCTGGAGCACTTCGAGAAGGTGGAGGGCGCCACGCTCTCCCTGGAGGGCAAGGCGAACCGGCTCTCCACGATGATCAGGGGCAACCTCGGCATGGCCATGCAGGGCCTGGCCGTGGTGCCGGTCTTCGCGGGCTACGACGTGGACCGCGAGAAGGGCCGCATCTTCTCGTACGACGTCACGGGCGGCCGCTCCGAGGAGCACGTCGGGTACGCGGCGACGGGGTCCGGTTCGGTCTTCGCCCGCGGCGCCATGAAGAAGCTGTACCACGACGGTCTGACCGAGGACGAGGCGACGACCCTGGTGGTCCAGGCTCTGTACGACGCGGCAGACGACGACTCGGCGACCGGCGGCCCCGACGTGGGGCGGCGGATCTACCCCATCGTCACCGTGATCACCGACGACGGTTTTCGCAGGCTCACGGACGACGAGTCCGCGGCGATCGCGCGTTCGATCCTGGAGAGGCGGATGGAACAGCCCGACGGCCCGCGTGCCGCGCTGCTCTGACCGTCCCGCATTCGCCGCCAGTATTTTTTGACAGAAAGGGACGGATCCGGTGTCGACGCCGTTCTATGTATCACCACAGCAGCAGATGGCCGACCGCGCGGAATACGCCCGCAAGGGCATCGCGCGCGGCCGCAGTCTGGTCGTTCTGCAATATGCCGACGGCATCGTGTTCGTCGGCGAGAACCCGTCCCGCGCGCTGCACAAGTTCAGCGAGATCTACGACCGCATCGGTTTCGCAGCGGCCGGAAAGTACAACGAGTACGAGAACCTGCGCATCGGCGGCGTCCGTTACGCCGACCTCCGCGGCTACACCTACGACCGCGACGACGTGACGGCGCGCGGTCTGGCGAACGTGTACGCGCAGACGCTGGGCACGATCTTCTCCAGCGCCGCCGAGAAGCCCTACGAGGTGGAGCTCGTCGTCGCCGAGGTGGGTGTCACCCGCGAGGGCGACCAGATCTACCGCCTGCCGCACGACGGTTCCATCGTGGACGAGCACGGTTCGCTGGCCGTCGGCGGCAACGCCGAGCAGATCAGCACCTATCTGGACCAGCACCACAGCGACAGCATGACGCTGGCCGAGGCGCTCAAGCTCGCGGTGCGCGCGCTGTCGCGGGACACCAACGGCAGCGAGCGGGAGATCCCCGCCGAGCGCCTTGAGGTGGCGGTGCTCGACAGGACGCGTCCGCAGCAGCGGAAGTTCAAGCGGATCGTGGGGCGCCAGCTCTCCCGCCTGCTCGACGAGGGCGGTTCGACGGACGCCCCGTCCGACACCGAGCCCGAGCCGGAGACCGACGGCGAGTAGCCCGCTCCCCGTGCGCCCCGCACCCCCGGCCGTCCGGGCGTGCGGGGCGCACGTGTGTGCGGGGCCGGTCAGCGGGCGGGGCCGGTCGAGCCTCGTACGACGAGTTCGACGGCCAGCGGCGTGGAGTCGGGGGCGCGCCCTTCGACGACCGCGACGAGGGACTCCATGCCGCGCTCCCCGAAGTGCTCGGCGGGCAGCCGGACGGTGGTCAGCTCCGGTTCCACGGCGGTCGCGAGGGTGAGGTCGTCGAAGCCGGTCACGGAGAGGTCCTCGGGGACGCGCAGGCCGAGCCGCCGAGCCGCCTTGCAGACGCCCGCGGCGAGGAAGTCGTCGTCGCAGATGACCGCGGTGGGCCGGGGCCCCGGGGCGGCCAGGGCGGCCTCCGCGGCCGTACGGGCGGCCTCGACGGTCAGGGGCGCCGCCACACGGCGTACGGCAGCGCCGGTGCCGCCGAGGGCCGCGGCGAGGGCGTCCGCGCGGACGTCGAAGGTCCAGGAGTCGATGTCGGCGGCGAGGTGCAGGAGGTCGCGGTGGCCGAGGGCCAGCAGATGCTCCGTCACGCGGCGCATGCCGTCGGCGAGGTCGAGGTTGACGGTGGCGGCGCCGAGGCTGCGGGCCGGGTCGCTGTCGAGCATGACCAGGGGCAGGTCGTCACCGCGGATGGCGGCGAGTGCGTGGGAGGCCATGGAGGACGCGAGCACGCCGTCCAGTGAGGCGCGCGCGGAGTCGAAGGGGTCGCGGGCGGGCCCGGTGCCGTCGGGGGAGGGGTAGAGGACGACGCCGAAGCCGTGCCGGGCGGCGACGCGGGCGGCCCCGGTGTGGACATGGGCGAAGAACTCGTTGGTGAGGGCGGGGACCACGAGGAGCGCGGTCCTCGTCCTGCCCAGGCGCAGGTTGCGGGCGGCGAGGTTGGGCCGGTAGCCGAGCTCCCGCGCCGTGGTCCTGACGCGTTCGGCGGTCGGCTCGGCGACCCGGCCGCGCCACTTGTCGCCGAGCACCAGGGACACGGTCGCCTGTGAGACGCCGGCCACGCGCGCGACGTCGCGGCTGGTGGGCCGGGGGCCCCCGGTCTCCTGCTGTGGCCCGGCCACTGCTACCTCCCAGGTCGTGTCCGAGGGCGGGCACGTGGTGGACCCGTGGACTGCGCTCATGGTACGTATGGCGTCCGAAGTTATACGTAAAACCCCGGCCGTGACGGCGCGGGAGAGGGCGGGCTTGCATGGCTGCGGGATACGCGGAGATCCTCAGGACGCGGTACGCGACACGGCTGCTCGCCGGGACGCTGGTGGGCCGGCTGCCCAACGCCACGGCGGCGATCACCATCGTGCTCTTCGTCCGCGCGGAGGGCGGCAGCTACAGCCTGGCCGGGGCGCTCGCCGCGGTGTACGGCGTGGCCAACGCCGTGAGCCAGCCGCTGCTCGGCCGCCTCGTCGACCTGTACGGCCAGCCGCGCGTGCAGCTCCCCGCGGCCCTGCTCTCCGCCGTCGGCATGGCCCTCTTCGCCTTCACCGGCCCCGACCGGATCGCCCTGGCGCACGTCGCCGTGGCCGCCGCGGGGCTGTTCACCCCGCCCCTGGAGGGCGGCCTGCGCGCCCTGTGGCCGAGCGTCCTCGGCAAGGAGGAACAGGTCCACGCCGCGTACGCGATGGACGCCATCGCCCAGGAGGTGATGTTCACCGTGGGCCCGCTGCTCGTGACCGGGTGCGTCGCCCTCTGGTCGGAGCGGGCCGCGCTGCTCGTCGTGAACGCCGTCGGCGTCCTCGGCGCCCTCTCCGTAGTGGTGTCCCGGCCCTCACGCGCGTGGCGCTCGGCGCCCCGCGACGCGCACTGGCTCGGGGCGCTCCGCTCACCCGGGCTCCTCGCGCTCCTCGGCGCCTTCCTCTTCATCGGCATGGCGCTCGGCTCCATCACCGTCGCCGGCGTGTCGTACGCGGACGGGCACGGCGGCGACGCGGTCTACGGCTGGATGATGGCGGCGCTCGGCCTCGGCGCGCTGATCGGCGGCTCGGTGTACGGCGCCCGGCAGTGGCGCGGCGTCCCCGAGCGGCGGCTCGGCGTCCTGGTGGCCCTCCTCGCGGTCTGCTACGCGCCGCTGACGCTGACCCCGGGCGCGCCCGCCATGACCGCGCTCACCGCGCTCGCGGGGGTCTTCCTCGCGCCGGCACTCGCCTGCGCGTTCATCATCGTGGACCGGCACGCGCCGCGCGGCACGGTCACGGAGGCGTTCTCGTGGCTCGTCACGACGTTCACGGTCGGCGCCTCGCTCGGTACGGCCGCCGCGGGACCGGTGGTCCAGTGGGGCGGAACAGCGGCGGGATTCGCGGTGCCGCCCCTCGCGGGCGGGGCGGCACTCCTGGTTTTGCTGGCCACCGCGCGGGTACTGGTGAAGCCCCGTACAACAGGGGTCGTTGCGGGTTCATCCGAAAATGATCGAAACGGTGCCGTCGAACCCGGTTTCAGTGCCGGGCATCAGGCGTAATGTTCAGTCATGGACCGCCGCATTTTCGGGCTGGAGAACGAGTACGGCGTCACGTGCACGTTCAGGGGACAGCGCCGCCTGTCGCCTGACGAGGTGGCGCGCTACCTCTTCCGCCGTGTTGTGTCATGGGGCCGCAGCAGCAACGTCTTTCTGCGGAACGGCGCCCGCCTCTATCTTGACGTGGGGTCACATCCGGAATACGCGACACCCGAATGTGACAACGTGACCGAGCTGGTCACCCACGACAAAGCCGGCGAGCGCATTCTGGAAGGCCTGCTCGTCGACGCAGAACGTCGCCTTCACGAGGAGGGAATCGCGGGCGACGTCTATCTCTTCAAGAACAACACCGACTCGGCGGGAAACTCCTACGGCTGCCACGAGAACTACCTGGTGGCCCGGCACGGGGAGTTCTCGCGGCTCGCGGACATCCTCATCCCGTTCCTCGTCACCCGCCAGCTGCTGTGCGGTGCGGGGAAGGTGCTGCAGACTCCGCGCGGCGCCGTGTACTGCGTGAGCCAGCGCGCCGAGCACATCTGGGAGGGGGTCTCCTCCGCGACGACCCGCTCCCGTCCGATCATCAACACCCGCGACGAGCCGCACGCGGACGCCGAGCGCTACCGCAGGCTGCACGTCATCGTCGGTGACTCCAACATGTCCGAGACGACCATGCTCCTCAAGGTCGGCGCCACCGACCTGGTGCTGCGCATGATCGAGGCGGGCACGGTCATGCGCGACCTCACCCTGGAGAACCCGATCCGGGCCATCCGCGAGGTCAGCCACGACATCACCGGCCGCCGCAAGGTCCGCCTGGCCAGCGGCCGCGAGGCCTCCGCCCTGGAGGTGCAGCGCGAGTACTACGAGAAGGCGGTGGACTTCGTCGACCGCCGCGGCATCCGCACCGGCACCGTCGAGCAGGTGCTCGAACTGTGGGGGCGGACGCTGGACGCGATCGAGACCGAGGACCTCGACCGCATCGGCACCGAGATCGACTGGGTCATGAAGTACAAGCTCATCGAGCGGTACCGCGCCAAGAACAACATGACCATGTCGCATCCGCGGGTCGCGCAGATAGACCTCGCCTACCACGACATCCACCGCCGCCGCGGGCTCTACTACCTCCTGGAGAAGAAGGGCCAAGCCGCCCGCATCTGCAACGACTTGAAGATCTTCGAGGGCAAATCGGTGCCCCCGCAGACCACCCGCGCGCGGCTGCGCGGCGACTTCATCCGGCGCGCCCAGGAGCAGCGCCGCGACTTCACGGTCGACTGGGTGCACCTCAAGCTCAACGACCAGGCACAGCGCACCGTGTTGTGCAAGGACCCCTTCCGGTCGGTCGACGACCGCGTGGAGAAGCTGATCGCCGGTATGTGACCGCGGCCCCGCCGACCGGGGTCGTGTGACCCCGGTGAAGCGGGTGGCGTCGTGGGAACGCAACGCGGGCGCCGTACGTTCCTCGTACGGCGCCCTTCTCACGCCGTAGAGTTGCGCGCACGCCAACCCACAAGATCGACCGATACGAGGCCCCCACCGTGCGCCGACGCTCCCTCCTCCTTGCCGTTCCGGCCGGCCTGCTCACGCTCGCAGGCTGTGGTGACGACAAGCCCGACAAGGCCAAGTCCAAGACCAGCGACGCCCCGACGAACTCGCCGTCGGCCGCGCCGAAGGCGAAGATCGTGGACGGGCCGGTGCCTGAGATCACCAAGGGCGACAAGTTCGGCCAGAAGCCGACCGTCGCCAAGGGCTCCGGCAAGCCGTCCTCCGACCTCGCGGTCAAGACCCTGATCGAGGGCAAGGGCAAGGAGGTCGCCAAGGGCGACTACCTCCAGGCGCACTACCTCGGCCAGATCTGGGCGACGGCCAAGGTCTTCGACAACTCCTACGACCGGGGGAACCCCACGGTCTTCCCGATCGGCGTCGGCCAGGTCATCCCCGGCTGGGACCAGGGCCTCGTCGGCAAGAAGCTGGACAGCCGCGTCGAGCTCGCCATCCCGCCGGAGCTGGGGTACGGCAAGCAGGGCAACAAGGACGCGGGCATCAAGGGCTCGGACACCCTCGTGTTCGTCGTCGACCTCGTCGACACCTTCAACGCCAAGAGCTCGTCGAAGGGCAAGGAGGTCGCCCAGTCCAACAAGGACCTGCCCAAGGTCGGCACGGACACCGACGGCAAGGCCCCCTCGATCGACGTCCCGAAGACCGACGCGCCCAAGAAGCTCGTCGCCTCCTACATCCTTGAGGGCGACGGCGACGTGATCAAGGAGACCGACAGCCTCCTGTGCCAGTACAAGGGCGTGCTCTGGGAGGACGGCAAGGAGTTCGACTCCTCGTACAAGCGGAAGCAGCTCGCGCAGTTCCAGCTCGCGCAGGTCGTCAAGGGCTGGGCGCAGGGCCTGGCCGGCAAGAAGGTCGGCAGCCGCGTCCTCATCGTCGTCCCGCCGAAGCTGGGCTATGGCGACCAGCCGCCGCAGGGCAGCCCCATCAAGAAGGACTCCACCCTCGTCTTCACCGTGGACATCCTCGCGAAGTCGTGACGCCCGGGGGATGTAAGACTGTCCGCGCCGACTTTCCGTACCAAGCAGGAGCATTTTCGTGAGCATTGACAAGCCCGAGGTCGACTTCCCGGGCGGCGAGCCGCCGGCCGAGCTCAAGATCAGGGACATCTGGGAGGGCGACGGCCAGGTCGCCAAGGCAGGCGACTTCGTCAAGGTCCACTACGTGGGCGTGGCCTTCAGCACGGGCGAGGAGTTCGACGCGAGCTGGAACCGCGGCAACCCGCTGGAGTTCCAGCTCGGTGCCGGCCAGGTCATCTCCGGCTGGGACCAGGGCGTCCAGGGCATGAAGGTCGGCGGCCGTCGCGAGCTGATCATCCCCGCCCACCTCGCCTACGGCGACCGCGGCGCCGGTGGCGGCCGCATCGCCCCGGGCGAGACGCTGATCTTCGTCTGCGACCTCGTCGCGGTCTGAGGTCCGGGTGACCGGGTCGCGGGCCTCACGCCCCGTGACCCGACCCGACGCGACCCGTCCGCCGAGGGCCCATGCCTGTCCGGCATGGGCCCTCGGCTTTTGCCCCGACACCCCGGGGCGGTACGGTCATCGGTCGGAAGCATTGTGTGCTCGCAAGCGTTGCCTGTTCGAGAGACATGTGTGTGAGGCCGAGAAAGGGCGTCCATGGCCATTGCCAAGGCCGAGCGGCTGATGAATCTGGCGTTGTGCCTGCTCGGGACGCGTCGGCCGCTGAGCAAGCGGGAGCTGCGCGAGTCCATCGAGGCCTACCTCGAAGCGGGCTCGGACGACTCCTTCAACCGGATGTTCGAGCGTGACAAGGACGACCTGCGCGAGCTCGGCCTGGTCATCGAGACCGTGGAGAACCTCGACGGCGACGTCGGCTACCTCGCCCGCCGCGACAGCAACCGCCTGCCGCCCATCACCCTCGACGCCGAGGAGGCCGCCGCCCTCGGCCTCGCCGCCAAGGTCTGGCAGCAGGCCCGCCTCGCCGGAGCCGCCAGCGGCGCCCTGCAGAAGCTGCGCGCCGCCGGCCTGCCCGAGGAGATGGACCCGTACGGGGCACACAGCGCCCTGGAGCCCCGCATCCCCGCGCACGAGGCGTCCTTCGAACCGCTGATGCTGGCCTGCCGCGACCGCAGGCCCGTCGTCTTCGACTACCGCAAGGCCACCGCCGCGCACCCCGAGCAGCGGCACGTCGAGCCGTGGGCGCTGGAATGCTGGCGCGGCCACTGGTACCTCGCGGGCTGGGACCGCGACCGGGGCGCCGAACGCGTCTTCCGGCTCTCGCGGATCACCGGCAAGGTCCGCGCCCGCGCGGGCAAGTACACCGCCGAGGTCCCCGACGTGGTCACGGTGCGCGAGACCGTGGCGAGCTGGGCGGGGGAGTCCGCCGACCGCACGGCCCGCATCAGGCTCCGCACGGGCGCCGGCTACCCGCTGCGCGCCAAGGCGGGCTCGGTGCGGGAACTGGGCGGCGGCTGGGACGAGCTGGAGATTCCCTACGGGCACGGCCTCGATGCCTGGCTGGTGGAGTTCGGGCCCGACGTGGTGGTCCTCGAACCCGCCGAGCTGCGGGCCGACGTCGTGGACCGGCTGCGCGCCGTGGCCAAGGGCTGAGGAGACGAGAGAACCATGGCCTCGAACGCCATCGACCAGACGCGACGCATGCTGTCGCTCGTCACCTACCTGCGCGAGCGGCCGGGCGCGCACGTGGAGGACGTCGCCCGCGCCTTCGGCATCACCCCCGACGAGCTGATCTCCGACCTCGACGTGCTGCCCCTGTGCGGGACCAGCTTCCGCGGCGGCGACCTGCTCGACATCGACACCGACGGCGACCGCATCTGGTGGCACAACCCCGACGACGTCGCCGCCCCGCTGCGCCTCGCCGCCGACGAGGCGACCGCGCTGCTCGTGGCCGCCCGCGCCGTGGCCACCCTGCCCGGCCTGCGCGAGAGCGACCGCCTCGCACTCCTTCGCGCCACCGCCAAGCTGGAGACCGCGGCCGGCGAGACGGCGGGCGCGAGCGCCCGGCTCTCGGTGACCTTCGAGTCCGAGGGAGGCGTCTTCGCCGACGTCGACCGCGCCATCTCCGAGCGGCGCAGACTCTGGATCCGGTACTACTCACCGGCCCGCGACGAGCTGACCGAGCGCGAGATCGACCCGATCCGCCTCGTCAGCGTCGGCCACACCTACGTGGAGGCGTGGTGCCGCCGCTCCGAGGCGCGCCGCACCTTCCGCCTCGACCGCGTCGCCGAGATCAAGATCCTCGACGAGCCGTCCGCGCCGCCCGAGGTCGAGCTGCGCGACCTCTCCGAAGCGCTCGTGCAGCCCGCCGCCGAGGACCCCGAGGTCGTCGTCGAGGTCGGCCCCGGCGGCCGCTGGGTCGCCGAGTACTACCCGCACGACAGCGCCGACGAGCTGCCCGACGGCGGCCTGCGCATCACCCTGCGCACCCCCGACCCCGCCTCCCTGCGCCGCCTCGCGCTGCGGCTCGGCGGGGACGGACGGATCGTCTCCCCCCTCCCGCTCGCGGAGAGCGCCCGGCAGGCGGCCCGGGAGGCACTCGCCGCCTACGACGGCACGTATGGCGAAGGACACGCCGAGCCGCCGTCCGGCCCCTACGATGAACAGCCGTACGCGCAGGCACAGGAACGGCAGGAGCTGGGGCGTTGAGCACACCGACCATGTCCGGGCTGCCGGGGGTGCCGGCCCAGGCCGGGCCCGTCCCGGTCCTCTTCACGGCCGCCTGCCCCGACTGCCGCGCGCGCTTCGAGCTGACCGCGGGCGCGCTGCGCCTGGTGATCGGCGCCAGCGACCGCACCACCTTCTACTCCTTCACCTGCCCGGCGTGCGAGGTCTCCGTCCGCAAGCCCGCGGGCGAGCGCATCGTCGAACTGCTCACCGGCGGCGGGGTGCGGACCTTGCGTCTGCACTCCACCGTCTAGGCTCGGCTCATGTTCTGGGCGATGCTCGCGATCGCGGCGGGCTTCTTGGGCCTCGCCGTCCTCGGCGTACTCGCGGTCAAGGTGTTCGTGGAGGCGCGGCGTCTCGCGCTCCAGGTGAACCGGACCACACAGCAGATCAACCGGGCGGCCGAGGACCTGGAGAAGGCAGCGGCGGCAGTGGCGCGTGCGGGCCAGGGGACTCCGTAGCCGCCGCGGCCTGTCACCCGCGGGAGGTGGCCGGGTACGCTGCGAAGGCGGCCCGGAATCGAGGCGGGGGGCCGCACCCGGAGTATGCGTGGGGATTGCCGAGCGTTTACCCCGGGGGGTTACGATCGCTGCCAGCGCGGAGATCGGATGCATGTCCGGTCCGCAAGCACCAGACTCCTGTCGCCTCGGTGAAGAAGGTATTAGCTATGGGTAGGCTCGGCCCCACCGAGATCGTCCTCATCCTCGTCATTGTCGTCCTGCTGTTCGGCGCCAAGAAGCTGCCCGACATGGCGCGCTCCCTCGGAAAGTCGGCCCGCATCCTCAAGAGCGAGGCCAAGGCGATGAAGTCCGAGAGCAAGACCGACGACGCCGCTCCGGCCGACCCGCCGAGCGACCCCGCCGTCCAGAAGCGCACGATCCAGGCTGCCCCCGGCGACGTGACCAGCTCGCGCCCGGTCACCGAGCCGACCGACCGTACGACGCAGCGCTGATCCAAGGCCGGCGACGGCCGGCCTGCCGCACGAGATGAGGACGTGGGTTGCTCAAGTCTGCCCGCAAGAAGGAGAAGGACCCCGAGGGGCGGATGCCCCTCGGAGAGCATCTGCGCGAGCTCCGCAACCGGCTCGCCAAAGGGCTCCTCGCGATCACGGTCGTGTCGATCGTGGCCGCTTTCTACAGCCAGGAGCTGATGGAGTTCCTCGCCGACCCGGTGCCGCGCTGTGAGCCGGGCATGGACCCGACCGGCGGCCACTGCGCGAAGGTGACCTTCAACGACCTGCTGTCGCCGTTCACCACCACGGTGAAGGTCAGCCTCATGGTCGGCATCATCGTCTCCAGCCCGGTCTGGCTGTACCAGCTGTGGGCGTTCGTCGCGCCCGGCCTGCACAAGCAGGAGCGGAAGTACACCTACTGGTTCGTGGGTGCCGCCGTGCCGCTCTTCTTCGGGGGCGCCTGGCTGGCGTACACGATCATGCCCGTCAGCATGCGGGTCCTGATCAGCATCACACCCGACCAGGCCGAGAACCTTCTCGCGATGGACAAGATCCTCGACTTCACCGTCAGGATGGTCCTCGTCTTCGGCGCCTCCTTCGAGCTGCCGCTGCTCCTGGTGATGCTCAACATGACCGGCATGGTGACCGGGCGCCGCATGCTCACCTGGTGGCGCGGCGTGGTCATGGGCGTCTTCGTCTTCGGCGCGGTCGCGACCCCGACCACCGACCCCGTCGGCATGATCGCCCTCGCGGGTCCGATCGTCGTCCTGTACTTCCTCGCGGTCGGCATCTCCTTCCTGAACGACGGGCGCCGACGCCGCAACAACCCCGACGCCGAGCTCGACGACGACGAGGCGTCCGCCCTCGACCTCACGCCCGAGGCGGTCGGAGACGTCGAGGCCGTCCCCGCGCCCAAGGCGCTGCCCGAGCAGGCGGGCACCGGCCGGGCCGACCACCGGGTCAACGGTTTCGACGACGTGACCTGAGGTGACCCGGCCTTGCGGGGTCCCGCCGTGACAAGCGGGATCACCCTCTTCGCCGACCCCACCGCGGGCCGCGGCCGGGGCGCCCGGGCGGCGCGGCCGGCCGCTTCCGCGTCGCGGGCCCGCGAGGCCGTCGCCGGCCCCCCGGGCCCCCGCGCTCCCCGATAATGATCGTCCGTTGTCAGTGGTGCCCGGTAGTCTCGAAAGCACGATGACAGAGGACCTCTCACCGGCCGAGCGGTACGCGGCGGCGCGCAAGCGCGCTGTCGAGCAGGCCACCGCACTCGCGTCCTTCCGCGAGATGTACGAATTCGGCCTCGACCCCTTCCAGATCGAGGCCTGCCAGGCCCTTGAGGCGGGCAAGGGTGTGCTCGTGGCCGCCCCCACGGGCTCGGGCAAGACGATCGTCGGCGAGTTCGCCGTGCACCTGGCCCTCGGCCAGGGCAAGAAGTGTTTCTACACCACGCCGATCAAGGCTCTCTCCAACCAGAAGTACGCCGACCTCGCCAAGAGGTACGGCGCGGACAAGGTGGGCCTCCTCACCGGCGACAACAGCGTCAACTCCGACGCGCCGGTGGTCGTCATGACCACCGAGGTCCTGCGGAACATGCTGTATTCGGGCTCGCAGGCGCTGGTCAACCTCGGCTATGTGGTCATGGACGAGGTGCACTACCTCTCCGACCGCTTCCGCGGGGCCGTCTGGGAGGAAGTGATCATCCACCTCCAGGAGTCGGTCACGCTGGTCTCCCTGTCGGCCACGGTGTCGAACGCCGAGGAGTTCGGCGACTGGCTCGACACCGTGCGCGGCGACACCGAGGTGATCGTCTCCGAGCACCGGCCCGTGCCGCTCTTCCAGCACGTGCTCGCCGGACGCCGGATGTACGACCTCTTCGAGGAGGGCGAGGGCCGGAAGAAGGCGGTCAACCCCGACCTGACGCGGATGGCGCGCCTGGAGTCCAGCCGCTCGTACAACCCGCGCGACCGCCGCAAGGGCAAGATGGTCCGCGAGGCCGACCGCGAGCGGGAGCGCAGGCAGCGTTCGCGGGTCTGGACGCCGGGCCGTCCCGAGGTCATCGAGCGGCTCGACTCCGAGGGCCTGCTGCCCGCGATCACGTTCATCTTCAGCCGCGCGGCCTGCGAGGCGGCGGTCCAGCAGTGCCTGTACGCGGGACTCCGGCTGAATGACGACGCGGCGAGGGCCGAGGTCCGCGCGATCGTCGAGGAGCGCACGGCCTCGATCCCGCACGAGGACCTGCACGTCCTCGGGTACTACGAATGGCTCGAAGGTCTGGAGCGCGGCATCGCGGCGCACCACGCGGGCATGCTGCCCACCTTCAAGGAGGTCGTGGAGGAGCTGTTCGTGCGCGGCCTCGTGAAGGCCGTCTTCGCCACCGAGACCCTGGCCCTCGGCATCAACATGCCCGCGCGCAGCGTGGTGCTCGAAAAGCTCGTGAAGTGGAACGGCGAACAGCACGCCGACATCACCCCCGGCGAGTACACGCAGCTGACCGGCAGGGCCGGGCGGCGCGGCATTGACGTCGAGGGCCACGCGGTGGTGCTCTGGCAGCGCGCCATGAACCCCGAGCACCTGGCCGGACTCGCGGGCACGCGCACGTATCCGCTGCGGTCCAGCTTCAAGCCGTCGTACAACATGGCGGTGAACCTCGTGGAGCAGTTCGGGCGGCACCGCTCGCGCGAGCTGCTCGAAACGTCCTTCGCACAGTTCCAGGCGGACAAGTCCGTCGTCGGGATCTCCCGCCAGGTCCAGAAGAACGAGGAGGGCCTTGAGGGCTACAAGGCCTCCATGACCTGCCACCTCGGCGACTTCGAGGAGTACGCGCGGCTGCGCCGCGAGCTCAAGGACCGGGAGAACGAGCTGGCCAAGCAGGGCGCGGTCCAGCGCAGGGCCGCGGCGGCCGCCTCCCTGGAGAAGCTGAAGCCGGGGGACGTCATCCACGTGCCCACGGGGAAGTACGCGGGGCTCGCGCTCGTCCTCGACCCGGGACTGCCCGCCGGGCGTGCCAACGGCCACCGCGGCTTCGACCACGTCGACGGCCCGCGCCCGCTGGTGCTCACCGCCGAGCGGCAGGTCAAGCGGCTCGCCGCGATGGACTTCCCGGTGCCGGTCGAGGCGCTGGAGCGGATGCGCATCCCGAAGTCGTTCAACGCCCGCTCGCCGCAGTCCCGCCGCGACCTGGCCTCCGCGCTGCGCACCAAGGCCGGGCACATCGTCCCCGACCGGCACCGCAGGGGCCGCGCGGCGGCCGCCGACGACCACGAGCTGGCCCGGCTGCGCGCGGCCCTGCGCGCGCACCCCTGCCACGGCTGCGACGAGCGCGAGGACCACGCGCGCTGGGCCGAGCGGTACCACCGCCTCAAGCGCGACACCTCGCAGCTGGAGCGCCGCATCGAGGGGCGCACGAACACCATCGCCCGCACCTTCGACCGCATCGTCGCCCTCCTCAGCGAGCTGGACTACCTGCGGGGCGACGAGGTCACGGAGCACGGCAAGCGCCTCGCCCGGCTCTACGGCGAGCTGGACCTGCTCGCGAGCGAGTGCCTGCGCGCCGGCGTGTGGGAGGGGCTCAGCCCGGCCGAACTGGCGGCGTGCGTCTCGGCGTTGGTGTACGAGGCGCGGGTCGGCGACGACGCGCTCGCGCCCAAGGTGCCGTCCGGCGGGGCGAAGGCGGCGCTCGGCGAGATGGTGCGGATCTGGGGCCGTCTGGACGCCCTGGAGGAGGAGTTCAAGATCAGCCAGGCCGAGGGGGTCGGCCAGCGCGAGCCGGACCTGGGCTTCGCCTGGGCCGCGTTCATGTGGGCGAACGGCAAGGGCCTCGACGAGGTGCTGCGCGAGGCGGAGATGCCGGCCGGTGACTTCGTGCGCTGGTGCAAGCAGGTCATCGACGTCCTCGGCCAGATCGCCGCGGCGGCCCCGCGCGAGGGGAGCACGGTGGCGAAGAACGCCCGCAAGGCGGTGGACCAGGTGCTGCGCGGAGTCGTGGCCTACAGCTCCGTCGGCTGACCGGGCCGCTGTCGCCCGCCGGGCCGCCCTGACCGGGGCGCCCGGCGGGCTTCGCCGTTTCCGGGCCCCCTGAGCGCGAGGCCCGCGGCTCAGGGGCGTGCGAGGCCCGCGGCTCAGGGGCGCGTGAGGCCGCCGCCGTTCATTACCGCACGTGTTCGAACGATTGCCGCGCGTGTAAATGGGGCGAGTGTATGCCTCCGTCGCGGCCGTCGCAGAGGGTTGCCCAATATGACTCCGCGCTGATGTCGGCGGACTAAGCTCGCCCGGAGCGCGGCGAGTTCGCACGAGTTGTGGCGTATTCGCGCACTTGTTCCCGAAAGATCCGTTGGTTCGCTTGACTCCCCTTGCTCCAACCGCGTGCCTCCCCGCACGCCCCCCTTCCCCAAGACGAGTGTTCAGAGGGCATACATGGTGAGTGTTCAATCGCCTCCCGGTGGCCGAGAAATCCCTTACGTCCGCGCTCTGCTGCTGCCCGTGGCGCTGATGGCCGCGGCGACCGGAGCCGCCGTCGCCACCGTGACGGAACCGGCCAGGCCCGCCGTCATCTGGTGCGGCGCCGTCGCGACGCTCCTGGTCGTCCTGGTCGGCGCGGAAGCCGTGCGGCGCGGCCGCACCATCAGGGGGCAGCGCGCGCAGTACGCGCGGCGGCTCGCCCACCTGGAGCGGCGCATCGCGTCCCACGACGACGAGACCGTACGCCTGGGCCGGGACATCCTGCCCGAGGCGCTCTGGCGGCTCCAGCAGGGCGAACCCCCCGCCGAAGTGATCCGCAACGTCGTCGACAACGACGAGGCGTACCGGGAACTGCCCCGCCCGCAGCGGCAGTTGCTCCGCGACGTCCTCGGAATCGTGGACCACGAAGGGGCGATGCGTGACTCGGCGCAGCGCGCCTTCGTGAACATCGCACGCCGCGTCCAGTCGATCGTCCACCAGCAGGCCGCGGAACTGCGCGAGATGGAGGAGTTCCACGGCCGCAACCCCGAGGTCTTCGACGACCTGCTCCGCATCGACCACGGCACCGCCCTGATCGGCCGCCTCGCCGACTCCATCTCGGTGCTCGGCGGCGCCAGGCCCGGCCGCCAGTGGCCCAAGCCCGTACCGCTGTACAGCGTGCTGCGCGGCGCGATGTCCCGCATCCTGGACTACCCCCGCGTCGAGCTGCACTCGATCGCCAAGGTCGCGATCCACGGCACGTCCGTCGAGCCGCTGATCCACGCCTGCGCCGAACTGCTCGACAACGCGACGCGGTACTCGCCGCCGCAGACCAAGGTGCACGTCACCGCCGTGGAGGTGCAGAGCGGCATCGCCGTGGAGATCGAGGACGGCGGCGTCAGCCTCAGCGAGGAGGCCCGCGAACGGGCCGAGCGCATGCTGGCGCAGGCCCAGGCCGGCATCGACCTCAACGACCTCGGCGAGAGCCCGCGCCTCGGCATGGCCGTCGTCGGCCGCCTCTCGCAGATGTACAACATGCAGATCTCCCTGCGGCAGTCCGCCTACGGCGGCGTCCGCGCGGTGCTCATCGTGCCGCGCGAGATGATCACCACGGGTCCCGCGCCCGGACTCGCCCACGGCATCGGCGCCTCCGCGGTGCCCCGCGTGGACGAGGGCGGCAAGCTCATCGAGGAGCCCGAGCGCAACATCCGCCGCAAGAAGCCCCGCGTCAGGACCGCGGGCCCGCCGCTGCGCTCACCGCTCACCGCCGCCATGGAGGACGAGGTCCCCGTGGTCACCGAGTGGACGGAGAACGGCCTGCCGCAGCGCCGCAGCCGCGCGACGATGTCGCTCAGCGAGCGGTACGCCCGGGAGGCCGAGGTCCAGCGTGCCGCCGAGGCCCACGCCGCCGCGACGGCACCGCCGCCGGTACCCGCGCAGAAGAAGGACGAGCCCGAGCCCGGCCTGTGGATCGAGGCGTTCATGAAGGGCGTCAAGGGGGACCCCGCCGCTTCCGGCCAGGGGACGCCGCAGGGCACCGATCCGGCCCAGGGGGCCGCCCCCGCGCAGGAAACCCACCGGAACAACCACGGCATCGCCGACGAGGGGGGCTGGCAGTGATCCAGCAGCGCGCCAATTTCGACTGGATGCTGAAGGAACTCGCCGACGGCGTCCCGCAGACCCGGCAGATCGTCGTCCTCTCCGCCGACGGCCTGCGCATCGCACGCTACGGCGGCGACCCCGACGCGGCCGACCGCATCGCCGCCGCCTGCGCGGGACTGCAGAGCCTGGCCGCCGCCGTGGCCACCGAGATCCCGCACAGCGACGGCGGCATGAAGATGGTCATCATCGAGATCAACGGCGGCTACTTCTACCTGATGGCGGCGGGCGCCGGCGCTTATCTCGCCGTGCTCGCGGACGAGACCGTCGACGCGGGCCTGATCGGCAACCGCATGCGCGACCTCGTCGTACGGATCGGGGCCCATCTGACGAGCCCGCCACGCCGTGACGGGCAGGCCGTATGACTCCTCCGCAAGAACCTCCGCACGGCCCTCCCCGCGGGGAGGAGCCGGGAGGAGAAGCACCCCCCCAGCGCGAGCGCCGCGACCCGGACAACCCCGAACGGCTGTACGTCCTCACGGGTGAGGACTCCGAGCGGGCCCCCCTCGACCTCGTCACGCTCATCGTGGCGCGGGGCGAGGCGGCCCCCACGGCGCAGCCCGAACACTCCGCGGTGCTGCGGCTGTGCACGACCCCGATCTCCGTCGCCGAACTGTCGGCCTATCTGGCGCTGCCGTTCAGCGTCGTGACCGTCGTCCTGACGGAGCTGCTGGGGTCCGAGCTCGTCCAGGCGCGCGCCCCCATCGTGCGATCCGCCGCGCTGCCCGACCGATCCCTTCTCGAAGCGGTGATGCATGGACTTCAAAAGCTCTGACACGATCACCGGCCCGCGCAGCGAGGACGTCCTGCCCCACACGGCCACGGCCGCGGTCAAGGTCGTCATCGTCGGCGGGTTCGGGGTCGGCAAGACCACGATGGTCGGCTCGGTCAGCGAGATCCGTCCGCTGACCACCGAGGAGACGATGACCCAGGCGGGCATCGGCGTCGACGACAACTACGGCTCGGAGAGCAAGACGGCGACCACCGTCGCCATGGACTTCGGCCGGATCAGCATCTCCGAGGAACTCGTCCTCTACCTCTTCGGCACCCCGGGCCAGGAGCGCTTCTGGTTCCTGTGGAACGGGCTCTTCGAGGGCGCGCTCGGCGCGGTCGTCCTCGTCGACACCCGCCGCCTCGAAGTCAGTTTCGACGTCATCGGCCGCCTGGAGGAGCGCGGCGTGCCGTTCGTCGTCGCCGTCAACGACTTCCCCGACGCGCCCGCCCACGGCATCGAGGTCCTGCGCAGGGCCCTCGACCTGGAGCCCGTGGTGCCGATCATGCCGTGCGACGCGCGCCGCAGGGAGTCCAGCAGGGACGTCCTGATGACCTTGATGCGCCATCTGCACTCCCTGACGGCCACCCGTGTCTGACCGCGCCCCAGACCGCGACCTCCCCCCGTTATCCCGGAACCCCTCGACGCGAAACCCGGAGCGACGACCGTGACGACTCCCCACCCCTCCTGGCCGGGCACCGACGACCCCCTGGCGCCCCCTCCCGGCTGCCCCGCCCACGGCTTCGGACCCGGCGGCCTGCGCCGCCTCCACGGCCCCGAGGCGGAGGCCGACCTGGCGGGACTGTACGAGAAGCTGCGGGCCGAGCACGGCCCGGTGGCCCCCGTCCTGCTCCACAACGACGTACCGATGTGGGTGGTCCTCGGGCACAGCGAGAACCTGCACATGGTCCGCACCCCCTCGCAGTACACCCGCGACTCACGCGTCTGGCGGGCCGTGCGGGACGGCAGCGCGGGCCCCGACCATCCGCTCGCGCCCGTCTTCACCTGGCAGCCCATGTGCAGCTTCGTCGAGGGAGCCGAGCACCAGCGGCTGCGCGGCGCGGTCACCGACGCCATGGCGAAGATCGACCACCGCGGCATCAGGCGCTACATCAACCGCTACACGAACCTGCTGCTCAACGACATCTGCCTGGACGGCGAGGCGGACCTGGTCAGCCGGTTCGCCGAGCACCTGCCCATGATGGTGATGTGCCACGTCCTCGGCATGCCCGAGGAGTACAACGAGCGGATGGTGCAGTCGGCCCGCGACATGATCAAGGGCACCGATACGGCCATCGCCAGCAACGCGTACGTCATGGAGGTCCTGACGGGCCTCGTGACGCGGCGGCGCGCCCAGCCGGAGGAGGACTTCACCAGCAGCCTCATCGCGCACCCGGCGCGGCTCACCGACGACGAGGTCGCCGCCCACCTGCGCCTGGTCCTCATCGCCTCCTACGAGGCCACCGCCAACCTCCTCGCCAACGTCCTGCGGGTGGTCCTCACCGACCCGCGCTTCCGCGCCCAGCTCAGCGGCGGGCAGATGACGGTCCCCGAGGCGGTCGAGCAGTCGCTGTGGGACGAGCCGCCCTTCAGCGCCATGGTCGGCTACTTCGCCAAGCAGGACACCCAGCTCGGCGGGCAGCGGATCAGGGCGGGCGACGGGCTCATCCTCGGCATCGCGCCGGGCAACGTCGACCCGGTCGTACGCCCCGACCTCGCCGCGAACATGCAGGGCAACCGCTCGCACCTCGCGTTCAGCGGCGGGCCCCACGAGTGTCCCGGCCAGGACATCGGCCGCGCCATCGCCGACATCGGGGTCGACGCGCTCCTGCTGCGCCTGCCGGACGTCGAACTCTCCGTCGACGAGTCCCGGTTGCGGTGGACGTCGACGATCCTTTCGCGGCACCTGGTGGAGCTGCCGGTGCACTTCGCGCCCAGGCCGCCGCAGGACGTCATGGCCCGGCCGTCCGCGAACGTGCCGACGTCGCGCGGCGACTGGCACGTCTCGTCGCCGCCGCTCCGGCCGCCCGCCGCCCCGGTACCGCCGCCGGAACCGGCCGTCGAGACACCGGCCCCCGTGGCCGAGCCCGCCCCGCCCAAGGGGGCCTGGCAGCGGTTCGTCACCTGGTGGCGCGGCTACTGAGCCCAGTCGTCGTACGCCGTCCAGGCGCCGAGCGTCCGGCCGCTCACGAAGCGGTGCGCGACGCCGGTGACCGGGTCCGTGAACGCCAGCACGCGCGCCAGGAGCTGGAGGGGCCGCCGGAAGTCGTCCGGCGCGGCGGGGGCCGCCACCTCCGGGTACACGGGGTCGCCGAGGATCGGCAGGCCCAGCGCGTTCATGTGGACGCGGAGCTGGTGGGTGCGGCCGGTGTGCGGGGTGAGCCGGTAGCGGCCGACGGCGCCTCGGTGCCCGACGAGTTCGACGCGGCTCTCGCTGTTCGGCTCGGCGCCCGCCACTTCCCGGGCGGCGATGACCCCGCGCTCCTTCACGATGTGGCTGCGCACGGTGCGGGGGAGCGGCACGTCGGGGGAGTACGGGGCCACGGCCTCGTACTCCTTGTGCACGCGCCGGCCGCTGAACAGGGTCTGGTAGGCGCCGCGTTCCTCCGGGCGCACGGTGCACAGGAGCAGCCCGGCGGTCAGCCGGTCCAGGCGGTGCGCGACGCCGAGCGCCGGGATGCCGAGCTGTTCGCGGAGGCGGGCGAGGGCGGTCTGCGCGACGTGGCCGCCGCGCGGCATGGTGGCGAGGAAGTGCGGCTTGTCCACGACCACGATGTGCTCGTCCCGGTGGACGACGTCGATCCCGAACGGCACGGGCGTCTCGGCGGGCAGCTCGCGGTGGAACCACACGTAGGCGCCCGACGCGTACGGGGTGCCGTGGGTGACGGCCGACCCGTCGGCGCCGACGATCTTCCCTTCCCGCACCATCGCGTCGATGACGCCGGGTCCTGCCGCGAGGCGTTCGACCAGGTGGTCACGGACGGTCGGCCACGGCCCCGCCTGCGGCAGCCTGACCCGGACGGGGTCGACGCCGTGGCGCTGGGGCAGCGGTGCGGGCGGAATGCGGGGCTTGCGTCTCATCAGGGGGTCAGCGTAAGCCCGGCCGGAGGGCCTTCCGCGCTGGTGCCCCGCGGCGGAAAATCACTGCCCTCCTCCCGGCGCCGCTGCCACGATGGGGCCATGCCCTCCAAGATCCTCGACGTGGCCGCCCCCGGCACCCTCGCCCACCGGGAGCAGCCGGTGCTCCCCGTCCCCGGCGGACTCGTCCTCCGCCCGTGGCGGCTCACGGACGCACCCTCGGTGTACGACGCCTTCCAGGACCCGGTGCTGCAGCGCTGGCACGCGCGCGTGGCCGACTCCGAGAGCGAGGCGCGCGGCTGGATCGAGGAGTGGCGCGCGGCCTGGGCGGGGGAGCGGGACGCGCACTGGGCGATCGCCGACGCGGAGACGGACGTCCTGGCCGGCAGGATCGCCCTGCGGCTGATCGTCCTCGCCGACGGCCAGGCGGAGATCGCGTACTGGACGGTGCCGGCGGCCCGCGGCCGGGGCGTCGCCCCGAGGGCCGTGGAGACCCTCTCCCGCTGGGCCTTCGACGAGGTGGGCCTGCACCGCCTGGAACTGACCCACGCGACGGCCAACGAGGCGTCCTGCCGGGTGGCCGAGAAGTCCGGCTTCACGGCGGAGGGCACCAAGCGGAGCGCGGTCCTGCACGAGGACGGCTGGCACGACATGCACCTGCACGCCCGGATCGCGGGGCCGGGCGCGGAGGGCTGACGACGGCGGGGCCGTGCCGCGTCGTGCCCGGGGGCCGGCCCGTACCCGGGTGGCGTGGGCGCCCCCCCCGCACGGGTGCCTCGTACGCCAGGAGGCGGTCACCCCGGGGTGGGGTGGCCGCCTCCCTCCGCCGAGGTCCGCGCGGCGTTACGCCGTCTTCTCCTGCTCCGCCTCCACCTGGGCGTTCCACTCCCGCTTCGAGGCCTGCCAGCCGTCCTCGTCGTGGCCGAGGCGCCAGTAGCCGGAGATCGAGAGGTTCTCGCGGGGGATCTCGCGCTCCACGCGGAGATAGCGGCGGAGTTCCTTCACGAAGCCCGCCTCGCCGTGGACGAAGGCGTGCGGGGTGCCTTCGGGGAACTCCAGGGAGCGCACCGCCTCGACCAGGGCCCGGCCGACCGGGCGGCCCGCGCGGTGGAGCCAGACGACCGGGACGTGCGTCTCGATCTTCTGCTCCTCCTCGGGGCCCTCGACCTCGACGAAGACGTGCGCGGTCGCGCCCGCGGGCAGTGCCTCGGCCGCGGCGGCGATCGCGGGCAGGGCGCTCTCGTCGCCGGCGAGCAAATGCCAGGCCGCGTCGGCCCCGGGCGCGTAGGCGCCGCCGGGGCCGAGGAAGCGGATCGTGTCGCCGGGTGCGGCGTCGCGCGCCCACGGGCCCGCGAGGCCCTCGTCGCCGTGGACCACGAAGTCGACCGTCAGCTCACGGGCCTCGGGGTCCCAGCGGCGCACCGTGTACGTACGGGTCACGGGCCACTGGTCGCGCGGGAACTCCTCGCGGACGCGCTGCATGTCGAACGGCTCGGGATAGGTGACGCCCTCGGCGTCGAAGAGCAGCTTCACGTAGTGGTCGGTGCAGTCGCCCGCCGTGAACCCGGCGAGGCCGTCACCGCCGAGGACGACGCGCTGCATGTGCGGGGTCAGCCGCTCGGAGCGCACGACGCGCCCGACGTGAGCCTTCGGTGCTTTGCGTGCCGGACGTTCTGCCATGGCGACGGCCTCCCCTTCAACAGCTACTTAGGTTTACCTAAGCTAACACCCTCAGCTGTGGAGCGTGCTGACCAGGCGCTGGAGCGAGCCACCCAGGTTCCACTGCTCCGCCAGCGCGTCGAGCGAGGCCGGGTCGCGCGGTTCACGGGGGAGCGCCACGTCGACCTCGGGCAGCGGCACGTCGTCGGCGACCCGGACGACCTTCGGCGCGACCGCCACGTACGCCCGCGACTCGTCGAGCCGCTTGCGCTGCGACGGCGTCAGCTTCGACTTCGGGTCGTCGACCGCGGCCATGATCCCGGCCAGGTCGCCGAAGGCGTCCAGGAGCTTCGCGGCCGTCTTCTCGCCGATGCCGGGGACGCCGGGCAGTCCGTCGCTCGGGTCGCCGCGGAGCAGGGCGAGGTCGACGTAGCCGGAGCCGTCCACGCCGTACTTCTCGCGCAGCCACGCCTCGTCCGTGAGCTGGAGGGTGCCGACGCCCTTGAGGGGATAGAGGACGCGGATGCCCCGCTCGTCGTCCACGAGCTGGTAGAGGTCGCGGTCGCCGGTGACGATGTCGACCGGGCCCGTCGCGCGGGCGGTGAAGGTGCCGATCACGTCGTCCGCCTCGTACGCCGCCACGCCGACGCGCGCGATGCCCAGCGCGTCGAGGACGTCCTCGATCACCGGCACCTGGGGCGCGAGCGTGTCGGGGACCACCTCGGCGTCCGGGCCCTGCTCCGCCTCCTCGGCGACGCGGTGCGCCTTGTACGAGGGGATGAGCCGGACGCGCCAGTCCGGGCGCCAGTCCGCGTCCATGCACGCGACCAGGTCGTCGGGGCGGTGGTCCTGGACGAGGCGGGCGATGAAGTCGAGGAGCCCGCGCACCGCGTTGACCGGGGTGCCGTCCGGGGCCTTCACGGATTCCGGCACGCCGAAGTACGCCCGGAAGTACAGGGAGGCTGTGTCGAGCAGCATGAGGCGTCGTGTTCGCTGAGTCACGTTGCGCATCATGCCGCACGCCACCGACAGCCGCCCGGAGGGCGTGGGCGGGGCAGGAAACGACCGTTGCGCATGGCGGTTCCACGTGCCGAGAGCGCAACGGATGTGAGCCGGGTCACTCTTTGGTTTGGCCTGAACCAGTATGGGCAGGCGCGCAGCCGGAGCGGGGCCGGTCGCACTTTCAACTTTTCGATCGGGTAAGTGGCCCGAAGCCATCACGCTCCACGGCCCGCCGGCGGGGGAGGCGGGCCGTCTTGGTTCAACCCGAGAGGTGTATGTGTCCAGGCTGCAGGCCGAGCGCTTGTACAAGGTGTTCGGCAGACGACCCGATGACGCGGTGGAGAAACTCCGCCACGGAGCCGACCGAGAGGAACTGCGCGCCGACGGCACCACCGCCGCCGTGATCGACGCCTCCTTCGAGGTCGAGCCGGGCCAGATCTTCGTCGTCATGGGTCTCTCCGGGTCCGGCAAGTCCACGTTGCTGCGCATGCTCAACGGGCTGTCGGAGCCGACGGCCGGCCACGTCCGCTTCGACGGCCAGGACCTCACCGAGCTGAGCGCGCGCGAGATGCGCGAGGTGCGCTCCAAGAAGATCAGCATGGTCTTCCAGCACTTCGCGCTCTTCCCGCACCGCAGCGTCCTGGAGAACGCCGGATACGGCCTCGAAGTGCAGGGTGTCCCGCGCGCCGAGCGCGAGAAGCGCGCCACCGAGGCACTGGAGCTCGCCGGCCTCAAGGGCTGGGAGAAGTCCTGGCCCGACGAGCTGTCCGGCGGCATGCAGCAGCGCGTGGGCCTGGCCCGCGCGCTCGCCACCGACGCCGACCTGCTCCTCATGGACGAGTCGTTCAGCGCCCTCGACCCGCTGATCCGCCGCGACATGCAGGACCAGCTCCTGGTGCTGCAGAAGCGGCTGAAGAAGACCATCGTCTTCATCACCCACGACCTGAACGAGGCCATGCGCCTGGGCGACCAGATCGCCGTCATGCGCGACGGCCGCATCGTCCAGATCGGCACCTCCGAGGACATCCTGGTCACCCCGGCCAACGAGTACGTCGCCTCCTTCACGCAGGACGTCGACCGCTCCCGGGTCCTCACGGCGGGCGCCATCATGGCCGACCCCGACGACGGCTTCGCGCGCGCCGACGCGCCCGCGACGGTCACCGAGAACACCCCCATCATCGAGCTGTTCACGCCCTGCTCCACCAGTGAGGTGCCGGTGGCCGTGACCGACGAGGACGGCACGCTCGTCGGGGTCGTGCCGCGCGCCAGGCTGCTCGCCGTGCTCGGCGAGCCGATGGAGTCGGAGACCGGGTCGGAGCCGCAGGACGCCTCCCCGGCCGCCATACCGGCCAGGGAAGACGACGGCAAGAGCGTGGGCAAGGTGAGCAGCGGTGCCTAGGATTCCCTTCGGCGACTGGGTCAATGACTCGGTCGAGTGGCTCAGAACCCACATGGACTGGCTGTTCGACTTCGTCAAGACCCTCTTCCAGAACATGTGGGACGGCGTCTACGACGTCCTCTCCGCCCCCGAGCCGCTGCTGATGGCGGGCATCCTCGCCGTCGTCGCCTTCTGGCTGCGCGGCCTGGTCGGCGGCGTCCTGTCCTTCGCGGGCTTCGCGTTCATCGTCTCCCTCGAACTGTGGGACAACGCGATGATGACGCTGTCCCTGGTGCTCGTCTCGACCTTCGTGGCGCTGGTCGTCGCCGTGCCCGTGGGCATCTGGGCGGCGCGCTCCAAGACGGTCAGCGGCATCGTCAGGCCCGTCCTCGACTTCATGCAGACGCTGCCCGCGATGATCTACCTCATCCCGGCGCTGCTGTTCTTCCGGATGGGCGCCCCCGCGGGCATCGTCGCCACGATCGTCTTCGCGCTCGCCCCCGGCGTCCGCATGACCGAGCTGGGCATCCGCCAGGTCGACAAGGAGCTGGTCGAGGCCGCCGACGCGTTCGGCACCACGCCCCGCAACACGCTCTTCCGCGTCCAGCTGCCGCTCGCGCTGCCGACGATCATGGCCGGTGTCAACCAGGTCATCATGCTCGGCCTCTCCATGGCGGCCCTGACCGGCATGGTCGGCACCCCGGGCCTGGGCGCCGACGTCAACGCGGCCATCGGCCAGCTCGACGTCGGTCTCGGCGCCGAGGCGGGCGTCTCCATCGTGATCCTCGCCATCTACCTGGACCGCGTCACCAGCGGCCTGGGCGGACAGGTCTCCCCGCTCGGCCGCCGCGCGCTCGCCAAGCTGCGGGCCGCGCAGGGCCTGAACCTGTGGAACTACCGCCCCCGGCCCGTCGTCGCGGCGGTGGGCGTCGTCGTCCTCGCGCTCGTCGCGGGCGGCATGGGCATCTTCAGCGGTGACAAGACCGAGCCCGTGGCCGACTCCGAGAACGTCGGCCAGGGCAAGGAAGTCAACATCGGCTACATCAACTGGGACGAGGGCATCGCCTCCACCTTCCTCTGGAAGGAGATCCTGGAGCAGCGCGGCTACAAGGTGAACGCCAGCCTCCTCGACGCGGGGCCGCTCTACACCTCGCTCGCCCAGGGCGACGTCGACTTCCAGACGGACGCGTGGCTGCCGACGACGCACGCCACGTACATGAAGAAGTACGGCGACAAGCTGGAGGACCTCGGCTCCTGGTACGACCAAACGTCCCTGGAGCTGACCGTCCCCGCCTACATGAAGGACGTCGACTCGCTCGCCGACCTCAAGGGCAAGGGCGACAAGTTCAAGGGCAAGATCATCGGCATTGAGCCGAGCGCCGGTGAGATGCAGCTCCTGAAGAGCAAGATCCTCAAGGAGTACGGCCTCGACAAGGAGTACGAGGTCGTCGACGGCTCCACCACCGCGATGCTGTCCGAGCTGAAGGCGGCTTACGCGAAGAAGGAACCGATCGTCGTCCCGCTCTGGTCGCCGCACTGGGCGTACAACGACTTCGACCTGAAGAAGCTCAAGGACCCGAAGGGTGCCTGGGGCAAGGGCGACGGCGTGCACACGCTGGCGCGCAAGGGCTTCTCGGAGGAGAACCCGCGGGTCGCCGAGTGGCTGAAGAACTTCACGATGGACGAGAAGCAGCTCACCAGCCTTGAGGCGGAGATCAACAAGGCCGGCAAGGGCAAGCAGCAGGACGCCGTCCGCACCTGGCTGAAGAAGAACCCGAAGGTCGTCGACGAGCTGGCCCCGCTGCCGGAGAACACCGGCGGCGAGGAGAAGAAGCGCCCGCTGAAGGCCGCGTACTTCGCCTGGGACGAGAACATCGCCGTCACCAACCTGTGGAAGCGCGTCCTGGAGAAGCGCGGCTACGAGATGGAGCTGACGCCGGCCGACGTGGGCCCCGCCTACACCGGTCTCGCGCAGGGCGACATCGACCTCAACCTCGACGCCTGGCTGCCCACCGCCCAGAAGTCGTACTGGGACAAGAACAAGGCGAACCTCAAGGACCTCGGTTCCTGGTACAGCCCGACCTCCCTTGAGGTCGCCGTCCCGTCCTACGTCAAGGACGTGAAGTCGCTCGCCGACCTCAAGGGCAAGGGCGACAAGTTCAAGGGCAAGATCATCGGCATCGAGCCGGGCACCGGCGTGATGCAGGCGCTCAAGGACAAGGTCCTGCCCGGCTACGGCCTGGAGGGCGAGTACGAGATCGCCGCGGGCTCCACCCCGGCGATGCTCACCGAGCTGAAGGCCGCGTACGCCAAGAAGGAGCCGATCGCGGTCCTGCTCTGGTCGCCGCACTGGGCCTACAGCGAGTACGACCTCACCAAGCTGAAGGACCCCAAGGGCGGCTTCGGCAAGGGCAACACGATCCGGTCGCTCTCCAGCAAGGACTTCCCGAACCAGTACCCGCAGCTCACGAAGTGGCTCAAGGACTTCAAGATGAGCGAGAAGGAACTGGCGAGCCTGGAGAACGAGATCAACAAGGCGGGCAAGAACAACGAGCCCGAGGCCGTCGACGCCTGGCTGAAGAAGAACCCGGGCTTCGAGGAGAAGATGACCTCCGCGAAGTAGGCCACCGGTCGCACCCCCGAGGGGTGGGCATCGCCCCTGTGGCGAAGCCCACCCCTCTCGGCGTTCCCGTGGGCCGCCCCGGTGCCTAATGTCGACAAGGCTGGCCCCATCAGGACAGAACCACCGAACAGAACCACCGAACGTGAGACCGTCGTGACCGCTCGGCAGCCGAGGACGGCCCGCCTCCCCATCGCCGCCGCCCTCGCCCTGGCCGCCTCCCTGCTCGTCGCGCAGCTCGCGCGGGCCGACGCCGACCCCGCCTCCCCGGGCACCGCCCGCCTCGCCGCGCTCGCCGAGGACGTCACCGCCGCCGACGGACACCGCTACGACGCGCGGGACCACACCGGGCGCACCATGGACGCCGCGCAGATCGAGCAGGCCCAGGACGGCAGCTACCTCGCCGTCTACCACACGCTCCTGGCCGACGGCCGCTTCCACGCGGCCGTCGCCACCTCCACCGACCTGCGCCACTGGCGGCGCCGCCACGACTTCGGCCCCGGCACCCACCAGGCATCCCTGGCCCACGACGGCCGGGGCGGCTACGTCCTCGCCGTCGAGAGGGACCCGCGCAACCACATCGCCGTACGCTCGTACGAGGACGCCGCGGCGCTGCTCACCGGCCGCGCCCGGCGGTCCTTCGACGCGCCGCTCACCCTGTCGCGCTGCGCCGAGGGCACCCCCGGCATCACCGCCGTGCGCGGCGCGACCGTCCACCTCACCGGGCACTACCGCGCGGGCTGCGACACCGACCGCCAGCTGACGGCCACGCTCACCGGCTTCCGCCACTGGCACGCCGAGCCCGACCGGCGGCTCGACCGGGCCGTGCGGTCCCGCGGCAACAGCGGCAACATCGGGGACCGCGCGCCGGTGGAGCTCGGCGGGCGGCGGGTGGTCCTCGTCGAGGGGCAGGGGCGGCGCGGGGACTTCGGGAGCTGGGCCACGTACGCCTACGATCCCCCGAGTGGACGCGCCGACCGCCTGGACATCCGCACCCACGGCGGCAGCCGCGCCTTCGCCAACCCCTCCGCCACCCTGCTGACCGGCCCGCGGGGCGAACCGGCTCTCCTCATGAGCGTGTTCGTGCCGAGTGAGGGTGCCGCCCCCGGCGAGTCAGGACAGCTGCTCTACTGGCGCCGGCTCGGGAAGTAGGGTCGGCGCGCGGAGTTTTTCCGTACCCGCGGCGGACGGCCGGGAACGGGCGGTCCCGGCAACCGGGCAGAACCGTCCGGCGAACATGCGTAGGGTGCAGACAACCCCTCAGGGTTGAGAGTGGACCGATGCGCTGAAGGGAGCCGAGGCGATGGACGAGCACAAGGAGACCCTCCGGGTGGGCTCGGCCGTGCGGCGGCGCCGCAGGCAGCTCGAACTCACCCTCGCCGTCGTCGCCGAGCGCAGCGGCCTCTCGGTGCCGTTCCTCAGCCAGATCGAGAACGAACGCGCCCGGCCCAGCATGCGCTCCCTGCAACGGGTCGCCGACGCCCTGTGCACCACCGACGTGGAACTCCTCGCCGCCGCCGACCCCGCCCGCACCGTGGAGGTCGTGCGCGCCCACGACGACACGGACCTGGACCACTCCACACCCGAGGCGCGCGTACGGGAACTGGCGCGCGGCCACCACCAGCTGCACGCCCTGGAATTCATCGGCGACCACGACGAGGGCCGCGAATTCCAGCACCGCAACGACGAGTTGATGTACGTCATCGAGGGTGCCGTCGAGATGGAGGCGGAGGGCCGCGCCCACCGGCTCGGACGCGGCGACTCCCTGTTCCTCACCGGCGGTGTGCGCCACCGGTGGCGGGCCACCGTGCCGGACACCCGGGTCCTGGTGGTCGCCGTCGGGGACCACATCGAGGCGGTGGACGACGGGGGGCGCTGACGTGCCGCGCCGCTCGCCGCGG
The DNA here is from genome assembly GCF_040654435.1 of Streptomyces sp. NPDC050703. Taxonomy (NCBI): domain Bacteria; kingdom Bacillati; phylum Actinomycetota; class Actinomycetes; order Kitasatosporales; family Streptomycetaceae; genus Streptomyces; species Streptomyces sp. NPDC050703. The sequence continues at coordinate 34,382 of NZ_JBFAHX010000014.1, forward strand.
GTGGTCTCCCTGGTGCCCTCGCTGACCGAGGCGGTGGCCGTCACCGTGCCCGGGGCGCTGTTCGGGGCGACCGACTGGTGCACGCACCCGGCGGGCCTCGGGGTCGCCCGCGTGGGCGGCACGAAGAACCCGGACGTGCCCCGGATCGCGGCCCTCGCCCCCGACCTGGTGATCGCCAACGAGGAGGAGAACCGCGCCCCCGACCTGGCGGCGCTGCGGGCAGCGGGCGTCGAGGTCCTGGTGACCGAGGTACGGACGCTGCCGCAGGCCCTCACGGAGCTGGAGCGGGTCCTCGCGGCCTGCGGCGCGGCACGCCCCCGCTGGCTCGACGACGCGGAGGCCGCGTGGCGGGCACTCCCGCCCCCGGCGGCCCGGCTGAGGGCGGCCGTCCCCATCTGGCGGCGGCCCTGGATGGTCCTCGGCCGCGACACGTTCGCGGGCGACGTCCTGGCGCGCCTGGGCGTCGACAACGCGTACGCCGCTCATGCCGAGCGCTACCCCAGGGTGGGGGTCGAGGAGCTGCGGAGCCCCGGCCCGGACCTGCTGGTGCTGCCCGACGAGCCGTACCGCTTCACGCCCGACGACGGTCCCGAGGCGTTCCCCGACGCCCCCGCGATCGCCCTGGTCAGCGGCAGGCACCTCACCTGGTACGGGCCCTCGCTCGCGGAGGCGCCCGCGGTGCTCAGCGCGGCGCTGCGAGCAGCGAGCCGTCGAGGACGCCCCGCACGGTGTGCGTGAGGGCCACCGCACAGGCGGCGGCCAGGGCGGCGAAGAGGGCGGTCGCGAGCCACTCGTAGGCGGCGAGCCCCGTGTGCCGGGCGAGGCCCTCGGCGCCCGTCACGCAGGTGCCCACGGGGAAGGTGAACGCCCACCAGGTCATCGCGAAGCCCATGCCGTCCCGCCGGGCGCGCAGCACCATGGCCGCCGCGAGGGCCAGCCAGAGCAGGGCGAAGCCCAGGACGGGCACTCCGTAGAGCACGGCGAAGACGAGGAAGCCGCGGTCGAGCGGGGCGGGCAGGACGCCGGGCGCGACGTCCGCGAACCTGCCGGCGGCGGTCGTCGACTGCCCCAGGGGGCCGAGCACCAGGAAGAGCGTGGGGGTGAGGGCGGTCGGCAGCGGGCCCGCGGTCACCAGGCGGGCGAAGATCACCGGCAGCATCACCAGGGTGGCGAGCAGACTCAGGCCGAACATCCCGCAGCAGGCGTACAGGAGCGTCTGCTGTGCCTGGCCCGCGGGCAGGTGCGGGACGAGCGCCGGGCCGGTGGCGGCCGACACCATCGGCGCGACGACGGGCAGCAGCCAGACCGGCGACGCCTGGTCGGCGGTGATGCGGTGCCTGACCACCATCAGATACGGGACGGCGACGGCCGCGGCGAGACCGACGGCCGTGCCGAGGGTGAACAGGACGGCGTCGAGCGCGAGGGCCGCGCCGGCGCCCGTCCAGTCCTCGCCCACGGCGGGGGCGCCCGCGCCGACCGCGAGCAGGGCCATCGACAGACAGCCGTAGAACGGTGCCACGGCCGGGTCGAGGAGGTGGGCGCGGGCCTGGTCGCGGTGGCGCGCCCAGTGCGCGGCACGGGCGGTGAGCAGGACGACGAGCATCACCAGCGCCAGCGCCCAGACGGCCGTGCAGGCGGTGCGCAGCCCCGTGAACCGGTGCGGCAGGGCGGCGCCCGCGGTGGCGACGACGGCGGTGCCCATGACGCACGCGTACCAGTTCGGCCCGAGATGGCGGACGCCCGGCGGACGGGTGGCGGCCCCGGGGAGCCGGCTCGTGGCGGTGCCGTGCGACGCGGTCCGGGACGGGGGAAGGGCGGTGACCATGGCTCCACCCTCGTACGGGGCTCGGGACGTCACCAGGAGTCACCTTCCTATGAGCACATAAGCTGGCTTTATGAGCTCGACCCCCGTACCGCCGTCCCGCCCCTTCGACCCCGCCTCGTCGGCGGCCTCGCTCGCCCACCGGGTCCCCGACCTCGGGGCGCTCCAGCTCCTGCTCGCCGTGGCGCGGCTCGGCAGCCTCGGGCGGGCCGCGCGGGAGCTCGGCATCACCCAGCCCGCCGCGAGCAGCAGGGTCCGCGCCATGGAGCGGCAGCTCGGCGTGGCCCTCGTCGACCGGTCGCCGCGCGGCTCCCGCCTCACCGGCGCGGGGGCCCTGGTGACCGACTGGGCGGGGCGGATCGTGGAGGCCGCGGAGGCGTTCGACGCGGGGGCGCAGGCGCTGCGCGACCGGCGTGACTCGCGGCTCAGGGTGGCGGCGAGCATGACCATCGCCGAGTATCTGCTGCCGGGCTGGCTCATCGCCCTGCGCACCCAGCGGCCCGACACGGCGGTGTCGCTGCTCGCGGGCAACTCCGCGGCCGTGGCGTCCCGGCTGCTCGCGGGCGAGGCGGACCTCGGCTTCGTCGAGGGGCTGACCGTGCCGGGCGGCCTCGACGAGGTGGTCGTCGCGCACGACCGCCTGGTGGTGGTGACCGCGCCTTCGCATCCGTGGGCGCGCCGCGCCGAGCCGCTCGACCCCGCCGAGCTCGCCGCCACGCCCCTGATCCTCCGCGAGGAGGGCTCAGGCACCCGCCAGGTGCTCGACGCGGCGCTCGGCGGCCTCGCCCGCCCGCTGATCGAACTCTCCTCCACCACGGCGGTCAAGGCGTCGGCGGTCAGTGGCGCGGGCCCCTCGGTCCTGAGCGAGCTCGCGGTGGGCGAGGAGCTGGCGGCCCGCCGCCTGGTGGAGATCCCCCTGCGGGACATGCGCCTGCGCAGGGAGCTGCGGGCCGTCTGGCCGACGGGGCACCGCCCCGCGGGCCCGGGGCGCGACCTGCTGTCACTGACGCGCGGCGGGACCGGCACGCGCGGGGCGTGAGGCGGCGGCTACCCCTCCGCCCGCTCGTCCGCGTCCGTGCGGGAGGCCAGCCGCTCATACCGCTGCCGGGCGGCCTGCGGCGTGCCGAGGCCGAGCCCGAAGGCGATCTCCGGCCAGGTCATGCCGCGTCCCCGCGCCATCTGGAGCAGCCCGGTCTCCAGCTCGTCCAGCTCGCCGCGGACCAGCGGCAGCAGCGTCAGCGCCGCCGTGATGTCGGCGTGGTCCACCTCCGGCTCACCGTCCGTCAGCCGCGCGGCACCGCTGAGCAGGAACGACACCAGCCGCACCGCTTCGTGCGGGCCGAGGACCGCGGGGTGGACCTGCCGGCGCCGCTGCTCGTCGTCGGCGGCGTGCCGTTCGGCCACGCGCGTCAGCGCCGCGAACACGCGCTGGGCGCGGGCCTGCTCCGGGTGAGGGGCGGTGAAGGGGTCGGCGGCACCGGCGGGCCGCTCGGGGGTCGCTGTCATGGGACCCAGCATGAACTCGAACACGGAACAGTGTCAACCATGCGTTGTGAACACTTTATTTGCGGCGGTGTCTGGTGACAAGTGCCTGGTGACAGATGCCTGGTGACAGACGCCTGGTGACAAATGCCTGGCGGCAGGAGCCGCCCGCGCGTCAGCATGGACCGCATGCATCCCCTCGCACCCCCGGCCACCGGCGTCCGCACCCCCTGGCACCAGCTCCCCGCCTCCGTGCGGGGCGCGCTGGAGGCCGGGCTCGGCGCCGCCGTCGTGGACGCGGTGACGCAGCACGGCGGGTTCTCGCCGGGGGCCGCCGCGCGCGTGCGGCTCGCGGACGGGCGGCGCGCCTTCGTCAAGGCCGTCAGCGCCGAGACCAACCCGGCGAGCCCCCGCATGCACCGCGCCGAGGCCCGCTGCTCCGCCGCCCTGCCGGACGCCGTGCCCGCGCCCCGCCTCCTCACCTCGTACGACGACGGCACCTGGGTCGCGCTCGCCTTCGAGGACATCGAGGGGCACCAGCCGCGGGTGCCCTGGCACGACGAGGAGTTCGGGCGCGTGCTCGACGCCGTGGACGCCCTCGGCCGCGTCCTGACGCCCGCGCCCTTCGACGCCCCGTCCGTCACCGGGGCGAGAGCCGGACACTTCCGGGCCTGGCCCAAGCTGATCGAGGCGGGCGCCGAGGACGACGACAGGATCGACCCCTGGGTCCGCGCCAACCTCGGGACCCTGGCCGAACTGGCGGAGCCCTGGGCCGAGCACGCCGCGGGGGAGACCCTCGTCCACGGCGACCTCCGCGCCGACAACATGCTGCTCACCGCCGACGGCCGGGTCGTCTTCGTCGACTGGCCGCACGCCGTGCGCGGCGCCCCCTGGCTCGACCTGCTGATCATGCTGCCGTGCGTGCGCGCCCAGGGCGGCCCCGACCCCGAGGCCGTCTTCACCGCGCGGCCCGCGGGACGGGCCGCCGACCCCGAGGGCGTCACCGCCGTGCTCGCCGCCCTCGCCGGATACTTCGTGCGGCAGGCCTCGCTGCCGGGGCCGCCGGGGCTGCCGACCCTGCGCGCGTTCCAGGGCGCCCAGGGCGCGGCCGCCGTCGCCTGGCTCAGGAAGCGGCTCTGACCAGGGCCTCCATGACCCGCGTGTCGTCCCCCATCTCCGGGTGCCACTGGACGCCGAGCGCCCACGCGGGACCGGGGAGTTCGATGGCTTCGGGGGTGCCGTCGTCCGAGTGGGCCGAGACGACGAGGTCCCTGCCGAGACGGTCCACCGCCTGGTGGTGGTAGGTCGGGACGCCCGTGGCGGCCTCGGGGGCGATCGACGCGTAGAGCGTGCCCATGACCGGCTTGACCGCGTGCGTGCCGAACGCGCCCACCTTCTCCGAGTGTCCTTCCAGGTGCTGCACCAGCGTCCCGCCCAGCGCCACGTTCAGGAGCTGCATGCCCCGGCAGATGCCGAGCAGGGGCGTCCCCGAGCCCAGCGCCGCGTCGATGAGGGCGAGTTCCCACGCGTCCCGCCGGTGCGCGGGCGGGCCCGTGCGGTCCTCGCGCACGGCGCCGTAGCGCGCGGGGTCGACGTCGGGGCCGCCCGCGATCACCAGACCGTCGAGCCGGGCGACGGCCGCCGCGGCGTGCTCGGGGCCGTCCGGCGGCAGCATCGCGGCGAGGCCGCCCGCCGACTGCACGAGAAGCGGGTACCCGGCGGGCAGCAGGGCCGCGGGCAGCTCCCACACGCCCCAGCTCGCTCTCTGCTCCCAGTACGTGCTGATGCCGATCAGTGGCCTGTTCACCGCGTCGCCTCTCCTCGGGTCGGTGCCGTTCCGCGGGTCCGCGCGGCGGTCAGTCGCGCGTCAGCTCCGCCTCGGCCGCCGCCAGCGCCGCGAACTCCTCCTCCGGGGCCCGCGCCACCAGGTGCCTGCGGCTGTAGAGGCCGAAGTAGGCGATCGCGACCACGTACACGCCGAGCGCGATGAACGCCGCCACCACGTCCACCAGGAACGTGGCGACCAGCGCCGCGCAGGCGAGGACGAGGGCGACGGAGGAGGTCAGGATGCCACCGGGGGTGCGGTAGGGGCGCGCGAGGTCCGGCTCGCGGCGGCGCAGGACGATGTGCGAGAGCGACATCAGGGCGTAGCTGATGGTGGCGCCGAACACCGCGACGTTCAGCATCCGGGCCCCGTCCCCGGTGCCCGCCGCGAGCCCGAAGCCGATCGCGCCGGGGACGAGCAGGCCGAGGTAGGGGGCCTTGCGGCTGCTGGTGAGGGAGAGGAAGCGGGGCAGGTAGCCGGCCCGGGAGAGCGCGAAGAGCTGGCGGGAGCCCGCGTAGATGAGGGAGAAGAAGGAGGCCACCAGGCCCGCGAGCCCCGCGTAATTGATGACGCGGCTCAGACCCGTCGCCCTGCCGTCCGGCTGCAACGCCTCGACCAGCGGGTTGCCTGCCGACTGGATGGCCGCGGAGCCGCGCGCCCCCGCCGAGGCGAAGAAGGTCACCAGGGCGAGGAGGACCAGGATGCACAGCGACCAGCGGATCGCCCTCGGCAGCGTGCGCGCCGGGTCCTTGGTCTCCTCGGCGGCCAGCGGCACCCCCTCGACCCCGAGGAAGAACCACATGCCGAACGGGAACGCCGCCCAGATGCCGAGCAGCCCCAGCGGCAGCCACGAGTTGGCGCCGAAGGCGTCCGTGTCCACGGGGATGTCGTCGAGGCGGGAGGCGTCGAAGTCCATGAACGCGCCGACCGCGAAGACGAGCAGCGCCACCACGGCGATGCCGGTCACGACGAAGCTGAACCGCAGCGCCTCGCCGACGCCCCAGAGGTGGATGCCGATGAAGACGGCGAAGCAGGCGAGGTAGACCGGCCAGCCCGAGGTCAGCCCGAAGAGGCCGAGCGACTCCACGTAGTCGCCGATGAAGATGGAGATCGCGGCGGGCGCCAGGATGTACTCGATGAGGATGGCCGTGCCCGTCAGGAAGCCGCCCAGGGGGCCGAGCGCCCGGCGCGCGAAGCCGTAGCCGCCGCCGGCCGTGGGCAGCACGGAGGAGAGCTCGGCCAGCGCGAAGACCATGCAGGCGTACATCACGCCCATCAGCGCCATGGCGATGCCGAGACCGCCGAAGCCCCCTTCCGCGAGGCCCGAGTTCCAGCCGGAGTAGTCGCCGGAGACGACGTAGGCGACGCCGAGGCCGGTGAGCAGCACCCAGCCCGCGTTGCCCCGGCGGAGCGTCCTGCGCTCCAGATAGTCGTCCGCCGGTTCGGCGGGGCGTGGTTCGGCGGGGCTCGGTCCGGAGGACTCCACGGTCATGGCACGGCTCCTAGCGGCGACGGCACTGCGGCGGGCGACTAATGGAACGGAGCCATACCTTTGCGGTCCCCGGTGGCCGATGGCAAGACCCGTGCGCCACCAGGTCGTCGACGCCCGCGCGGTACGCCTGCCGGGCGCGCCCGCGCTCCCGCTCCGTCCGGCGGCCCGGCGGCCCGGCGGCCCTCAGGTCAAGAATCCCCGCAGCAGCGCCGCCGTACCCGCGCAGTGCTCGCGCATCATCTCCCGCGCCCCGTCCGCGTCCCCGTCGAGCACCGCCTCGACGAGCGCGGTGTGCTGGCGCTGGGAGTGCTCCAGGTTCCGCACGAGCAGCGGGATGCAGTCGAGGAGGTCGTTCACGGTCGCCCGCACCGCCGCGTACTGCGCGGTCAGCGTCGGCGACCCGCACAGCTCGGCGAGCGTCAGGTGCAGCAGGGTGTCCCGGCGGCGGTACTCCGCGAGCGGCGCGTCGTGCGTGCGCGCCAGCGCGTCCCGCAGCCGGCCCGCCCGCCCCGCGTCGAGGCCGTGCGCCGCACAGAGCCCGGCCGCGCCCACTTCGAGCACCTCGCGGAAGCGCAGCGCGTCCTCGACGTCCACGTCCGCGACCCTGCGGCGCAGCTCGTCCTCGCCCGCCGCCTCGGGGCGCCGGCGCACGAAGGTGCCGCCGTACCGCCCGCGCCGCGACTCGACGAGGCCCTGGTCCTGCAGCACCTTCAGGACCTCGCGGAGCGTGACGCGGCTGATGCCGAGGCGGTCGGCGAGCTCCCGCTCCGACGGCAGCCGCTCGCCGCCGGGCACCAGACCGAGGCGTACGACCTGGAGGATCTGCTCCAGGGCCTCCTCGAAGCCGTTGCCCGCGCGCACCGGACGCAGCACCGGGGTCAGCCGGTCGTCGTCCCGCGCGCCCGGCGCACTCCACGCGTCCCGCCCGCCGCGGGCGCCCCCCGCGGACGGGATGCCCTCTTCCGTGTGCGACATGCCCGTACCCCCTTCCCAAGCAAAGGTTCTCCGCAATACCTTATGGCCCTCGGCTGACCCAAGGAGGCTCTTCCCGTGGCAGACCGCACACCCCCGCTCGCCGTCGAGGAGCTCAGGGCCCTCGTCGCGGGCGGCGAGATCGACACTGTCGTCCTGGCCTTCCCCGATATGCAGGGTCGCCTCCAGGGCAAGCGGTTCGCCGCCCGCTTCTTCCTCGACGAGGTCCTCGAACACGGCACGGAGGGCTGCAACTACCTCCTCGCCGTCGACCCGGAGATGAACACCGTCGACGGATACGCGATGTCCTCCTGGGACCGCGGCTACGGCGACTTCGCCCTGCACGCCGACCCCGCCACCCTGCGGCGCGTCCCCTGGAACGAGGGCACCGCGATGCTCGTCGCGGACCTCGCCTGGAACGACGGCTCACCCGTGGTCGCCGCGCCCCGGCAGATCCTGCGCCGCCAGCTCGACCGCCTCGCCGGACTCGGCCTCAGCGCCCACGTGGGCACGGAGCTGGAGTTCATCGTCTTCAAGGACACCTACGAGCAGGCGTGGGACGCCGGGTACCAGGGCCTGACCCCCGCCAACCAGTACAACATCGACTACTCGGTCCTCGGCACGGGACGCGTCGAACCCCTCCTGCGCCGCATCCGCAACGAGATGGCGGCGGCCGGACTCGTCGTCGAGTCCGCCAAGGGCGAGTGCAACCCCGGCCAGCACGAGATCGTGTTCCGCTACGACGAAGCCCTCGTCACCTGCGACCAGCACGCCATATACAAGACCGGAGCCAAGGAGATCGCGGCCCAGGAGGGCGTCTCGCTCACCTTCATGGCCAAGTTCAACGAGCGCGAGGGCAACTCCTGCCACATCCACCTCTCGCTCCAGGACGCCGAGGGCAACAACGCCATGGCCGGGCCCCCGGACGCCCCCGGGGGAGGCATGTCGCCCCTCATGCGGCACTTCCTCGCGGGCCAGCTCGCCGCGCTGCGCGACTTCTCCCTGCTCTACGCGCCCCACATCAACTCCTACAAGCGGTTCAGGCCGGGCTCCTTCGCGCCCACCGCCGTCGCCTGGGGCCAGGACAACCGCACCTGCGCCCTGCGCGTCGTCGGCCACGGCCGCTCCCTGCGCTTCGAGAACCGGCTGCCCGGCGGCGACGTGAACCCCTACCTCGCGGTCGCCGGCCTCGTCGCGGCCGGCCTCCACGGCGTGGAGCAGAAGCTCGAACTGCCCGAGGAGTGCACGGGCAACGCCTACTCCGGCGAGTACGCGCACGTCCCCACCACGCTGCGCGAGGCCGCCGAACTCTGGGACAACAGCCCCATCGCGAAGGCCGCCTTCGGCGACGAGGTCGTCGCGCACTACCGCAACATGGCCCGGGTCGAGCTGGACGCCTTCGACTCCGCGGTGACCGACTGGGAGCTCCGCCGCTCCTTCGAACGCATGTGAGAGGTGAGGACACCTTGCTGCAGGTACTCGATCCGGCGACCGAAGAGGTCGTCGCGACCGTCCCCGCCGCCACCGCGCAGGACGTCGACGCCGCCGTCGCCCGTGCCGCGCGGGCCCAGGAGCGGTGGGCCGCGGCGGCCCCCGCCGACCGTGCCAGGCTCCTGCGCCGCTTCGCCGTCCGGGTCGACGACCACCTGGAGGAACTGGCGCGCCTGGAGGTGCGCGAGGCCGGTCACCTCATCGGCAACGCCCGCTGGGAGGCCGGCAACGTCCGCGACCTCCTCGACTTCTCCGCCGGGGGAGCCGAGCGGCTGAGCGGCCGGCAGATCCCCGTGCCCGGCGGCCTGAACGTCACCGTCCTCGAACCCCTCGGCGTCGTCGGCGTCATCGCCCCGTGGAACTTCCCGATGCCCATCGCCGCGTGGGGCACGGCCCCCGCCCTCGCGGCGGGCAACGCGGTGCTCCTCAAACCGGCCGAGACGACCCCGCTCACCGCGCTCCGCCTCGCCGAACTCGCCCTGGAGGCGGGTCTTCCCGAAGGGCTCTTCCAGGTCCTGCCCGGCGAGGGCGGCGTCGCGGGCGCGGCGCTCGTCGAACACCCCGGCGTCGCCAAGATCGTGTTCACCGGCTCCACCCGCGTCGGCAAGCAGATCATGGCCAGGTGCGCCGACCGGGTGAAGCGGCTGACCCTCGAACTCGGCGGCAAGAGCCCGAACATCGTCTTCGCCGACGCCGACGTGGAGGCGGCGGCCCTCGCCACCCCCATGTCGTACCTGGACAACTCCGGCCAGGACTGCTGTGCCCGCACCCGCGTCCTGGTGCAGCGCTCGGTGTACGACCGCTTCGTGGACCTGGTGGCGCCCGCGGTCGAGTCCGTCGTCGTGGGCGATCCGTCCGACGAGAAGACCCAGATGGGCCCGCTGATCTCCCGGGCCCAGCTCGACCGCGTCCGGTCCTACGTCACCCCCGGCGACGGCATCCACGGCACGGCCCCCGAGGGCCCCGGCTTCTGGTTCCCGCCGACGCTGCTCACCGACGTCGACCCGGCGGCCCCGGTCGCCACGGAGGAGGTCTTCGGCCCCGTCGCCGTCGTCCTCCCCTTCGACGACGAGGCCGACGCCGTACGGCTGGCCAACGCCACCGACTACGGCCTCTCCGGCTCCCTGTGGACCCGTGACGTGGGCCGCGCGCTCCGCGTCTCACAGGCCGTCAGGGCGGGGAACCTGTCCGTCAATTCGCACTCCAGCGTCCGCTACTGGACCCCCTTCGGCGGCTACAAGCAGTCCGGTCTCGGCCGGGAACTCGGCCCGGACGCCCTGCACGCCTTCACGGAGACCAAGAACGTCTTCATCAGTTCCGAGAGCACGGAGGCCTGAGCCACATGACCGACCAGACCGTCTGCCGCCGCCTGGTGGGCCGCACCGCCGTCGTCACGGGAGCCGGCAGCGGCATCGGGCTCGCCACGGCGCGCCGCCTCGCCTCCGAGGGCGCCCACGTCGTCTGCGGCGACATCGACGAGGCCGCGGGCAAGAAGGCCGCCGAGGAGACCGGCGGGCTCTTCGTCCAGGTCGACGTCACCGACGCCGAGCAGGTCGACGCCCTCTTCGAGGCGGCCTTCGCCACCTACGGTTCCGTCGACGTCGCCTTCAACAACGCGGGCATCTCACCGCCCGACGACGACTCCATCCTCGACACCGGCCTCGAAGCCTGGAAGCGCGTCCAGGAGGTCAACCTCACCTCGGTCTACCTGTGCTGCAAGGCCGCCATCCCCTACATGCGCCGCCAGGGCAAGGGCTCCATCATCAACACCGCCTCGTTCGTGGCGCGGATGGGGGCCGCGACCTCGCAGATCTCCTACACCGCGTCCAAGGGCGGCGTCCTCGCCATGTCGCGTGAACTCGGCGTGCAGTTCGCCCGCGAGGGCATCCGCGTCAACGCGCTCTGCCCGGGGCCGGTCAACACCCCGCTGCTCCAGGAGCTGTTCGCCAAGGACCCCGAGCGGGCCGCGCGCCGCCTCGTGCACATCCCGGTGGGCCGCTTCGCCGAGGCCGAGGAACTCGCCGCCGCCGTGGCCTTCCTCGCCAGCGACGACTCCTCGTTCGTCAACGCCACCGACTTCCTCGTGGACGGCGGCATCTCGGGGGCGTACGTGACACCGCTGTAGCCGGGGACACGGCGCGAGCCCGGCACATCGTCGCCCGCGGAAGACTGATGTACGGTCCACTCACATGCGTACCAGACACCTTGTGGCGCTGACGCTCGCCACGGCCGCCACCCTGGCGGCCGTGCCCGCAGCCTCCTCCGCGGCCGCCGCCACGCCCGCGAACTCCCGTACCGCCGCCGCGCACTGCCCGCAGCTCTCGAAGAAGCTGAGGTGGCACGGTGACAACCGCGCCACGCTCCAGCGGATGATCGACGAGCGCGGGCGCTGCGCGAACCCGCGCGTCGGACACGGCGGGAAGCGCCCGGTCGCCGCCTTCGACTGGGACAACACCATCACCAAGAACGACGTGACCGACGCGACCATCGCCTGGTCGCTGCGGCACGACAAGATCCTGCGCCCCAAGAGCTGGAAGTCCACCAGCAAGTGGCTGACCGACGCCGCCGACCGCGCGCTCACCCGGGCCTGCGGCACGAAGGTCCCCGTCGGCGCGCCGCTGCCCACCTCCACCGACACCGACTGCGCGGACGAGATCTTCGAGGTCCGCGAGGACGGGAGGACGATGAGCGGCGCCGCCGCCTTCGCCGGGACATGGGACCACCGCCACACCGTCCCGCAGTACGCCTGGGTACCGCAGATCTTCGCGGGGCACACCGTCCCCGAACTGGAGTCGTACGCCGCGAAGGCCCGCAAGGAGGCGCTCGCCGCCCCCGTCGGCGCCACCCAGACCGTCGGCACCCACGAGATCCCCGGCTACGTGCGCTACTACGACCAGCAGCGCGACCTCATCCGCACCCTCAAGAAGGCCGGGTTCGACGTCTACATCGTCTCGGCGGGCTCCGAGCCGGTCACCGAGGTCTGGTCGAGGAGCGTGGGCATCGACCGCGCCCACACCGTCGCCATCCGCTCCGTCCTGGACCGCGAGGGCCGCATCACGACCTGGAACCAGGGCTGCGGGGGAGTGCCCGTCAACAAGGGCGAGGCCATCCCGTACATCGACGGCAAGCGGTGCTGGATCAACCAGGAGATCTACGGCGTCGAGGGCGAGGCGGCCTGGCAGAAGCAGGACCGCGCCCACCGCATCGCGCTCGGCGGCGGTGACGCCGACACCGACGTGACCTTCGTCGGCGACGCCACCGGCGCGCACCTCGTGCTCAACCGCAACAAGACCGAGTTCATGTGCCGCGCGTACGACAACGCCGACGGCCGCTGGGTCGTGAACCCGATGTTCATCGAGCCGCTGCCGCGCAAGTCCGGCGCCTACCCGTGCTCGACCGCCGCGTACAACCGGCACGACGGCGCCAAGGGCCCGGTCCTGCGCGCCGACGGCTCGGTCGTGCCCGACCAGCGGGACTCGGTGTACTGACCTCCGCGGCACGGCCTAAAGTGCCGGGATGAGCATGTCGCCGCCGCCCGGCTGGTACCCGGACCCGCACCAGAGCGCCGTCGAGCGCTGGTGGGACGGGACAGCGTGGACCGAGCACCGGCGCACCCCCGAAGCCCTCCGGGCGGCCCCGGCCGCGCAGGGCTTCGGCCCCGCGCCCGACCCCGCCGCGACGGCGGTGACGGCACCGGCGCCCTCCGGCGCCGGCCGCGCGAAGATCCTCGCGCCGGCCGTCGCCGGAGTCGTGCTCGTCGCGTCGATCGTCACGGGCGTCGTCGTCCTCGGCAAGGACGACGACGGCTCCGAGGCCGTGGCCGCGCCGAGCACGCACGCGGAGACGGGCCCCGCGCCGACCGCCACGGACGAGGAGTCGGAGTCCCCGACCGCCGACCCCGACCCGGACACCCAGGTCGACGACCTCAACGGCATCACGCTGCCCGTGCCCGAGGGCTGGGAGAAGGACGACGACACCGTCGGCGGCGGCGCGACGATCCGGACGCCCGACATCGTCGACTGCCCCGGCGACCCGGGCCTCTGCCGCCACGGCACGGTCACGTCGGGCACCGCCACCGGCACGGACGAGACCGACCCCAAGGCGCTCGCCCTCGGGGACATCAAGGACGCGGCGGAGGCCGCCTACGACAAGGACAAGCTCGACCGGCAGCCCTACGGCGGCATGACCGGCCACGAGCAGGTCGAGGCGGGCCAGGTCGCGGTCGCGGGCCGCGCGGGCTACTACGTGCGCTGGCGCGTCCACACGGCGAAGGGTCCGGGTGGCTACGTCCAGTCCCTCGCGTTCGCCTCCAGCGTCGGCTCCGAGTCGATGGTCATCGTCCGCTTCACCGTCGGCGCGGCGGACGGGGCCCCGCCCGTCTCCGACCTGGACGAGATCATGGCCGGCATCCGGTCCGTGGACGACAGCGCGTCGAGCGGTGGCGTGGGAAGCGGCGTCACGCCCACGCCGTAACGGCCCCTGACCGCCCGTCAGAGGAAGGTGTGTCCCTCGCCCCGGTAGGTGGGGACGCTCGCCGTGACGGTGTCCCCCTCCACCAGGCGCAGGGTGGCGAAGCGTTCGCACAGCTCCCCGGCCTTGGCGTGCCGGAACCACACCTTGTCGCCGATCCGCAGACCGTCCGCGGCCGGGCCGTGCAGCGGTGTCTGCACCTCGCCCGCACCCTCCTGCGGGTCGTACCGCAGCCCTTCGGGCAGGTACGGCACCGGCGAGCGGTCCGGGCCCGCGACCCCCGACGCGGGGTAGCCGCCGCCGAGCACCGTCACGACGCCCGGCCCCGGCCTGCGCACCACCGGCTGCGCGTAGAGCGCCGCCGGACGCCCGTGGAAGGACGTGTAGTTGTCGAAGAGGCGCGGTACGTAGAGACCCGACCCGGCGGCGATCTCCGTCACCGCCCGCTCGGCAGCGGTGTGCTGCACGCTGCCCGTGCCGCCGCCGTTCACGAACTCCAGGTCGCCGGCGGCCTCGCGGACCGCCGCGATGGTCCGCGCCCTGCGCTCCGCCAGCTCCTTGCGGGCCGCCGCCTGCATCAGCCTGATCGCCCGGGAGCGCGCGGGACGCCCCTCCACCGCGTCACCGACACCGGCCACATGACCCTCGTACGCCATGACGCCCACGAGCCGGAACCCGGGCCGCCCGGCGATGGCGCGGGCCAGGGCGGAGACCTGCCCCGGCGAGTGCAGCGGGGAACGCAGGGCCCCGACGCGGACGTGGCCGCCGAAGGCGCGCAGGGAGGTGTCCAGTTCGAGGCAGACCCGGATCTCCTCCTTCCCGCCGTCCCTCGCCTCGTCGATCAGCCGCAGCTGGGCCGGGTCGTCGACCATCACGCTGACGCTCGCGGCGAGCTTCGGGTCCGCGGCCAGCTCGGCGAAGCCGGACCGGTCCGCCGAGGGGTAGGCGAGCAGCACGTCGTCGAAGCCGGATCGGGCGAGCCACAGGGACTCGGCGAGCGTGAACGACATGACCCCGGCGAAACCGTCGCGGGCCAGGACCCGTTCGAGCAGGGCCCGGCAGCGGACGGACTTGCTCGCCACCCGGATCGGCTTGCCCCCGGCACGGCGCACCAGGTCGTCGGCGTTGGCGTCGAACGCCTCCAGATCGACGATCGCGACGGGGGCGTCGAGGTGCGCGGTGGCCCGGTCGTAGCGGGCCCGGTCTGCGGCGAGGGCAGTCATGGGCGAAGCCTGCCAGACGCGATTACCCGAGGGTAGGGGGAGGTTCCGGGCAGATCACCCGGGGGCGCGAACCGGTTCCCGCGCGGCCCGCGTCTGCCCGTAGAGTGACGCGCACGGAGCCTCGCCGGGCCGAGCGCTCCGGCACCGGAGCGCGAGGAGACGGGGGAGTATGAGCACGGAGGCGCGTCGCACCCCGATCCCCCCGGTCCCCGCCACGCCACCCCTCCCGACGCTCCCGCCGGACCCCCCGCCGCCCCCGTCGGCCCGCTTCCCCGACGTGCGCCCACCGGTGGACGACGACTGGCTCCTGAACGCCCCCCACCCCACGGCCCACCCCGAGCCCCCGCCCCCGTCTCCCCCGACCTGCTTCCCCGACGCAGGCCCGGCGGTCGCCGAAGCCGTTGCCCAGGCGGTCGGTGGTGCGGACGCCGCCGCCGGGCAGGCGACCGACGGCGAGGTCAGCTCAGCCACGGAGGCGCCCCCGGCATCGTCGGCGCGCTTTCCCGACGCCCGGCCGGCGGCTGCCGATGCCCCTCCGGCGATCCTCGACCGTGCGGACGACGTCGCCGAGCGCATAGAGGACCTCCTCGCTCCCTTCGAGCGTGCCCGTGCGCCCCGCGAGGCGGTGCCTCCGCCGCCTCCGGCGTCCGCGCGGCTGCCCGACGCGCCCCCGGGGGCGACGGCGGAGCCTTCCGCACCGCCCGCCGAGACCGAGGTGCCGGAAGCCGCCCCCGATGACGCGCCCCCGCGCGGCGACCGGTCCCGTGCCACGGCCGCCCGGCGCGCCGTCGGAGCCGTCGACCCGGCCCCGGGGCCGGGAGCGGGGCGGCCCTTCATCGTTTTCGCGCCGCCCGCCCTGTACGACGACACCACCACCCGGCTGCGCCGCGTCGGCGCCTGGGCGCGCCCCCGCGTGGCCGCCGCCGCGGCCTGCGCGGTCGTCGGGCTCGGCCTCATCGGCGGCGCGGTCACCGGCAGCTGGCTGACCGGCGAGTCCGCGGCCAGCGGCAGCGACCGCGGCGCCTACGAGGTCACCGGCGCGCTCTGGCACAGCGTCCCCGTGGACCGGCTCTTCCCGCCCACCCTCAAGGGCGGCGGCGCGGGCCCCGGCGGCGCCGACCGCTCCTGGACCCGCATCGCCGTCGCCCCCGACAGCGACTGCCGGGCCGCCTTCGACCCGCTGCTCGCCAAGGCCCTCGCCCCGGCGGGCTGCCTGCGGCTGCTGCGCGCCACGTACGCCGACGCCACACGCAGCCACGTCACCACGGTGGGCCTGATGTTCGCCAAGGCGGACGCCGACGCCATGCGGGCACTGCGCACCCGCGTCACGGAGGAGGGGCTCGACCGGCGCACCGACCTGATGCCCCGCGCCTACGCCGCCGACGGCACCCTCGCCGAGCACTTCGGCGACGCCCAGCGCGCGGCCTGGACGCTGTCCGTGCTGCCGGACGCGCCCGTCATCGCGTACGCCGTGTCCGGCTTCGCCGACGGCAGGGCCGTCACCGACCCCGAGCCCGCGGCCGAGGCGATGGAGGGCAACGACTCCGCACCCGCCCAGTCGGGCCTCGGCCACGAGGCCAAGGGCATCGCCGACCGCGTCGAGCGCGGCCTGCGCAAGACGATCGCGGACGCGGAGAAGGACGCATGAGGAGCACGAGGACCCCGCGGGGACGGCGGCGCGCCCTCGTCACCGCGCTCGCCGCCACGCTGGCGCTCGCCCCCGCCGCCACCGCCCGCGCCGACGACGGCATCCGCGTCCAGCAGTGGGGCCTCGGCGCGATGCGCACCAGCGAGGTCTGGCAGACCACCAAGGGCAGGGGCGTCACCGTCGCCGTCCTGGACACCGGCATAGACGACCAGCACCCCGACCTCGCGGGCAACGTCCTCGAAGGCAAGGACATGGTCGGCTTCGGCGCCTCCCGCGGCGACCGCCCCTGGGCCCGGCACGGCACCGCCATGGCGGGCATCATCGCGGCCCACGGGCACGGCGACGGCCGCGCCGACGGCGTGCTCGGCATCGCGCCGGAAGCGAAGATCCTGCCGGTCCGCGTGATCCTGGAGGACGGCGACCCCGCCCGCAAGCGGGCCCGCAACACCCGGGGCAACGCCCTCGCCGACGGCATCCGCTGGGCCGCCGACCACGGCGCCGACGTCATCAACCTCTCCCTCGGCGACGACTCCAGGTCCGCCCACCCGGAGCCGTCCGAGGACGCCGCCGTGCAGTACGCCCTCAAGAAGGGCATCGCCGTCGTCGCCTCCGCGGGCAACGCCGGCGAACGCGGCGACCACATCTCGTATCCGGCCGCCTACCCCGGCGTCATCGCCGCCACGGCCGTCGACGAGCAGGGCGCGCGCGCCTCCTTCTCCACCCGCCGCTGGTACGCCACCGTCGCCGCGCCGGGCGACGACATCGTCATCGCCGACCCCGACCGCAAGTACTACGAGGGCTGGGGCACCAGCGCCGCCGCCGCCTTCGTCTCCGGAGCGGTCGCCCTGATCCGCGCCGAGCACCCGGACCTCGCGCCCGCCCAGATCAAGCGGCTCCTTGAGGACACCGCCCGCGACGCCCCGCCCGGCGGCCGTGACGACTCGCGCGGCTTCGGCCTCATCGACCCCGCGGCGGCCCTCGCCCGCGCCGGAAAGCTCAGGCCGGACGAGCTGCGCGCCGCGGCGTACGGGGAGACGTACTTCGGCCGCGGCCCCGACGCCGACCGGGACCACGAGGACCCGGCGGCCTGGGTGGGCCCCGTCGCGGGCGCCCTCGGCGTCGCCCTGCTCGCGGCGGCGGTCCACCTGTGGCGCGGGCGGCGCCCCTCCGCGACGGGGCGCCGCCCGCAGCCGCCCCTGTGACGGAGGCGGAACCCGCCCCACCTGCCGCCGCGGCCCCCGCCCGGCCTCTGTAGGGTCGGACCGTGGCGAACAAGAACATTCCCGACCCCGGTTTCTCCGACGACGACGGGTCGGCCGACCCCGCGCTCGCCGCGGCGCTCGCCGCTTGGTCGAAGGACCGTACGGCCCACGCGCCCGTCCTGCGGGCCCTCGCGGGAGCGCGGCTCCTCGTCCCCGTCGTCGCCGTGCTCGGTGAGGTCGAGGAGGACGAGAACGGTCTGCGCCGCGAGAAGACCAGCGACATGGCGGTGCCCACCCTGAAGGCCGGCGACCGCAAGGCCCTGCCCGCCTTCACCTCCACCGAGGCCCTCGCCCTGTGGGATCCGGCCGCCCGCCCGGTAGCGGTGCCCCTGCACCAGGCGCTCCAGGCCGCCGCCCACGAGCAGGCCGACACCATCGTCCTCGACCTCGCGGGCCCCGTCCCCTACGAACTGGGCAGGACGGCGCTGCTCGCCCTCGCCGAGGGCCGCGCCGACACGGACCCGCTGGCCGACCCCGCCGTGCGTGAGGCCGTGCGCGCGGCCGTCGCCGCCGAGCCCGCGGTCGTCCGGGCCCACCTCGGCCCCGGATCGTCCGACGGCATCCTGGCGCTGGTCGTCGACGCCTCGGCCGAGCCGGCGGAGACCGCGGGGCGGGTGGCGCGGCTCATCGCCGCCGACGAAACACTGAGGGCCCGCCTGGTGCGCGGCCTCGACCTGGCACTCCTGCCGGCCGAGGCGACGCCACCGGGCGAGCCCCTCTACGTACGCACGGTCTGAGACCGCGGGGTCGGGCTCAGCCGAAGACCGGGCCCGTGTACTTCTCGCCGGGGCCCTGACCGGGCTCGTCCGCCACGATCGACGCCTCGCGGAAGGCGAGCTGCAGGGACTTCAGGCCGTCCCGCAGCGGCGCCGCGTGGAAGGAGCTGATCTCCGTGGCGCTCGCGTCCATCAGGCCGGCGAGGGAGTGGATCAGCTTGCGGGCCTCGTCGAGGTCCTTGTGGCCCTCGCCGCCCTCGGCGAGGCCGAGGTTCACGGCGGCGGCGCTCATCAGGTGGACCGCCACCGTGGTGATCACCTCGACCGCAGGGACGTCCGCGATGTCACGGGTCATGGTGTCGAAACTGGGGGAGTCACCCGTGGGGGACTCGGGGGTGGGGGTCGTGTCGCTCATGTCCCACACGATAAGCCGCGGCGGGGGCGGACCCGGCGCCGGGCGCCGGGGCCCCATGGGTTCGCCCCACCCCGGTGGAGCTGCTAACCTTGTGTAACGACCGGCCGGACACCCGTGTGCCAACGCGCGAGGAATCCGGCCCACAAGTGGAGGCTCCGATCTCCCACCTGACCGCTCCCCGGAGCGGTGGGTCACCGGTCAGGCGGCCGAAGTCCCCAGGGCTTCGGGTCGCCCGATGTGCGCCCCGCGATCACCGCGGAGGTGCTCCGGTAGTACATGGAGCCCCTTCAGTGATCGGTCGGGGCATTTTTTATGGCTCCGCGCGGTTGGTCGAGTCAACAGACGTAACGCGGCTGTCCGCCAGACGGTCGCGTGGTGCTACCGAGGAGGATCCATCAGCGCCGAGCCCCGCATCAACGACCGGATTCGCGTTCCCGAGGTGCGACTTGTCGGCCCCAGCGGCGAGCAGGTCGGAATTGTTCCGCTTGCCAAGGCCCTGGAGCTCGCGCAGGAGTACGACCTTGACCTGGTCGAGGTCGCGGCGACCGCCCGGCCGCCCGTGTGCAAGCTCATGGACTACGGGAAGTTCAAGTACGAGTCGGCCATGAAGGCCCGTGAGGCGCGCAAGAACCAGGCGCACACGGTCATCAAGGAGATGAAGCTCCGGCCGAAGATCGACCCGCACGACTATGACACCAAGAAGGGTCACGTCGTCCGGTTCCTCAAGCAGGGCGACAAGGTCAAGATCACGATCATGTTCCGTGGTCGCGAGCAGTCCCGCCCCGAGCTGGGCTTCCGACTGCTGCAGCGTCTCGCTTCGGACGTCGAGGACCTCGGGTTCATCGAGTCGAACCCGAAGCAGGACGGCCGAAACATGATCATGGTTCTCGGTCCGCACAAGAAGAAGACCGAGGCGATGGCCGAGGCCCGCGAGGCCCAGGCGGCCCGCAAGGCGGACGCGAAGGCCAATCCGGGCCGCTCGCAGAACTCCGCCGAGGGGGAGGAGTCCACCGAGGCTCCCGCCGAGGCCCCGGCCGAGGCCAACGCCGAGGCCTGATCACCCGGACGCGAGTCCAGGCGATCGCCAACTGACACATATGGCTCCCGGATGCCCGGTTTCGCGACCGGGCATCGGAGTGCCACTGACGAGGAGAGAACGGCGCTATGCCGAAGAACAAGTCGCACAGCGGTGCCAGCAAGCGCTTCAAGGTCACCGGCTCCGGCAAGGTGCTCCGTGAGCGCGCCGGCAAGCGCCACCTGCTCGAGCACAAGTCGTCCCGTCTGACGCGTCGCCTCACCGGCAACGCCGAGATGGCCCCGGGCGACGCCAAGAAGATCAAGAAGCTTCTCGGCAAGTGAGCCGGGGCGCGCACCGCGCGCCTGAGCTCTGACCGGGACCCAATCGATATCGGGCCGTGTGAGTCCAACCACGGCCCCGCTGCAAGGAGTCAACAAGTGGCACGCGTCAAGCGGGCAGTCAACGCCCACAAGAAGCGTCGGGCGATCCTCGAGCAGGCCAGCGGCTACCGCGGCCAGCGTTCGCGCCTGTACCGCAAGGCCAAGGAGCAGGTCACCCACTCCCTGGTCTACAACTACAACGACCGCAAGAAGCGCAAGGGCGACTTCCGTCAGCTGTGGATCCAGCGCATCAACGCCGCTGCCCGCGCCAACGGCATCACCTACAACCGCTTCATCCAGGGTCTGAAGGCCGCCAACATCGAGGTGGACCGCAAGATCCTCGCGGAGCTCGCCGTCAACGACCAGAACGCGTTCGCCGCGCTGGTCGAGGTCGCGCAGAAGGCCCTGCCCTCGGACGTCAACGCGCCCAAGGCCGCCTGACGCCGCGCTGAGCCGAGCGTGTTGTCGGACCCGTAAGCCGCCCGGCTTACGGGTCCGACTCTGTTCGGGCCCTCGTCCGCCCGCCTCTGCCGTCCGCCGTCCGCAGGTCCTGTGTGGGGCTGGTCGCGCAGTTCCCCGCGCCCCCGATGGGCTGCCCCTGCGGGGCGCCCATCCATGATTCCGAAGGTGAGTCCATGCCCGCCGCTCCTGAGCTGATCTCCCCCAAGTCACCCCGTGTGAGTGCCGCGCGGCGGCTGGCCAAGCGGAATTTCCGGGGGAAGGAGCGGCTGTTCCTCGCCGAGGGGCCGCAGGCCGTACGGGAGGCCGCGCGGCACGAGGAGACGCTCGTCGAGCTGTTCGCCACCGTCGAAGCCGCCGAGCGGTACGCCGGCATCGTGGGGGAGGCCCGCGCCGCGGGTGCCCGCGTGCACCTCGCCGACGAGGACGTCATCGCCGACATCTCCACCACCGTGACCCCGCAGGGGCTCGTCGGGGTCTGCCGGTTCATCGACACCCCGTTCGCGCGCGTCCTCGCGGCACGGCCGAAGCTCGTCGCCGTCCTCGCCCACGTACGCGACCCCGGCAACGCGGGGACCGTGCTGCGCTGCGCCGACGCGGCGGGCGCCGACGCGGTCATCCTCACGGACGCCTCGGTGGACCTCTACAACCCGAAGTGCGTACGGGCCTCCGTCGGCTCGCTGTTCCACCTCCCGGTGGCCGTGGGCGTACCCGTCGAGCAGGCCGTCCAGGGGCTCAAGGACGCGGGCGTGCGCATCCTCGCCGCCGACGGCGCGGGCGAGGACGACCTCGACACGGAACTCGACAGGGGCACCATGGGCACCCCCAGCGCCTGGGTCTTCGGCAACGAGGCCTGGGGCCTGCCGGAGGAGACCCGCGCGCTCGCCGACGCCGTGGTGCGCGTCCCGATCCACGGCAGGGCCGAGAGCCTCAACCTCGCCACGGCCGCCGCCGTGTGCCTCTACGCGTCCGCCCGCGCTCAGCGAGCCGTCCGTACTCGCTGAGGGGGTCCGCTCCGTCACATCGAGCTAGTAGTGTGACGGGCTCGGGGGCCGTCCCCGTCTCCGCGGTCGCTCCCTCCATGTTCCCGGTTCCGCTCGCATGTTCCCGGTTCCGCTCGAACAAGGGGGGCCGCTGAGCAGGGAGGCACCCGCACCGGAAGTGCGAGAGGCGGGGTACGGGGAATGAGCGTCGGCACGAGCAGAGCACCGGGAGCACCGGACGTCGTCCGTGCCCGCGCGGACCGCGGCGGTTCCGGTGACCTCGGCGGCCTCGGACTCGACCCCGACGAGCTGCCCGACGGACTCGTCGTGGCGGACGAGACGGGCCGGATCATCTGCTTCAACGCGGCGGCGGCGCGCATCACCGCCGTCCGTGCCGACGAGGCCATCGGCGCGCCCCTCGAACGCGCGCTCCCTCTGGAGGACCTCGAAGGCCGCCGCTGGTGGCAGCTGACCGATCCCTACGGTGGCCTCGCCATCCGCGTCGGCCAGCCCGAGCGCAATCTGCTGCTCCCCGGCGGCCGCGAGGTCCTGGTCTCCGCCCGCTATCTGCGCAACCACCGCAACGGACCCGTGCGCCGCGTCGTCGTCTCGCTGCGGGACACCGAGGCCCGCCGCCGCACCGAGCGCAGCCACGCCGAGCTGATCGCCACGGTCGCCCACGAGCTGCGCTCGCCCCTCACCTCCGTCAAGGGCTTCACGGCGACGCTGCTCGCCAAGTGGGAGCGGTTCACCGACGACCAGAAGAAGCTGATGCTGGAGACCGTCGACGCCGACGCCAACCGCGTCACCCGGCTGATCGCCGAGCTGCTCGACATCTCCCGCATCGACTCCGGGCGCCTTGAGCTGCGCCGCCAGCCCGTCGACATCGGCGCGGCGGTCGGGCGGCACATCCAGTCGCACGTCGCCTCGGGCCAGGACGCCGACCGCTTCCTGGTCCGGGTGCAGCAGCCGCTGCCGGACTGCTGGGCGGACCCCGACAAGATCGACCAGGTCCTCGGCAACCTGCTGGAAAACGCGGTGCGCCACGGCGAGGGAACCGTCACCATTGGGGTGGCGCCCTCCTCCTCGCCGCGCGAGCGGGGCGGCGCCGAGACCGCCGTGACCGTGAGCGACGAGGGTCCCGGCATTCCGGAGGAGTCGATGGGCCGCGTCTTCACCCGCTTCTGGCGGGGCAGCAAGCGCGGCGGTACGGGACTGGGGCTGTATATCGTGAAGGGCATCGTGGAGGCGCACGGCGGGACGATCACCGTCGGCCGCGCGCCCGGCGGCGGTGCCCAGTTCCGATTTACGCTGCCCGTGGGGGCCCCGGCGTATCTCCAGTAGGAAGCCGCGAGCGGCCCGCGGGCTCATTCGTCCACCGCACCCCCGGTAGACTCGGTCGTTGGCACTTTGCGTCCCCATGTCCGGGACAACTTGTCTCCGAGTTGTTGACGGGGACCCATCCGCCAGCCAATCGGAAGCACGGGAAGAGATGTCGGCACCGAACAAGTCGTACGACCCTGTTGAGGTCGAGGCACTGAAACCTGAAGAGATCGAGCGCATGCGGGACGAGGCGCTCGCCGCCTTCGCCGCCGCGGACACGCTCGACGCGCTCCAGGAGGCCAAGGTCGCGCACACCGGCGGCACCTCGCCGCTGGCCCTCGCCAACCGCGAGATCGGCGCGCTGCCGCCGCAGGCCAAGGCCGAGGCGGGCAAGCGCGTGGGCATGGCCCGCGGCGCCGTGAGCAAGGCGCTGGCCGCCCGCCAGGCCGAGCTTGAGGCCGAGCGGGACGCCCGGGTCCTGGTCGAGGAGGCGGTGGACGTCACCCTGCCCCACGACCGCACCCCGGCCGGTGCCCGCCACCCGCTGACCACGTTCATGGAGCGCGTCGCGGACGTCTTCGTCGCCATGGGCTACGAGGTCGCCGAGGGCCCCGAGGTCGAGGCGGAGTGGTTCAACTTCGACGCCCTGAACTTCACGCCCGACCACCCGGCCCGGCAGATGCAGGACACCTTCTTCGTCCAGGGTCCGAGCACCGAGGGCAAGGGCACCTCCCAGGCCCTCGGCTCCGGGGAGGAGTCGGGTGTCGTCCTGCGTACGCACACCTCGCCCGTGCAGGCCCGCGCGCTGCTCGAACGCCGCGAGCCGCCGGTCTACATCGTCTGCCCCGGCCGCGTGTACCGCACGGACGAGCTGGACGCGACGCACACCCCGGTCTTCCACCAGATCGAGCTGCTCGCCGTCGACGAGGGCCTGACCATGGCCGACCTGAAGGGCACCCTGGACCACATGGTCAAGGCGCTCTTCGGCCCGGACATGAAGACCCGGCTGCGGCCGAACTACTTCCCGTTCACCGAGCCGTCCGCCGAGATGGACATGGTGTGCTACGTCTGCCGCGGCGAGTCCGTGGGCAACCCCGACCGCCCCTGCCGCACCTGCGGCAGCGAGGGCTGGATCGAGCTCGGCGGCTGCGGCATGGTCAACCCCAAGGTGCTGACCGCCTGCGGCGTCGACCCCAAGAAGTACAGCGGATTCGCCTTCGGGTTCGGCATCGAGCGGATGCTGATGTTCCGCCACAACGTCGAGGACATGCGAGACATGGTCGAGGGTGACGTCCGTTTCACCCGGCCGTTCGGGATGGAGATCTGATGCGGGTCCCGCTTTCCTGGCTGCGGGAGTACGTCGACCTCCCCGCCACCGAGACCGGCCGTGATGTGCAGGCCAAGCTGATCGAGGTCGGCCTGGAGGTCGAGACCGTCGAGCAGCTCGGCGCCGGCCTGAAGGGCCCGCTCGTCGTGGGCAAGGTCCTCACCATCGAGGAGCTGGAGGGCTTCAAGAAGCCCATCCGCTTCTGCACCGTCGACGTCGGCTCCGCCAACGGCACGGGTGAGCCGCAGGAGATCGTCTGCGGCGCCCGGAACTTCCAGGTCGGCGACAAGGTCGTCGTCGTCCTGCCCGGCGCCGTCCTGCCCGGCGACTTCGCCATCGCCGCCCGCAAGACGTACGGCAAGACCTCGCACGGCATGATCTGCTCCGGCGACGAGCTCGGCATGGGCGACGACGGCAGCGGAGGCATCATCGTCCTGCCGCCCGAGCACGAGGCCGGCACCGACGCCATCGAGCTGCTCGAACTGGTCGACGAGGTCCTGGACATCGCCGTCACCCCCGACCGGGGCTACGCGCTGTCGATGCGCGGCGTCGCCCGCGAGACCGCCATCGCCTACGGCCTGCCGCTGCGCGACCCGGCGCTCCTCGACGTCCCCGCGCCGAACTCCTTCGGCTACCCGGTCAAGATCGACGACCCGATCGGCTGCGACCGCTTCACCGCGCGCACGGTCACGGGCCTGCGGCCCGAGGCCCGCTCGCCGATCTGGCTGCGGCGCCGCCTGCAGAAGGTCGGCATGCGCCCGATCTCCCTCGCCGTGGACGTCACCAACTACGTGATGATGGAGCTCGGCCAGCCCCTGCACGCCTACGACCGCTCCCGCGTCCAGGGGACGATCGGCGTGCGCAGGGCCGAGCAGGGCGAGAAGTTCACGACGCTCGACGGCGCCAAGCGCGTCCTCGACGCCGAGGACCTGGTGATCACCGACGACCGCGGCCCGATCGGCCTCGCGGGCGTCATGGGCGGCGCCAACACCGAGATCGCCGACGACGACGAGGCGGCGGCCGGCACCACCGACGTCGTCATCGAGGCCGCGCACTTCGACTCGCTCTCCATCGCCCGCACCGCGCGCCGCCACAAGCTGGGCTCCGAGGCCGCCAAGCGCTTCGAGCGCGGCGTCGACCCGCAGGCCGCGTCGGCCGCCGCGCAGCGCACCGTCGACCTGCTCGTGCTGCTCGCGGGCGGCACCGCGGAGGCGGGCGTCACCGAGGTCATCGCGCCGACCGCGCCGCGCACGATCACCATGCCCGCCGACCACCCCGACCGGGTCGCCGGCGTGGCCTACGGCCGCGAGACCGTCGTACGCCGTCTCCAGCAGGTCGGCTGCGACGTGTACGGGCAGGACGACCTGACCGTCACCGTGCCGTCCTGGCGCCCCGACCTCGCCGAGCCGAACGACCTCGCCGAAGAGGTCATCCGCCTGGAGGGGTACGAGAACCTGCCCTCCACGCTGCCCAAGCCCCCCGCGGGCCGTGGCCTCACCGAGCGGCAGCGGCTGCACCGCAGGGTCGGCCGCGCGCTGGCCGGCGCCGGTTTCGTGGAGGCGCTGAGCTACCCCTTCATCGGCGAGGGCGTCTTCGACCAGCTCGGCCTGGCCGCGGACGACCCCGCGCGCCGCGTCGTGAAGCTGGTCAACCCGCTCTCCGACGAGGAGCCCGCGCTCCGCACGACGCTGCTGCCCGGGCTGCTCGCCGCGCTCCGCCGCAACGACGGCCGCGGCAGCCACGACCTGGCGCTCTTCGAGACCGGGCTGGTCTTCCTGCCCCGGCGGGAGCTGAAGGTCGCGGTGCGCCTGCCCGTCGACCGGCGGCCCACCGACGAGGAGATCGCCTCCCTCACCGAGGCGCTGCCCGTCCAGCCCCGGCACGCCGCCGTCGTCCTCGCGGGCGCCCGCGAGCAGGCCGGCTGGTGGGGCAAGGGCCGCCCCGCGGACTGGGCGGACGCCGTCGAGGCGGCGCGCACCGTCGCCCGCGAGGCCGGCGTCGAGCTCATCGTGGAGCAGGGGCAGTACGGCCCCTGGCACCCGGGCCGCTGCGCCGAGCTGAAGGTCGTCGTCGACGGTGCGACGGTCACCGTCGGCCACGCCGGTGAGCTGCACCCGCGCGTCGTCAAGGCGCTCGGCCTGCCCGCGCGGACCTGTGCGATGGAGCTGGACCTCGACCGCGTGGAGGAGGCCGGCGACGGTGCGCTCCGGGCGCCGCGGATCTCCACCTACCCGGTGGCGACCCAGGACGTCGCGCTGGTCGTCGACAAGGAGGTGCCGGCCGCCGCGGTCGAGCGCTGCCTCACCGACGGCGCGGGCGGCCTCCTTGAGTCCATCCGGCTGTTCGACGTCTTCGAGGGCGAGCAGATCGGCGCGGGCAAGAAGTCGCTGGCGTACGCGCTGCGCTTCCGCGCGGCCGACCGCACGCTGACCGTCGACGAGGCGTCGGCGGCCCGTGACGCGGCCGTCGCCCTGGCGGCCGAGCGCACGGGCGCGGTGCTGCGCGGGGCGTAGTCACCACGCGGGGAGTAGTCACCGCACGGAGCGTAGTGAACCCGCCGAGCGGGACACCGCCCAGAAGGGGCGAAGAGGGGCTTATCCGACTACGGATAAGCCCCTCACTCATTCGAGTGACTACAGAACGCACTATGGCCCGATAGGCCCATCCGATGGTCAGAATCGATCCGGCCGCGGGGGCCTACCTGCGCGCCGTACACGGTCCTGAGGGGGCATCGGCATGATGCGGATCAAGGCTGGATCTCCCTGCCGGGCACTGCTCCGGGCCAGGGCGAGGGGCGCGCGTCTCGTCATCCGCCGCAGGGCACGCCGCGAGGGCGGGACCGCCGCGGCCCGTCCGCTCCCCGAGGACCGGAGGCCGCGCTGGTCGCGCGGCCTCGGTCTGCCGACCGGCTGGGGCGCCCTCGCCGTCACGTACAAACTGACCTGCCCGCTCGCCCAGCAGGACGGCATCGAGGCGCGGCTCGTCAGCAGCGCCGTCTTCCTCGCCGTCGGGACCGGGCTCGTCGTGCACGTCCGCCGGGCGCTGCTGCGGGAGCTGCGGCAGCTGCGCGAGGTGGCGGGCGCAGCGCAGAACGTCCTGCTGAGGCCGCTGCCGGCCCGCGTCGACGGGCTCGCCCTCGCCGCGGTCCGGCTCTCCGCGTCACGCGGCGCCACGGTCGGCGGTGACCTGTACGAGGTGGCCGCCACCGACCACGGTGTCCGCGTCGTCATGGGGGACGTCCGCGGCCACGGCCTGGCCGCCGTCGGGACCGCCGCCGCCGTCCTCGGCAGCTTCCGCGAGGCCGCCCACGACGAACCCGAACTGCCGCGGGTGATGCGGCGCCTGGAGCGGACCCTCGGGCGCCACCTCAGGGAGAAGGCGCGCGCCGAGCACCCCGCGAGCGGTGGCCGCGTGCCGGAGGTCCCGCCGGCCGAGGAGTTCGTCACCGTACTGCTCCTGGAGATCGGCAAGGACGGCGAGATCTCCGCGCTCAACTGCGGGCACCCCTGGCCGCATCTGCTCAGCGGCCACGCGAGGCCCCTCACCGACGCCGAGCCGCTCCCGCCGCTCGGCCCCTTCCCGCTCCCCGCCGAGCTGCCCGTGCTCTCCAGCGGCCGGCTGCTGCCCGGGGAGACGCTCGTCCTGCACACCGACGGCATGGAGGACGCGCGGGACGCGGCCGGGGCCTTCTTCCCGCTGCGGGCGAAGCTCACCGAGGCCGCCCGCGGCAGGCCGCTCTCACCGCAGGGTCTCGTCCACGAGGTCTATGCCCAACTGCTGCGGCACACCGGCCGGTTGCCGTACGACGACGTGACGCTGCTCGCCCTGCGCAACGACCGCAAACGGGTGCCCGTGCAGCATCCGGAGCCCGGACGGCACGCGGGCACCCTGCGGTGACGCGTCGGGTCCGGGGCGACGGCGCGCGCCGCCCGCCCCGCCATGGAGTTGTCGGGCAGACGGCGGGACGGACGGCACCGATGGGGGCCGCCGCACTGTACGAGGGGGGAGCCGGCGGCCCGGCCGGCCTCCTCAACTGACGAGGCACCTCAGTCAAGCGAGCCCACACGGCATGCGGCAGAGCGCACACCCCCCGGACGCGGGCACTCCGTTCACACCCCGTGTGAAGGCACCTCGACTAGGCTGAACAGGACCGAGTCATCGGAGGGCATTCATGCAGCCCAACACCTTGCTCGACGCGATCCTCGACGAAGCCGGCATCTCCCACGCGGGGCTCGCCGCGCATGTGAACCAGGCCGGCAAGTCCCGCGGGCTCGCGCTGCGTTACGAGCACACGGCCGTGTCCCGCTGGCTGAAGGGGCAGCGCCCGCGGGGCCAGGTCCCCGACCTGATCTGCGAGGTGCTCGCCGCCCGGCTGCAGCGGCCCGTCACCCTCGACGACATCGGCCTCGGCCTGCCCGGCGCCCCCTCGGCCCGCGTCGGCTCGGCGGCCACGACGCTCTCCGGCTTCGTGGAGCGGGCCACCGCGCTGTGGCGCTCGGACGAACAGCAGCGCCCGCACCTGCTCGGCGCCCCCGCGGTCACCGGCACGCCCGCGGTGATGCCGGTCTGGGAGTGGGAGAACCCGCCGGAGGACGTCGATGTCTCCCGCGGCGGACGGCACCCCGTGAGCACGGCGGACATCGAGATGATGCGGGCCGCCCGCGCGCACTACGAGCAGATGTACCGGAAGACCGGCGGCGTCGCGACCCGCACCCGCATCGTCGGCTTCCTCAACGCCGAGGCGGCGCCCCTGCTGCGCGGCAGCTACACGGACGAGATGGGCCGCCAGCTGCACCGCTCCACGGGCGGGCTGGTCGCGATAGCCGGGATCTGCGCCTACGACTCCGACGCGCACGGCCTCGCCCAGCGCTACTTCCACCAGGCCCTGCGGCTCGCGAAGGCCAGCGGCGACATGGGGCTCGGCGCGTATGTGATCGCGCTGCTCGTCAACCAGTCGCTGTTCATGCGGGAGTACCGCCAGGCGGTGGCGTTCGCCGAGGCGGCGCTGCGGGCCGCGGGCCGCGACCTCACTCCGGCGCTCGCATCGGATCTGTACGCCATGCAGGCCAAGGCGTACGCGCACCTGGGCGACGGCAGGAGCGCCCTGTCGTGCATCAGGCGTGCCGAGGCCGCGGCCGACCGCATCCTGCGCGGCCGGGAGCCGGACGAGACGGGGTATGTGCAGCCCGGCCTCGTCAACGTGCAGGTGGCGGAGGCGCTGCTCAGCCTCGGGGATCTGACGAGTGCCAGGGAGCACGCGGCGGCGGCCGTGGACACGCCTGCGCACGACCGGGGCCGGGTCCACCGCCTCGCGATGCTCAGTCAGATCGAGCTGCGCCAGGGAAACACCGACCGGGCGGTGGCCACGGCCGTCGAAATGGCGGAACAGGCGCGGGGCATGGAGTCGCAGCGGCTGCGCGACCGGCTGCGCGCGGTCCGCGAGCACCTGGTGCGCAGCGACTGCGCGGGCACCGCCGAGGCGGCCGAACTCATCGCCGGGGCGCTGCGCGTCCCCCTGTGACGCGCCGGTGCCGGCCGGCCTCCGGGCGTGCCATGCGCACCGCTCCGCGCCTCACACACTCTGCTCCGACCTTCCGCCTGCTGCGATATTGCCAGCAACTCGGCGGAAGGTGGCAGAACCGTGCAATGGACGAAACAGAACGAACAAACTGTGTATGGAAACAGGTGGTTCACGGTCAATCTCGCAGATGTCGAACTGCCCGACGGCCGGCATCTGGACCACTTCCTCATCCGGCTGCGGCCCGTCGCCGTGGCCACCGTCGTCAACGAGGCCAACGAGGTCCTGCTCCTGTGGCGGCACCGCTTCATCACCGACAGCTGGGGATGGGAACTCGCGGCGGGCGTCGTCGAGGACGGCGAGGACATCGCGTACGCGGCGGCACGCGAGATGGAGGAGGAGACCGGCTGGCGGCCGGGCCCGCTGCGGCACCTGATGAGCGTCGAGCCCTCCAACGGGCTCACCGACGCCCGGCACCACATCTACTGGTCCGACGAAGGGACGTACATGGGCCATCCGCAGGACGACTTCGAGTCGGACCGCCGTGAGTGGGTCCCGCTCAAGCTCGTCCCCGACATGGTGGCCCGTGGGGAGGTCCCGGCCGCCAACATGGCCGCGGCGCTGCTCCTCCTGCACCATCTGCGCCTCGGCCAGGACGCGCGCTAGCCGGACCCTAGCGGCCGATGGCCTGCCAGACCGCCACGGCCAGTGCCGCGACCGACGCGAGAGCGACGATCGTGGGCAGCGGCCAGCGCGTGTGTTCCAAGGCGGCGACCCGGGCCTCCAGGGCCTGCACCGTCTTGGCGTTCTGGTCGTCGTGCTGGGTGAGCAACGCCAGCCGTCCGTCGACGCGGGCGAGACCCACGTCCAGGCTACGGCGCAACTCGGCGAATTCCTCCGGGACCACGGCACTCTCGCCGTCGGTGGTCACGAGTGCACTCCTCTCTGTAATGGCGCGTCCCCCCTTCATCCGCACAGAAAGTGAACTCTCCTGGTGGACAGGGCGGGAGAGTGTGCGATGGGCATATGCGAGCCCGCTGCGCACACGGTGTGTGAACGCCGCGGGCCCGGCACTCGAAGGAGTGCCGGGCCCGTCGGGTACCGAGAGTGTTCGTACGGGGAGTGAATCGCTCCGGATGCCCCGCCGCGCGGGCCGGACATGTCAGACGTAGGTGTAGAACCCCGACCCCGTCTTGCGGCCGAGGCGGCCCGCGTCGACCATCCGCTGGAGCAGCGGGGGAGCGGCGTACAGCGGTTCCTTGTACTCCGCGTACATCGAATCGGCGACCGAGGCGACCGTGTCGAGGCCGATCAGGTCGGAGAGCTTGAGCGGGCCCATCGGGTGGGCGCAGCCCATCTCCATGCCGTTGTCGATGTCCTCGCGGCTGGCGATGCCCGATTCGAACATCCGGATGGCGGAGAGCAGGTACGGGATGAGCAGCGCGTTGACCACGAAGCCCGAGCGGTCCTGGGCGCGGATCGCGTGCTTGCCGAGCACCTTCTCGACCATGACCTGGGCCCGGCTGATGGTGCCCTCGGACGTGGTGAGCGCGGGGATCAGCTCGACGAGCTGCTGCACCGGCGCCGGGTTGAAGAAGTGGATGCCGATGACCTGGTCGGGGCGCGAGGTCGCGACGGCCAGCTTCACCAGCGGGATGGAGGAGGTGTTGGAGGCGAGGATCGCGTCCTGCCGGGTCACCACCTGGTCGAGCACCTGGAAGATCTCGGTCTTGACCTGCTCGTTCTCCACGACGGCCTCGATGACCAGGTCACGGTCGGAGAACTCGCCGAGGTCGGTGGTGAAGCTCAGGCGGGCCAGTGTCGCGTCGCGCTCCTCCTCGGAGATCTTGCCGCGCTCGGCCGCCTTGGAGAGCGAGTTGTACAGCCGCGTACGGCCGATCTCCAGGGCCTCGCCCGTGGTCTCCGCGACCTTCACGTCAAGACCGGAGCGGGCGCAGACCTCCGCGATCCCGGCGCCCATCTGGCCACAGCCCACCACTCCGACGCGTGCGATATCGGTCATGGAGTCGGTCACCTCGTGCCTTTCGCTGATTACGGGGCCGGCAGGAACCCCCCGTTCGGACGCGGTGCCTGCCTCGGCCGTGAACGTTACTCCGCAACACGGGGTCCATGGCGTGCCGGGTCCGGCATGCTGAGCGCAACCGGCGACGGAGCCGGACGGATGCGAGCTCAGGGGCGTAACGATGAGGCATATGTCACGTCGGGGATTCTCGGTGCTGGCCGCGGCCACGGTCGCGGGCCTGACGTCGGCGGGGGGCGTCGCGGCGGCTCCCGGCCGGCGTCCGCGCAAGGGCCGCGAGCTGCGCGGCATGTGGCTGGCGACGGTGGTCAACCGCGACTGGCCGTCGAAGCCGGGGCTCACCGCGCAGGCGCAGCGGAGCGAGCTGCTCGCCTTCCTCGACTCCGCGGCGGACCGCAGACTCAACGCGGTGGTCTTCCAGGTGCGGCCCACCGCCGACGCGCTGTGGCCCTCGCCGCACGAGCCGTGGACGGAGTACCTCACCGGGGTCCAGGGCAAGGACCCGGGCTGGGACCCGCTGGGCACCGCGGTGAAGGAGGCGCACAAGAGGGGCCTGGAGCTGCACGCGTGGTTCAACCCCTTCCGCATCGCGAACCACACCGACCCCTCGCGCCTGGTGGCCACCCACCCGGCGCGCGTCCACCCCGACTGGGTCGTGCCGTACGGCGGGAAGCTCTACTACAACCCGGGCCTGCCCGAGGTGCGGCGCTTCGTGCAGGACGCGATGCTCGACGCGGTGCGGCGCTACGCGGTCGACGCCGTGCACTGGGACGACTACTTCTACCCGTACCCGGTGGCGGGTCAGGTCTTCGACGACGACGACGCCTTCGCGCGGTACGGCGAGGGCTTCCCCGACCGTGCCTCCTGGCGGCGCGACAACATCGACAAGCTGGTGCGCGAGATGTCCGTCCGTGTGAAGAAGGCGCGGCCCGGCACCCAGTTCGGGGTCAGCCCCTTCGCGGTCTGGCGCAACATCGCCACCGACCCGACCGGTTCGGACACCAGGGCCGGGGTGCAGACCTACGACGACCTGTACGCGGACACCCGCGGCTGGGTGAAGAAGGGCTGGCTGGACTACATCGTCCCGCAGGTCTACTGGAACATCGGCTTCGCCGCGGCGGACTACGCCAAGCTGGTCCCGTGGTGGGACGAGGTGGTGCGCGGCACGGGCGTGAACCTGTACATCGGCGAGGCCCTGTACAAGGCCGGTGACCCGGCGCAGCCCGCGCCCTGGCAGGACCCGGCGGAGCTGTCCCGGCACCTCACGTTCGCCGAGCGGTACCGCGAGGTGCGCGGGCACATCTACTTCTCCGCCAAGGAGGTCGGCACCGACAGGAACGGCGCGATGGCGCGGGTCGTCGCCGACCACTACCAGAAGCCGGCGAAGCCGCCGCGCTGACGGATTCGCCGAGCTAGGTCGCCGGGTCCTCGTGCCGTACGACGGTGTCGGGGCCCGGCGACATCAGCGTCTCGTGGCCGTCCTCGAACCGGATGCGGTAGGGCGGGCCGCCGTCCGCGCCGAGCACCTCGACGACCTCCGCGGTCCGGTCGTGCTGTCCGACGATCCTGCCGTGCAGGACCAGCCTGTCCCCTACGGTTGCACGCATCTGGAGTACTCCCTCGTCCCGCTCTGCGGTCGCGATCCGTGGCCTCCAGTCTATGCCGGGGAGCGGGAGTCGGCGCCCGGCGGGACGCCGTCCGCGTCAACCTCTGGCCCGCTGGGTGACGGCGATGCAGACCAGCACGGCGGCCGCCGTGACGGGGGCGGCGACGGGCAGGTGCTCGCCGAGCAGGAACACCGACCAGACCAGGGTGAGCAGCGGCTGGGCGAGCTGGAGCTGGCTGGCCTTGGGGACGCCGATGGCCGCCATGCCGCGGTACCAGACGACCAGGCCGAGGAACTGCGAGCCGATCGCGGCGTAGAGCAGGCCCGCCGTGCTGTGCCCGGTGAGCCGGAACGACTCGTGCTGGAGGGCGACGAACGCCCCCACGGCGTTGAGCGGCAGGCAGAGCATCAGGCCCCAGCCGATGACCTGCCAGCCCGGCATCTCGCGGGCGAGCCTGCCGCCCTCGGTGTAGCCGGCCGCGCAGATCAGGAGCGCGCCGAAGAGGTAGAGGTCCGCGCCGGTCAGGGCGCCGCCGCTCTGCTGCACGGTGAAGGCGATGACCGCGGCGGCCCCGGCGAGCGCCGCCGCCCAGAACGTCCGCGAGGGGCGCGCCCCGGTGCGCAGCGCCGAGAGGACGGCGGTCGTCAGGGGGAGCAGCCCCACGACGACGGCGGCGTGGGCCGTGGTGGAGGTCCGCAGGGCGAGCGTGGTGAGCAGCGGGAACCCGACGACGACTCCGGCGCCGACCACCGCGAGGCCCGGCCAGTGGCGGCGGTGCGGGACCGGGACGCGCAGCGCCAGCAGGCAGCCGCCCGCGATGAGCGCGCTCAGCGCGCCCCGCAGGGTCACGAGGCTCCAGGGGCCGATGCCTTCGAGGCCCCAGGCGGTGGCGGGGAAGGTGAGCGAGAAGGCGACGACGCCGAGGGCGGCCATGAGCGTGCCGGTCCTTCGGTGGCCGGTCGCTCGGGTGGCCGCCGGGCGGTCGACGGGCCCGGTCGCTCCGGTGACCGCTATCCGCTCCGGGAGGGTAGCGCTATCCTGTGCTGTCATGCATGACGGTAGCAGCGTTGACGAACTGGCGAAACAGCTGCAGAAGGAGCTGGACCGCTACTCTCCCGGTGAGAAGCTGCCGTCGAGCCGAGCGCTCGTCGAGCGGTTCAGGGTGAGCCCCGTGACCGTTTCGCGGGCCCTGGGCCGGCTCGCCGCCGAGGGTCTGGTCGTCACCCGCCCCGGCGCCGGGGTCTTCCGCGCCGAACCGCGGGCTTCCGCCGCGCCCGCGGGTGACACCTCGTGGCAGGAGGTGTCCCTGAGCGCCGACGCCACGGCGGAGCTGGTGCCGCGCGCCGTCGACGCCTCCGGGGTGCTCGCCACGCTCGCCGCGCCCGCGCCCGGCGTCATCGAGTTCAACGGCGGCTACCTCGACCCCGCGCTCCAGCCCGAGCGCGCGATGGCGGCGGCGCTCGCGCGGGCCGGACGGCGGCCGGGGGCGTGGGGCAGGCCCCCGATCGACGGGCTCCCCGAACTGCGGGAGTGGTTCGCGCGCGGCATCGGCGGGGCGATCACGGCCGCGGAGGTGCTGATCACGGCGGGCGGCCAGAGCGCGCTGACCACCGCGCTGCGGGCGCTCGCGCCGCCGGGGGCGCCGGTGCTCGTGGAGTCGCCCACGTATCCGGGGATGCTCGCCATCGCCCGCGCGGCCGGGCTGCGGCCCGTTCCGGTGCCCGTCGACACGGACGGGGTGCGCCCGCACCTCCTTGAGGCGGCCTTCCGGGCCACCGGAGCGAAGGTCTTCGTCTGCCAGCCGCTCTTCCAGAACCCCACGGGGGCCGTGCTCTCCGCCGAGCGGCGCCCCGAGGTCCTGCGGATCGCCCGCGCCGCGGGGGCGTTCGTCATCGAGGACGACTTCGTGCGCCGCCTGGTCCACGAGGACGCGGGCCCGCTGCCGCACCCGCTCTCCTCCGACGACCACGACGGCGTCGTCGTCCACGTCTGCTCCCTCACCAAGGCCACGTCGCCGAGCTTCCGGGTGAGCGCGCTCGCGGCCCGCGGCCCGGTCCTCGAACGGCTCCGCGCCATCCAGGTCGTCGACCACTTCTTCGTGCCGAGGCCGCTCCAGGAGGCGGCACTCGAACTGGTCGGCTCCCCGGCCTGGCCGCGCCATCTGCGCACCGTGTCGGGGGAGTTGCGGGCCCGCAGGGACGCCATGGCCGCGGCCCTGCGGCTGCGCGTCCCCGACCTCGCGGTGCCGCACGTCCCGGCGGGCGGCTACCACCTCTGGGTACGGCTGCCCGACGGCACCGACGAGACGGCCCTCGCCTCGGCGTCCCTGCGCGCGGGCGTGGCCGTGGCCCCCGGCCGCCCCTACTTCGCGGCGGAGCCCCCGGCGGCCCACGTCCGCCTCAGCTTCGCCGCGGTCGCGAGCGTCGCCGAGATCCACGAAGGGGTACGGAGACTGTGTACGGCCTGCGAAGAGGTGAGCGGCCGGCCGCCTAGCCGCGTACGCGTACGTAGTCCGTGACGAGCAGGAGGTCCTTGGCCGGGCCGCCCACCCGCCAGCGCGAACGCCAGCGGTCCCCGTCGTACACCTCGAACTCGCCGCGGTAGAGGTCCCGCGCGCACGGATGGTCCGCGGTGTGCCGGCCCTCGCGGAGGTCCAGGCCGTGGAAGAAGCGCCCGTCGGCGAACTCCACGCGGACGGTGCCCGGTTCGTCACCGGCCAGGAACCGCAGGGTCCGCTCGGCGGGACGCGCGACGCCGCGCCAGGTGAACGTCCCCGACTCCCGGTGCAGGAGCCCGCCGTCACCGGCGCCGGGCAGCGCGGAGAACACCGTCGTACCGGCGAAACGGCCCTCGGACCCGTCCCCGAGATCGACGACGTCACGGG
This sequence comes from Streptomyces sp. NPDC050703, assembly GCF_040654435.1. Lineage (NCBI taxonomy): Bacteria > Bacillati > Actinomycetota > Actinomycetes > Kitasatosporales > Streptomycetaceae > Streptomyces > Streptomyces sp. NPDC050703. Next base: position 70,740 of record NZ_JBFAHX010000014.1, read on the forward strand.
TGACGAGCCACTCGCCCGCGAGGTGCGCGAGGGCGTCGGGGACGGGGTGGAAGGCGGGCGGCATGCCCGCAGAGTACGCGCCCGCGCGAGCGGCGGGGCCCGCCTAGCGGTCCACCACCGACATGCTGCGGTCGTCGTACCGGGTGCCGGCGATCCGCTCGGCGGGGGCCGCCGCGTCGATCGCCGCGAGGTCGGCGGCGGTCAGTTCCAGGGTGGCCGCCGCCACGTTCTCCAGGAGGTACTTCTCGCGGCGCGTGCCCGGGATCGGGACGACGTCGTCGCCGCGGTGCTGGACCCAGGCGAGCGCGAGCTGCCCGGCGGTGACGCCCTTCTCGGCGGCGAGCGCGTTCAGGGCGTCCACGACGGCGAGGTTCCGCTCCAGGTTGCCTTCGGCGAAGCGGGGCTGCGTGCGCCGCAGGTCGTCGTCGGGGAGCCCGTCGAGCGAGGTGTAGCGGCCGGTGAGGAAGCCGCGCCCGAGCGGCGAGAACGGGACGAGACCGATGCCCAGCTCGCGGCAGAGCGGGGCGATCTCCGCCTCCAGGTCCCTGGTCCACAGCGACCACTCGCTCTGCAGCGCGGTGATCGGATGCACGGCGTGCGCGCGGCGGATCGTGCGCGCACCCGCCTCGGAGAGCCCGATGTGGCCCACCTTGCCCGCCGCGACCAGGTCGGCGAGCGCGCCGATGGTCTCCTCGATGGGCACGTCCTTGTCGACGCGGTGCACGTAGTACAGGTCGATGTGGTCGACGCCGAGCCGCCGCAGCGAGGCGTCACACGCCTCGCGCACGTACGCGGCGTCGCCCCGGATGCGCAGCGGCTCGCCGAGGCGGTTGGCGAAACCGAACTTCGTCGCCACGACGGCCTTCTCGCGCCGCGCCCCGGCGAGGGCGCGGCCGATGAGCTGCTCGTTGTGGCCGCTGCCGTAGAAGTCGGAGGTGTCGAGGAGGGTGACGCCGAGGTCGAGGGCCCGGTGGACCGTCGCGATCGACTGCGCGTCGTCCGACGTGCCGTAGCCGTGGCTCATCCCCATGCATCCGAGCCCCTGCGCCGAGACGGTCAGCGCGCCGAGCCGGCGCGTGGGAAGGCTGCTCATGGTGTACCTCCTGGCTGGTGCTCCGTGGTCGTTGCCGACCCTAGGAGCTGGAGCGGACTCCAGGTCAAGGAAGAGCCGCGTACGGGGGCCGGCCCCAGGGGCAGTTGACCGGTCAGCCCGATGGTCCGGGGCCCTCCGCGTTCCTAGCGTGGTCGGCGACTCCCCGGCCGCCCGGCGGGCGGAGCCGCAGCCGGGACAAGGAGCACGATGCGCGTCACCTCAGCAGTCACCGCGGGCCTGGGCCTGGCCGGACTCCTCGCGGCCGGAGCGGCCGGAGCGACCGGAGCCACGGGACCGGCCGGACCGGCCGGAGTGCCCGGCGCCTCCACGGCACCCGCCTCCACGGCACCCGCCTCCGCCGGCCCCGCCGAGAGCGCCACCGCGCCTCTGGACTGGGGCAGTTGCTCCGCCGGCCAGAAGGAGCTGAACGCGGCGGGCGCGCAGTGCGCCGAGGTGACCGTGCCGCTCGACCACGCCGACCCCGGCGGCCGGACGATCCGGATCGCGGTCTCCCGCGTCAAGGCGGCCTCACCCGGCGAACGGCGCGGCATCCTGCTCTCCAACCCCGGCGGCCCCGGCGGCACCGGCCTCGCCCACACCCTCGCCCTGCGCCCCGCGCTGAAGGACGCGGCGGACCACTACGACCTGATCGGCTTCGACCCCCGCTTCCTCGGCGAGTCCACCCCCATCACCTGCGGCCCGGCGCCCCGGCCCGCCCCGTCCGCCGCGCACACCACGCCCCGCGCGGACTTCGAGGCCTCGGTGCGGGCCGCGCGGGACACCGCGCGCCGCTGCCACGGCCACGGGGACAACGCCCGGCTCCTGCCGTACGCCTCGACCCGCGACGTCGCCCGCGACATGGACGCGATCCGCGCCGCGCTCGGCGAGCGGAAGCTGTCGTACTACGGCGTCTCGTACGGCGCCGACCTCGGCGCTGTCTACACCCAGATGTTCCCTGGCCGGGCCGACCGCGTCGTCCTCGACTCCTCGACCGACCCCGAGGCCACGCAGTACGAGCTGTTCCAGCGCTCGGGGGCCCCGGCCGAGCGGGCGCTCCGCGGCCGCGTGCGCGAGGACGTCCTCGCCCTGCTGGCGCGGGCCGAGCGGCGGCCCGTCCCCGTCGCGGGGCAGCGGCTGACCGCACCGCTGCTGCGCCTGCTGTTCAAGCAGCTCGTCCAGCACGAGGAGAACGACCCGGCACTGGCGAGCGTGGTCAGCGACCTGAAGAGGGCCGCCGCGGGCGAGGACGTCGCACCGGGCCCCACGCTCGCCGGGCTCCTCGCACTCCTGTCGTCGCCCGAGCTGGAGAGCGGCATGGTGGGCGGCGCGATCTTCATGTGCGGCGACGGCGGCTGGCCCGCGGGCGGTTGGCCGGAGAACCCCGGGACGTACTGGCGGAACATGCAGCGCAGCCGCGCCTCCCAGCCGGTCTTCGGGCCGTACGTGAACGGGATGATCGCCCCGTGCGCGTTCTGGGGGTCCGAGCCCCGCGAGCCGGCCACGAGGATCGGCAACGGCGTGCCCGTCCTGATGCTCCAGGCCCGCCACGACAACAACGTGCCCTACGAGGGCGCCCTCGCCCTGCACCGCAGGCTCACGGGGTCCCGGCTGGTGACGGCGGACATCCGCGCGCACGGCGTCTACGGGCGCGGCAACGACGGCCTCACCCCCGTCCCGTGCGCCGACCGGGCCGTCAACACCTATCTGCGGGACGGGAGGCTGCCCGCCGGCGACGTGACCTGCGCGAGGCCGGAGGCGCCGCGCTGACGGCGGGGTCCGCGGGGCCGCCGCCGGCGGCGAGGGCGAGCCGGTCCGTACAAGGTGCCGTGCCCCGCGGAAGCCGCGCCCCCGCCAGTGCCCCCAGCGCCGCCACCGCCGCGAGGGCCGTCAGCGTCGGGCCCATCGCCGCGAGGAACGCGCCCTCCGGGCCGGCCGCGGGCGGGGCGAAGGCCGTCATCAGGGTGGTCGCCAGGGCGATGCCCAGGGCCGGGCCCACGTTCATCGCCGTCTGCTGGAGGCCGCCCGCGACCCCGGCCCACGCGGGCGGGGCGTGCCGCACCAGCACCGCCGTCGCGGCGACCATCACCGTGCCGAAACCGGCCCCTACCAGCAGGAACCCACCACAGGTCGGCACCGCCCCCGAGCCCTCGTCCAGGCGGGAGATGACGAGGACGCCCAGCGTCAGGAGCACCATCGCCGCCGTGACCGTCCGCCGTGGTCCCTGCCGCCGCAGCACCACGGCCGCGAGGGGCGCGCCCACCACCATCATGACCGCGAGCGGCAGCGCGCGTACCGCACTGCGCAGGGGGTCGAGCGACATGACGTCCTGGAGGAAGTACGTCGCCACGAACAGCGCCCCGAACATCGCGGCGGACGCCGCCACCAGGACGGCGAGGGCCGGTCCTGCCGCCGCCGAGCCGACGAGGCCGGGCGGCACCAGCGGGCCCGCCGCCCGGCGCTCGTGGCGCGCGAACGCCGTGCCCGCCGCCACGGCCGCCAGCGCCCCCACCGCGGTGGCGGCCGTCAGGCCGTGCTCAGGGACGCCGACCAGGGTGTGCACGAGGCAGGCCAGCGTCACCGCGAGGAGCCCGGCGCCCGGCAGGTCGAGGGCGGGCGCGGGGCCCTCGCGCGGCGGTGCCGGTACGCGGACGGCCAGCGCCAGCACCCCGGTCACCAGCGCGGGCACCACGCTCAGGAAGAACACCGAACGCCACCCGAGCCACGTGGCGAGCGCCCCGCCGAGCAGCGGCCCGGCGGCTGCCGCGAGGCCGATGGCGCTGGTCCGCAGCGCGATGGGCATGCCGAGCCGCTCCGGCGGAAACACCGCCCGCAGCATGCCCAGCGTGGCCGGCTGCGCCAGCGCGCCGAAGACGCCCTGGGCGACGCGCAGCCCGATGACCCAGCCGACGCCGGGCGCGAGGCCGATGCCTGCCGAGGCGAGCGCGAAGCCGAGCGTGCCGACGGCGAGGAGCCGCCGGTGGCCGTACCGGTCGCCGAGCCGCCCCGCGAAGACCAGCAGGCTCGCCACGGCGATCAGATAGCCGGTGCTCGTCCACTGGACCTCGGCGAACGAGGCGCCCAGATCGCGTTGCAGGGCCGGCTGCACGACCGTGAGCACGGTGCCGTCCAGGGCGATGACCATGGCGCCGAGGACGCTGCACGCCAGGGTCAGGTTCCGCTGGGCCGGGGCGGGCGCGGTCATGGGCGCTCCGGGCCGACGTGCGCGTCCAGCGCGGCGTCGATCAGCGGCTCCACGTCCCCGGCCCCGGAGGCCAGTGCGAGGCTGCCCCAGACCCAGAGCTGCGCGATGCCGTGCAGGTTCGCCCAGAGCGCGCCCGCGGCGACCCGCGGCCCCGCGCCCCGGCCCCCGCCCCGCGGGCGCGCCTCCGCGACCAGGCCGACCAGGACGTCGAAGAGCGGCAGGCTCGTCCCGCGCAGCCCGAGACCGTCGCTTTCGAGCAGGTCGTGGCGGAACATCAGCTCGAACATCCCCCGGTGCGCCCCGGCGAAGCCGACGTACGCGCGGCTCAACGCCCGCAGCCGCGTACGGGCGTCCCCGGCGTCCTCGCCGCCGGCCGCCCGCTCCACCTCCGCCGCGAGGTCCGCGAAGCCGCGGCGGGCGATGGCGGAGAGCAGCGCCACATGGGTGGGGAAGTGGCGCCGGGGCGCCCCGTGCGACACCCCCGCCCTGCGGGCGATCTCCCGCAGGGTCAGCGCCTGCACCCCCTCCGCCTCCACGAGGTCGACGCCCACGTCCACCAGACGGGCCCGCAGCCCGGAGTCCTGTTCACTCATGGGCACTGTCTACCCCACCGCGTAGACAGTGTCTACCAAGATTGAGGCCCAAGGGGCACTGTCCGTAAGGGGGGAGGTACGAGATATCTTGATGTCGAGCAATGTTGCAGACGCGGAGCGGAGCACCCGGTGACTGACTCGACCATCATCTACACCCACACTGACGAGGCCCCGGCCCTGGCGACCCATTCGTTCTTGCCGGTGGTCCAGGCCTACGCCTCGACGGCCGGTGTCAGCGTGGAGACCCGCGACATCTCGCTCGCGGGCCGCATCATCGCGAGCTTCCCCGAGCGTCTCGAGGAGGGCCAGCGCATCAACGACGCCCTCGCCGAGCTCGGCGAACTCGCCAAGACGCCGCAGGCGAACATCATCAAGCTGCCGAACATCTCGGCCTCGATCCCGCAGCTCAAGGCCGCGATCGCCGAGCTGCAGGGCCAGGGCTACGCGCTCCCCGACTACCCGGACGACCCGAAGACCGACGAGGAGCGCGACATCCGCGCCCGCTACGACAAGGTCAAGGGCAGCGCCGTCAACCCGGTCCTGCGCGAGGGCAACTCCGACCGCCGCGCCCCCGCCTCGGTCAAGAACTACGCCAAGGCCCACCCGCACCGCATGGGTGCCTGGACGGCCGACTCCAAGACCAACGTCGCCACCATGGGCCAGAACGACTTCCGCTCGACCGAGAAGTCCGCGGTCATCGCCGACGCCGGTTCCCTGCGCATCGAGCTGACCGGTGACGACGGCTCCACCACGGTCCTTCGCGAGTCGGTGCCCGTCCTCGCGGGCGAGGTCGTCGACGCCTCCGTGATGCGCGTCGCCGCGCTCCGCGAGTTCCTCAAGGAGCAGGTCGCCCGCGCCAAGGCCGAGGGCGTCCTGTTCTCCGTGCACCTCAAGGCCACGATGATGAAGGTCTCCGACCCGATCGTCTTCGGCCACGTGGTCCGCGCCTTCTTCCCGAAGACCTTCGCCGCGTACGGCGACGTCCTCGCCGCCGCGGGGCTCACCCCGAACGACGGCCTCGGCGGCATCTTCAAGGGCCTCGACTCGCTCGCCGACGGCGAGAAGATCAAGGCGTCCTTCGAGGCCGAGCTGGCCGAGGGCCCCGAGCTGGCCATGGTCGACTCCGACAAGGGCATCACGAACCTGCACGTCCCCAGCGACGTCATCGTGGACGCCTCCATGCCGGCCATGATCCGCACCTCCGGCCACATGTGGGGCCCGGACGGCGCCGAGCACGACACCCTCGCCGTCCTCCCCGACAGCAGCTACGCGGGCATCTACCAGGTCGTCATCGACGACTGCCGCGCCAACGGCGCCTTCGATCCGTCGACGATGGGCTCGGTCCCGAACGTCGGCCTCATGGCGCAGAAGGCCGAGGAGTACGGCAGCCACGACAAGACCTTCGAGATCCCGGCCACGGGCACCGTGCGGGTCGTCGACGGCGCGGGCGAGGCCGTCCTTGAGCAGACCGTCGCCGCCGGTGACATCTTCCGCATGTGCCAGACCAAGGACGCGCCGATCCAGGACTGGGTCAAGCTCGCCGTCACCCGCGCCCGCGCCACCGGCAGCCCGGCCGTCTTCTGGCTGGACGAGAGCCGCGCCCACGACGCCGTGCTCATCGGCAAGGTCGAGCGCTACCTCGCCGACCACGACACCGAGGGCCTGGACATCCGCGTCATGTCGCCGGTCGAGGCCACCGCGTTCTCCCTGGAGCGCATCCGCCGCGGCGAGGACACCATCTCCGTCACGGGCAACGTCCTGCGCGACTACCTCACGGACCTCTTCCCGATCCTGGAGCTGGGCACCAGCGCCAAGATGCTCTCGGTGGTCCCGCTGATGAACGGCGGCGGCCTCTTCGAGACGGGCGCCGGCGGCTCGGCCCCGAAGCACGTCCAGCAGCTCGTCAAGGAGAACTACCTGCGCTGGGACAGCCTGGGCGAGTTCCTGGCCCTCGCGGTCAGCTTCGAGCACCTGGCCACCACCACGGGCAACGCGCGCGCCCAGATCCTCGCCGACACCCTGGACCGCGCCACGGCCACGTTCCTGGAGAACGACAAGTCGCCGAGCCGTCGCCTCGGCGGCATCGACAACCGCGGCAGCCACTTCTACCTCGGCCTGTACTGGGCGCAGGAGCTGGCCAAGCAGACCGACGACGCGCAGCTCGCCGAGGCCTTCGCGCCCCTGGCCAAGACGCTGGCCGAGCAGGAGCGGACCATCGTCGACGAGCTGATCGCCGTGCAGGGCTCGCCGGCCGACATCGGCGGCTACTACCAGCCGGACGCGGAGAAGGCCTCCAAGGTCATGCGCCCGTCCGCGACGCTCAACCAGGCGCTGTCGATCCTGGGCTGACGTCCGCGCGCACCGGGGTCCCCGGTACGTCCCCGGTATGTGAAGGAGGGGGCCTCCCGCCACTCGGCGGGAGGCCCCCTTCCCGTGCGTACGGAGTCACGAGCGCCGGCGGGGCCTGCCTCGCCCGGCGGCCTTCGGGCGGGCCGCGGGCTTCTTCTTCGGCTGGGCCGCGCCCTTGGTCGCGCCTTTGGCCCCGGGCTTGGCCTTGGCCTGCGGCTTCTCCTTGGCGGCCGGGGCCTGCGCACGGCCCCGCGAGCTGTTGACCGTACGGCCGCGGACGATGCCGATGAAGTCCTCGACGTGGTCCGTGGTGGCCGCCTCCGGCCACGACAGGGCCACCCGCGACTCCGGGGCGTCCGTGACGGGGCGGTAGGTGAGGTCCTTGCGGTGGTGCAGCCGGGCGAGGGACTGCGGCACGACCAGTACGCCGATGCCCGCGGCGACCAGCTCGACGGCGTCCTCGGTGGTGGCGGGGCGCTCGTGCGCGGGCAGGCCGGGGCGGCGCTCCCAGGTGAGCGTCTCGTCGAGGGGGTGCAGCACGATCTCGTCGGCGAGGTCGGCCGCGGAGACCTCGTCGACCGCGGCGACGACGTGGTCCTTGGGGATCACGACGACCGTCGTCTCGGTGTAGAGGGGGATCGCGCTGAGGTCCGTACGGTCGATGGGCAGCCGTACGAAGCCGGCGTCGGCGCCGCCGGCGCGCAGCACGCCGGGTGCCTCGGCGGCGGACACCTGCACGAGGGTCAGCGGGACGTCGGGCAGCCGCTCGTTCCAGATCCGCACCCACTTGGTGGGCGTCACCCCCGGGACGTAGGCGAGCCGGAACGAAGGGGTTGTTTCCGAGCCTGTCACTTCGCCAGGCTACCCGCCGTGGTCAGCGGTGGCGCACACGCTCGATACCCTTGACCCCATGACGTCGCACCAGACCACCCAGACCATGAAGCCCGCGACCGCGGCGAAGAAGCTGGGTGTGTACCTTCCGGCCACCCCCGCAGAGTTCCAGGAGGGCGTGGTCTCACGCGGCGAGCTGAACGCGCTCCAGGCCGACCCGCCCGAGTGGCTGCGTGAGCTGCGCCGCACCGGCCCGCACCCCCGCCCCGTCGTCGCCGCCAAGCTCGGCGTCTCCATCGCGGGCCTCGCCCGCGGCGGGGTCACCGAGCCGCTCACCACCGAGCAGATCGAGGCGCTGAAGCAGGAGCAGCCCGGCTGGCTCCGCCAGGAGCGCGCCACCCAGGCCGATGTCCGCAAGGATGCCGTGCGGATCAAGGAGAAGCGGGCCGAGCAGGCGGAGCGGGACGCGGCTCGCGAGGACGGCTCCCGCGCCTGACGCCGGAGGCTGCTGACGCGGGGTCCCGGCCGGTGGGGCAAGCCGCGCGAGAGCGGGCCGGAGCCGCCGTCCGGGTCCCGCGGCTCAGCGGTCGCCCGGCTCCGCCTCCGCCTCGTCGGGCCGGATCAGCAGGGTGAACCAGACCGTCTTGCCGGCGGCGTCCGGCCGGGTGCCCCAGGCATGGGCGAGGGCGTCGACCAGGAGCAGGCCCCGGCCGTCCTCCTCGGTGCTCTCGGCGAGCCGGGCCCTGGGCCGGGGCGTGCTGTGGTCGGTGATCTCCACACCCAGTTCCCGCGCGCTGTGCCATACGCGCAGGTGCAGCGGCCCCCGCGCGTGACGCACCCCGTTGGTCAGCAGCTCGGAGGCGAGGAGCAGCGCGGAGTCGGTGAGTTCCGCCAGGCCCCACTCCGCGAGCCTCTCGCTCAGGAAGCGCCGCCCGGTGGGCACCGACACGGCCTCGCAGGCCAGCTCCCGTCCCGCGATGTCGACCGGCGCGGTGGGGAACCCCACGAGCAGCAGCGTCACGTCGTCGGCGTGCGACTCGGTGGCGGGGAGCAGGGTGTGCAGGACGTGGTCCGCGGCTCTCTCCAGGTCCTCCGTGGTGTCGAAGACACCTTCGAGGGCGCTGGTCAGCCGGTCGAGCTGATGGTCGATGTCGGTGCTCGCCGTCTCCACGAGGCCGTCGGTGTACAGGGCGAGGGTCGTCCCCGCGCGCAGCGGAAGACGCACCTGCTGGTGCGGCACCCCGCCCACCCCGAGCGGCAGCCCCGTCGGCACCGGCAGCTCGCGGACCTTGCCGTCCGGCTCGACGAGGAGCACCGGCAGATGACCGGCCGAGCACACGGTGATCTCGCCCTGGGTCGGGTCGGCCTCCAGATAGAGGCAGGTGACGAACGGCTCGGGCAGGTCGCGCGTGAACGCGTCGAGGGTCTGCATCAGCTCGCACGCCGGGAGTCCGGCCAGCGCCAGGGCACGGCCCGCGGAGCGGAGCTGCCCCATCACCACGGCCGCCTTCATGCCGCGCCCCATGACGTCGCCGATGAAGACCCCGACGCGGCCGGCCCCCAGGTCGATCAGGTCGAACCAGTCGCCGCCGACCCCCTGGTCCTGGGTGGACGGCAGATAGCGGCTCGCGGTGCGGGCGCCCGGGATGCGCCTGGCCGACCCCATGAGGTTGAGGGCCAGCGCGATCTGGCGCTGCTGCGCGTACAGCTTGGTGAGCTCCGCCTCGGCTCTCTTGCGTTCGGTGATGTCGCGCATGACGGAGCAGGCGGTGGTGATGGTGCCGTCGGGTGTGCGGATGGGCCAGAGGGTCACGTCGATGTCGAGGACGCGTCCGTCGCTGGTGGTGCGGCGGGTCTCGTAGTGCTCGATGCGGACGCCGCGGGCGATCCGGGCGAGGAGGTGGGCCTCCTCGTCCTTGAGGTCGGGCGGCACGAGGAGGCCGACGTGGCTGCCGATGGCTTGTTCGGGGGTGTATCCGTACAAGCGGTGTGCGGCGGCGTTCCAGAAGGTGATCTCGCCGTCGAGCGTCTTCATCAGGATGGCGTCCTGTGAGGACTCGACCAGTTCCCTGAACAGCTCGTACTGGCTCTCGGAGCCCCGTACGGTTCCCGCAGTCGTCATCGATGCCTCGCTTCGCGTACCCCCTGCCCCCATGAATGGCATCACCGATACTCCAGCACACGGACCGTCGCCATTCTGGCTCTGCGGCTAATTCACCGTGATGGCTTCGATCTTGTCGCTTTATGCAAGATATGGACGGAGACGGTGCCGCGCGGGGGCCGGTGGGGCCGCCCTTCCCGGCGGCACCGCACCGGCGTCAGGCCAGGAGAGCGGCGTGTTCCCGCGCCGACTCGGCGGCCCGTTCGAGCGCCTGCCGCTCCGACTCCTCGGCCTGCGGCACCAGTTCGGCCATGGCGGGGTTGACGGCGGCCATCGTGAGCTCGCGGGTGATGACCTCGACCCGCAGGCCGAGCCCGCCGCCGAGCACCTTCTCCAGGTAGTTGGTGTCGAACTCGAAGCCCGCCCGCGGTGTGCCGGGGCGGTAGGAGCCGCCGCGCGAGGACGCGACCACGGCGCGCTTGCCGGACGGGGCCACGCCCGGACCGAACGTCCGCCCCGCCAGGATGACGTGGTCCAGCCACGCCTTGAGGGTGGAGGGGATCGTGAAGTTGTACATGGGGGCGCCGATGAGGACCACGTCGGCCTTCTCGAACTCGGCGATGAGCTCTTCACGCAGCGGGGGGACGGACGCCGCGGTGACGGTGGCGGCGTCCAGGTGCGGCACGGGGGCGGCGGCCAGGTCGCGGTAGACGACGCCGCCCTGCGGGTGCTCCGCCTCCCAGGCCGTGCGGAAGGCGTCGGTGAGCCGGCGGGAGCCGGAGCGCTCCAGGGGGGACAGGGACGAGTCGATGTGCAGCAGAACGGCCATGGGAGGTGCTCCTCGGTAGGGACGCGCGGGGTGCGCGCACGCGGTGGACCGGCGCACGGGACGGGCGCCGCTCGTCGACTTCGTAAGCTGCTTACGAAGTCACAGTAGCGCACTTTTCCGCAGTGACTAACGGGCGGGCGATAGCATGGGCGCCATGGCTGAGGAGCGGCATGACACGGGACAGTGCTCAGGGGTGGGCGGCGCGGTCGAGCGCGTCTTCCTCCTCCTGGGCAAGCGCTGGAACGGCGTGATCCTCGCCAGCCTGATGAGCGGCCCCGGCCGCTTCGCCGAGCTGCGCCGCGCGGTCAACGGCATCAGCGAGCGCATGCTCTCCGACCGCCTCGCCGAGCTGGGGGAGGCGGGCCTGGTCAGCCGCGAGGTGGACGCGGGCCCGCCGCTGCGCGTCTCCTACCGCCTGACTCCCGCGGGCGAGGCCCTGCGCCCGGCCCTGCAGGAGCTGGGTGACTGGGCCGAGCGGTTCCTCGGCGCCTCCGAGCAGGGCGGCTGCCCCTCGGTGGGGCAGCCGCGGGCGGTGGACGAGCAGGCCGTGTAGCGCGGTCCTGGGCGGCCCCGGGGCGCGCTGCTCCTTGATCTTCAATTGCATAAAACTGCGGCTGTGCGTATAGTCATGCCATCCAAGAGGAGGGTTCCATGGCGGTACGCGCAGCAGTGGCAGGGGCGAGTGGGTACGCGGGCGGCGAGCTGCTGCGTCTGCTGCTCGTCCACCCCGAGGTGGAGATCGGCGCCCTGACCGGCAACTCGAACGCGGGGCAGCGCCTGGGCACCCTCCAGCCGCATCTTCTTCCGCTCGCCGACCGCGTCCTCGAACCGACGGCCCCCGAGGTCCTCGCGGGCCACGACGTCGTGTTCCTGGCCCTGCCGCACGGGCAGTCCGCGGCCGTCGCCGAGCAGCTCGGCCCCGACGTCCTCGTCATCGACATGGGCGCGGACTTCCGGCTGAGGGACGCGGCGGACTGGGAGAAGTTCTACGGCAGCCCGCACGCGGGGACCTGGCCCTACGGTCTGCCCGAGCTGCCCGGCAGCCGCGCCGCCCTGGAGAAGACCAAGCGCGTGGCGGTGCCCGGCTGCTACCCCACCGCCGTCTCGCTGGCCCTCTTCCCCGCGTACGCCGCGGACCTGGTGGAGCACGAGGCCGTGATCGTCGCCGCCTCCGGCACCTCCGGCGCGGGCAAGGCCGCCAAGCCGCACCTGCTCGGCTCCGAGGTCATGGGCAGCATGTCGCCGTACGGCGTGGGCGGCGGGCACCGGCACACCCCCGAGATGATCCAGAACCTCAGCGCCGCGGCCGGCACCCCCGTCTCCGTGTCCTTCACGCCGACGCTGGCGCCGATGCCCCGCGGCATCCTCGCCACGTGCAGCGCCAAGGCCAGGCCCGGGGTCACCGCCGAGAGCGTGCGGGCCACGTACGAGAAGGCCTTCGCCGACGAGCCGTTCGTCCACCTGCTGCCCGAGGGGCAGTGGCCCGCGACCGCGGCCGTGTACGGCTCCAACGCCGTGCAGATCCAGGTCGCGTACGACGAGGCCGCGGGCCGCGTGATCGTGGTCGGCGCCATCGACAACCTCACCAAGGGCACCGCGGGCGGCGCCCTGCAGAGCATGAACATCGCCCTCGGCCTCGACGAGGCCACCGGGCTGACTACGATCGGAGTCGCGCCGTGAGTGTGACGGCAGCCAAGGGATTCACGGCGGCGGGCATCGCCGCCGGCATCAAGGAGAACGGCAACCCGGACCTGGCCCTCGTGGTCAACACCGGGCCCCGCCTGGCCGCCGCGGGAGTCTTCACCTCCAACCGCGTCAAGGCCGCCCCCGTCCTCTGGTCGGAGCAGGTGCTCAAGGGCGGCCTCGTCTCCGCCGTCGTCCTCAACTCCGGTGGCGCCAACGCCTGCACGGGCCCGCGGGGCTTCCAGGACACGCACGCCACCGCCGAGAAGGCCGCCGGGACGCTGTCGCTGAACGCGGGCGAGATCGCCGTCGCCTCCACGGGACTCATCGGCGTGACGCTCCCCATGGACAAGCTCCTGCCGGGTATCGAGAAGGCCGCCGGTGAACTCTCCGCGCACGGCGGCGAGAAGGCCGCCATCGCCATCAAGACCACCGACAGCGTGCACAAGACGTCCGTGGCCGCCAGGGACGGCTGGACCGTCGGCGGCATGGCCAAGGGCGCGGGCATGCTCGCCCCCGGCCTCGCCACGATGCTCGTCGTGCTCACCACCGACGCCGACGTGGAGGCCGGCCACCTGGACAAGGCGCTGCGCGACGCCACCCGCGTCACCTTCGACCGGGTCGACTCCGACGGCTGCATGTCCACCAACGACACCGTGCTCCTGCTCGCCTCCGGCGCGTCCGGAGTCACCCCCGAGTACGCCGAGTTCGCCGACGCCGTCCGCGAGGTCTGCGCCGACCTGGGCCGCCAGCTCATCGGGGACGCCGAGGGCGCCAGCAAGGACATCAGGGTCGAGGTCGTGAACGCCGCGAGCGAGGCCGACGCCGTCGAGGTCGGCCGGTCCATCGCCCGCAACAACCTCCTCAAGTGCGCCCTGCACGGCGAGGACCCCAACTGGGGCCGGGTGCTCTCCGCCATCGGCACGACCTCCGCCGCCTTCGAGCCCGACCGGCTCAACGTCGCCATCAACGGCGTCTGGGTCTGCAGGAACGGCTCCGTCGGCGAGGACCGCGACCTGGTCGACATGCGCTACCGCGAGATCGTCGTCACCGCCGACCTGGCGGCGGGCAACGAGACCGCGACGATCTGGACCAACGACCTCACCGCCGACTACGTCCACGAGAACAGCGCGTACAGCTCATGAGCGCACGCAAGCACACCGCACTGCCCAAGGCGCAGATCCTCGTCGAGGCGCTGCCCTGGCTGACCCGGCACCGCGGCAAGACCGTCGTCATCAAGTTCGGCGGCAACGCCATGGTCGACGAGGAGCTGAAGGCCGCCTTCGCCCAGGACGTCGTCTTCCTGCACCACGCGGGCCTCAGGCCCGTGGTCGTGCACGGCGGCGGCCCGCAGATCAGCAGGGCCCTGGACCGGCACGGCATCGTCAGCGAGTTCAAGGCGGGCCTCCGCGTCACCACCGAGGAGGCGATGGACGTCGTACGCATGGTGCTCGCCGGACAGGTGCAGCGCGAACTGGTCGGCCTGCTCAACCAGCACGGACCGCTCGCCGTCGGCCTCACCGGCGAGGACGCGCACACCATCACCGCCACCAAGCACCAGCCCCGCATCGAGGGCGAACTGGTCGACATCGGCCGGGTCGGCGAGATCACCGAGATCGACACGGGCGCCATCGAGGCGCTGCTCGCCGACGGCCGCATCCCGGTCGTCTCCTCGATCGCCCGCTCCCAGGACCCCGGAGAAGGGGGCCATGTCTACAACGTCAATGCTGATACGGCGGCTGCGGCACTCGCTGCGGCGCTTGGTGCCGAGACCCTGATGGTCCTCACCGACGTCGAGGGACTCTACGAGGACTGGCCCGACTCCGACGAGGTCATCAGCAGGCTCACCGCGCTGGAACTCGAAAAGCTCCTGCCCGAGCTGGCCAGCGGCATGGTCCCGAAGATGGAGGGCTGCCTGCACGCCGTGCGCAACGGCGTGAACACCGCCCGCGTCATCGACGGGCGCGTCCAGCACTCGATCCTGCTGGAGATCTTCACCGACGAGGGCATCGGCACCATGGTCGTGCCCGACCAGGCCGGGCCCGGCCTGGCAGAGCCCGACCGGACAGAGGGGGAGTCATGAGCAACCAGGAGCTGACCGCGCGCTGGCAGGGCGCGCTCATGGACAACTACGGCACGCCGAAGCTGCCCCTGGTGCGCGGCGCGGGCAGCAGGCTGTGGGACGCCGACGGCAAGGAGTACGTCGACTTCGTCGGCGGCATCGCCGTCAACGCGCTCGGCCACGCCCACCCGGCCGTCGTCGAGGCCGTGAGCACCCAGATCGCCGCCCTCGGCCACGTGTCGAACCTCTTCGTCGCCGAGCCGCCCGTCACGCTCGCCGAACGGCTGCTCCAGCTCTTCGGCCGCGAAGGGCGCGTGTACTTCTGCAACTCGGGGGCCGAGGCCAACGAGGGCGCCTTCAAGATCGGCCGGCTGACGGGCAGGCCGCACATGGTCGCCACCCGGGGCGGCTTCCACGGCCGGACCATGGGCGCGCTCGCGCTCACCGGACAGCCCGGCAAGCAGGAGCCGTTCGTGCCGCTCCCCGGCGACGTCACCCACGTCCCGTACGGGGACGTCGAGGCGCTGCGGGCGGCGGTGACCACCGACACCGCCTTCGTGATCATCGAGCCGATCCAGGGTGAGAACGGCGTCGTCGTACCGCCCGCCGGGTACCTGGGGGCGGCCAGGGAGATCACCAGGGCCACCGGGACGCTCCTCGTCCTCGACGAGGTGCAGACCGGGATCGGCCGGACGGGCCACTGGTTCGAGCATCTGGCGCACGAGGGCGTCGAGCCCGACGTCGTCACACTCGCGAAGGGTCTCGGCGGCGGTCTGCCGCTCGGCGCGACCGTGGCGTTCGGCGCCGCGGCGGAGCTCTTCAGGCCCGGCCACCACGGCACGACGTTCGGCGGCAACCCCGTCGCGTGCGCCGCGGGACTCGCCGTCGTCGACACCATCGCCGCGGAGGGGCTGCTGGAGAACACCAAGCGGGCCGGGGAGAAGCTGCGGGACGGAATCGAGTCACTCGGTCACCCGCTCGTGAACCATGTAAGGGGCGCGGGTCTACTCCTGGGTATCGTGCTCACCGAGCCGCTCGCGCCACGGGTGCAGCAGGCGGCTCAGGACGCCGGCTTCCTGGTGAACGTGCCCGCCCCCGATGTCGTACGGCTGATGCCGCCGCTGAACGTGCGCGACGACGAGGTGGACGCGTTCCTCCGGGCGCTGCCCGGCGTACTGGACAAGGCCGCCGAGGCGGCCGACGGGGACGGACGATCCGGAGAATGAGACGACGATGAGCCAGGCGCAAGGCAACGAGCACGTCGACCACGCGGGTCCCGCCGTGCCGCAGACCCGCACGGCACGCCACCGCCGGATCGTGGACATCCTCAACCGGCAGCCGGTGCGCTCGCAGAGCCAGTTGGCGAAGCTGCTCGCGGACGACGGTCTGACCGTCACGCAGGCGACGCTCTCGCGGGACCTGGACGAGCTGAACGCGGTGAAGATCCGCAACACCGAGGGCGACCTCATCTACGCGGTGCCGAGCGAGGGCGGTTTCCGCACGCCGCGCGCGCCGCTGGGCGAGTCGGCCAAGGAGGAGCGGATGCGGCGGCTCTCCGCGGAGCTGCTGATCTCGGCGGAGGCCTCGGCGAACCTGGTCGTCCTGCGCACCCCGCCGGGGGCCGCGCAGTTCCTGGCGTCGGCGATCGACCAGGCCGAACTGCACGACATCCTCGGGACGATCGCGGGCGACGACACGCTGATGCTCATCAGCAGGGAACCGGCCGGGGGCCAGGCCCTGGCCGACCACCTCCTGCGGCTCGCCTCGAACGAATAGCGGGTCCCTGGGCCAGGGCGCGGCTCTTCGCCGGCCGCGCCCGGCCCGTCCTCAACCGCCGGACGGGCTCGATCCGGCCGCACCCGGCTCGTCGCGCTCGCGCTCGGGCCCACGCTCGGGCCCGGTCGTCCGCCGGGCCATCCATGCCGCCACCAGCGCTCCCGACACGTTGTGCCAGACGGAGAAGACCGCCGCGGGGAGCGCGGCCAGCGGGCTGAAGTGGGCGGTGGCCAGCGACGCCGCGAGGCCGGAGTTCTGCATGCCCACCTCGAAGGCCATGGCGCGGGACGCCGGCGGGCCGAGGCGGGCGAGCTTGCCCGCGCCGTACCCCAGGGCGAGGCCGAGGCCGTTGTGCAGGACGACGGCGAGCAGGACCATGGCCGCGGCCGACCTGATGGCCGCGGCGCTGCCCGCCACGACGATCGTGACGATGGCCGCGACCGTCAGGGCGGACAGCCACGGCAGCGCGCCGAGCGCCCGGTCCACGTACCGCCCGAGGAGCAGCCGTACGAGCAGCCCGGCGACGACCGGGAGCAGCACGGTCTTGACGATGTCCCCGACCATCGAGCCCGCGTCCACCGGCAGGTACTCGCCCGCGAGCAGCAGCGTCAGCGGCGGGGTGATCAGGGGCGCGAGCACGGTCGAGACGGTGGCCACCGAGACGGACAGCGCCACGTCGCCGCGGGCCAGGTACGTCACCACGTTCGACGCCGTGCCGCTCGGCGCGCAGCCCACCAGGATGACGCCCGCCGCCAGTTGCGGCGAGAGGCCGAGCGCGTGGGCGATGAGCCAGCCGAGCCCGGGCATGATCACGTAGTGCGCGACGAGCCCGAGCGCGACGGCCCAGGGGCGCCTGACCACGCCCTGGAAGTCCAGCGGGGTCATGGTCAGGCCCATGCAGAACATCACCACGCCCAGCAGGTACGGGACGTTCGTGCCCCAGCCCTCGAAGGTTCCGGGCGCGAGGAGCCCGAGGGCGCCGGCGGCGAGGACGAGGACGGGGAAGACCGTGACGGCGCGGCGGGCGGCCTTGTCGGCGGTGCCCGGGGCGTCGGCCGGGTCGTGGAGCTTCTGTTCGGGTCGCACGGCGCGATGCAACGCCGCGCCCGCCCCGCGCGCAACCCCGTCTCGGTATGTGGTCGCTACACGGAATCTGCCGCCGGCCCGTGTGCGACCGGTCCGTGGGCGCCCGGCCCGTGGGCGCCCGGCGTGGGAGGCAGGGGGAGTGGCAGCCCCGGCAGCCCGTCGATGCTCCGGGCGATGTACTCCTTCTTGGCGAAGTACGCGCCGAGCGACGCGTCGTCCTCGCGGGCGAACCGCTTGGCGTGCAGGTCGCGGTCCTCGTCGTACGACATGTACGGCACCGCGTAGCCGCAGGAGTCGCGGATGAGGTCGGCCCTCACGACGATGACGGCCCGCAGGCCGTGCTGGTCGGGGTCGCTGCCGGGGAAGTGGCCGAGGAGTCCGGGGAAGCGCGGATCGTCGCGGAAGACGGGTTCGCCGCGGCCGTGCACCCGGACGATGTTGGGCGGGCCCTGGAAGGCGCACCACATGAGGGTGATGCGGCCGTTCTCGCGAAGGTGCGCGATGGTCTCGGCGCTGCTGCCCGCGAAGTCCAGGTAGGCGACGGTCAGGTCGTCGACGATGGCGAAGGAGCCCTTGAGGCCCTTGGGCGAGAGGTTGACCGTGCCGTCGCCGGTGAGGGGCGCGGTCGCCGTGAAGAACATCGGCTGCTCCTCGATGAAGGTGCGCAGCCTGCCGTCTATGCGTTCGTGGATCTTTCCCATGTCCACGGATTATTCGCCGTGGCGCCCCGGTTGTCCGGCGACTTCCGCCGGTGCGCGGCAGGAGCGCGGCCGGCCGCCGTCGATTGACGAATCATGCATAGTTATGCATACTCATGCAGGCAAGGTGAGTGGCGGCGCACGAGCCGCCGTGAAGAGCCCGCGCTTCGAAGGAGCACGCAGTGAGCAGCAACAGCGGTGACGTCCGGCTCTGGGGCGGGCGGTTCGCCGACGGCCCCGCCGAGGCCCTGGCGAAGCTGTCCGCGTCCGTCCACTTCGACTGGCGCCTCGCGCCGTACGACATCGCGGGCTCCCGCGCCCACGCGCGCGTCCTGCGCACGGCGGGCCTGCTCACCGAGGACGAGCTGACCCGCATGCTGGCCGGGCTCGACCAGCTCGAAGCGGACGTGGCCGACGGTTCGTTCGTCGGCACCATCGCCGACGAGGACGTGCACACCGCCCTGGAGCGCGGCCTCCTGGAGCGGCTCGGCCCCGACCTCGGCGGCAAGCTGCGTGCCGGACGGTCCCGCAACGACCAGGTGGCCACGCTCTTCCGGATGTACCTGCGCGACCACGCGCGGATCATCGGCGGTCTCATCGCCGACCTGCAGGGCGCGCTCGTCGGCCTCGCCGAGGCGCACCCGGACGTCGCCATGCCGGGCCGCACGCACCTCCAGCACGCGCAGCCGGTGCTCTTCGCCCACCACGTCCTGGCCCATGTCCAGTCCCTCTCCCGGGACGCGGAGCGGCTGCGGCAGTGGGACACCCGCACGGCCGTGTCGCCGTACGGCTCCGGCGCGCTCGCCGGATCGTCCCTGGGGCTCGACCCGGAGGCCGTCGCCAAGGACCTCGGCTTCGAGCGCGGGAGCGCGGGCAACTCCATCGACGGCACCGCCTCGCGCGACTTCGTCGCCGAGTTCGCCTTCATCACCGCGATGATCGGCGTGAACCTCTCCCGGATCGCCGAGGAGGTCATCATCTGGAACACGAAGGAGTTCTCCTTCGTCACCCTCCACGACGCCTTCTCCACCGGCTCCTCGATCATGCCGCAGAAGAAGAACCCGGACATCGCCGAGCTGGCGCGCGGCAAGTCGGGCCGCCTCATCGGCAATCTGACGGGCCTGATGGCCACCCTCAAGGCCCTCCCGCTCGCCTACAACCGCGACCTCCAGGAGGACAAGGAGCCGGTCTTCGACTCCTGCGACCAGCTCGAAGTCCTGCTGCCCGCCTTCACCGGCATGATGGCCACGCTCACCGTCCACCGCGAGCGCATGGAGGAGCTGGCCCCGGCCGGCTTCTCGCTCGCCACCGACATCGCCGAGTGGCTGGTCAAGCAGGGTGTGCCCTTCCGCGTCGCGCACGAGGTCGCGGGCGAGTGCGTGAAGGCCGCCGAGGCCGAGGGCAAGGAGCTCGACGCCCTCACCGACGAGCAGTTCGCGAAGATCTCCGAGCACCTCACGCCCGAGGTCCGCACCGTCCTGAACGTGCCGGGCGCGCTCGCCTCCCGCGACGGCCGCGGCGGTACGGCGCCCTCGGCCGTCGCCGTACAGCTCGCCGAGGTCGAGGCGGACCTGGCGGCGCAGCGGGAGTGGGCGAACGCCCGTACGTGACGCGAGGTCACGGGCGTCGCGGACACCAGGGGTTAGGTTGTCGGGATCACCCGTACGATCATCACCCGAGGAGTCCGCGATGCCCTTCGCCCGGGCGGCCGCAGCCACGACGCCGACCGCACACCTGGGGCTCGGCCTCGCCGCCGTCGGCAGGCCCGGCTACATCACGCTGGGCAGGGAGCACGACCTGCCGGCCACCCGCAGCGTCGAGGCCCTGCGCGAGCGCACCTTCGAACTGCTCGACGCCGCCTACGCGACGGGCGTCAGGTACGTCGACGCCGCCCGCTCGTACGGCCGCTCCGAGGAGTTCCTCGGCGACTGGCTGCGGGCCAGGCCCGACGCGCGTGACGTCGTCGTCGGCAGCAAGTGGGGCTACACGTACACGGCGGACTGGCGCACCCGCGTCGAAGGCCCGCACGAGGTCAAGGACCACGGCACCGCCGCCTACGACCGCCAGCGCGCGGAGACCGCCGCGCTGCTCGGCGACCGGCTCGACCTCTACCAGGTCCACTCCGTCACGCCGGGGAGCCCCGCGCTCACCGACCGGGAGCTGCACGCCCGCCTCGCCGCGCTGGCCGCCGACGGCGTGACCGTCGGCCTCTCCGCGAGCGGCCCCGACCAGGCGTCCGCCATCCGCGCCGCCCTCGCGGTGACGGTCGACGGGGAGCCGCTCTTCCGGACCGTCCAGGCCACGTACAACCTCCTGGAGACGTCGGCGGGCCCCGCGCTGGCCGAGGCCCATGACGCCGGGCTCACGGTCATCGTCAAGGAGGGCGTGGCCAACGGCAGGCTCGCCGCCGCCCCGCACGCGCCCGCCGCGCTGCGCGAGGCCGCCGGGCGGACGGGCCGCGGCTGCGACGCGGTGGCGCTCGCGGCGGTGCTGCGCGAGCCGTGGACGGGCGTGGTCCTGTCCGGCGCGGCGACCTCGGCCCAGCTGATGTCGAACCTGGACGCAGCGGCGGTCGACCTCGACGAGGAGACCGCGGAGCGGCTGAGGGGGCTCGCGGAGGAGCCGGGGGAGTACTGGGCGCGGCGCGCGGAGCTGCCCTGGCACTGAGCGGTGCGGTGAGACGCGGTGAGACGTTCATGTCTCACATGCTCTATGGTTGTCTCATGACTGTCGACCGCGGCCAGGTCCTGCGCAGCGCCGCCGCCCTGCTCACCCGCAAGGCCACGTCCACCATGGACGAGGTCGCCCGTGCCGCGGGCATCAGCAGGGCCACCCTGCACCGCCACTTCGCGGGCCGCGACGCGCTCGTCCGCGCCCTGGAGGAGCTGGGCCTCCAGGAGTGCGACGCCGCCCTCGACCGGGCCCGGCTCGACGAGGGCAGCGCGCGGGACGCCCTGCGGCGCCTGGTGAGGGAGATCGAGCGGGCCGCCGGGCTCCTCGCGTTCCTGTACACGGAGAACCAGCTCTTCGAGGGCGACACCCAGCACGACGGCTGGGCCCGCATCGACGCCCGGCTGGCCGCCCTCTTCCGCCGGGGCCAGGAGAGCGGGGAGTTCCGCATCGACCTGACGCCCGTCTGGCTCACGGAGGCGCTCTACGGCCTCATCGGTTCCGGTGCCTGGGCCGTACAGGACGGCCGGGTGGCCGCCAAGGACTTCTCGTACATGATCGCCGAGCTGCTGATCGGCGGCGCACAGCGGAGAGTGGACTCATGACCAGCATCAAGGAGCGGACCAGGCCGGACGCGGAGCGCGGCGCGGCGCGCTGGCTCGCGCTCGCCGTGCTCGTCCTCGCCGTCCTCCTGGTCGCCGTCGACGCGACCGTGCTCGGCCTGGCGACGCCCTACATCAGCGAGGACCTCAAGCCCTCCGGCACGCAGCTGCTGTGGATCGGTGACGTCTACTCCTTCGTCATCGCCGGCCTGCTCGTCTCCATGGGCAGCCTCGGCGACCGGATCGGCCGGAAGAAGCTGCTGCTCTGCGGGGCGGTGGCCTTCGGCGCGGTGTCCGTCCTCAACTCCTACGCCACGAGCCCGGAGCTGATGATCCTGGCCCGCGCGCTGCTCGGCGTCGCGGGCGCGACCCTGATGCCGTCCACCCTCGCGCTGATCCGCAACATCTTCCACGACCCGCGCGAGCGGAGCCTCGCCGTCGGCATCTGGGGCGCCATGGCGTCGGCGGGCGCCGCCGTGGGACCCGTCGTCGGCGGTTTCCTGCTCGAACACTTCTGGTGGGGCTCGGTCTTCCTCATCAACCTGCCGGTGATGGCGGTCCTCGTCCTGGTCGGCATCAAGCTGCTTCCCGAGTCGAAGAACCCGGCGCCGGGCCCCTGGGACCTGCTGAGCGTCCTGCTCTCCCTGGTCGGCATGATCGCCGTCGTGTACGCCATCAAGGAGGCGGCGGCGCACGGCCTCCGCTGGGACGCGGCGGCCGCCGCGGTGATCGGCGTGGCCGCGCTCACCTGGTTCGTGCGCCGTCAGCTCACGCTGCGCGCACCGCTCCTCGACATGCGGCTCTTCAGTCACCGCGGCTTCTCCGGGGCGGTCCTCGCCGACCTGCTGACCGTGCTCGGCCTCTCCGGCCTGGTCTTCTTCCTCTCCCAGTTCCTGCAACTCGTGCAGGGCAGGAGGCCGTTCGAGGCGGGCCTCGCCGAACTGCCCGCCGCGGTGGGGGCGGTCGGCGCCGGTCTGATCGCGGGCATGGTGGCCCGGCGGTTCTCCGTACGGATCGTGGTCGCGGGCGGACTCGCGGCGGTGGGGCTCTCGCTCGCGGTGCTCACGGGGCTGAGCCAGCACACCGGCTATCCGCTGCTCGGCGCCTCGCTCCTGGTGGTCGGCATCGGCGCGGGCTTCTCGTTCACCGTGACCGCCGACGTGATCCTCTCCAGCGTGCCCAAGGAGCAGGCGGGCGCGGCCTCCGCGGTCTCGGAGACGGCGTACGAACTGGGCGCGGCCCTCGGCATCGCCCTGCTCGGCTCGATCGTGACGGGCGTCTACCGCGACTTCACGGCGCCGGCGGGCACCCCGCCCGACGTGGCGTCGGCCGCCCACGAGTCACTGGGCGGCGCGGTCGAATCGGCGCAGAACCTGCCGCCCCACGAGGCGGAGGCACTCCTGCACGCGGCCCAGGCGTCCTTCGTGGACGGCCTGCGGTTCGCCTCCGGCGTGGGGGCGGCGGTCCTGCTGGCCACGGCCGTGGTGGCGTGGTTCCTGCTGAAGGGCCAGAAACTGGAGGACGGGGTCGAGCACTGAAAGCCCGCCGCGGCGCACGGCCCACGAGACGGCGCCCAGGGCCATGGTTCAGGGGCGCGGGGAACCGCGCGACCAGCGACGACGCACCGGCAGACGGAGAACCGGGGGGCGGAACCGCTCAAGCCCCGCAGGGCTACGCAGCCTTGGCCTTCGTGGCGTACATGTCCACGTACTCCTGGCCGGACAGCCGCATGACCTCCGTCATCACGGAGTCCGTCACGGCCCGCAGCACATAGCGGTCGCGGTCCATGCCGTCGTACCGGGAGAACTCCATCGCCTCGCCGAAGCGGACCGTCACCTTGCCGGGGCGCGGCACGCCCTTGCCGCCGGGCTGGAGCTTGTCCGTGCCGATCATCGCGAAGGGGACGACGGGCGCGCCGGTCATCAGGGTCAGCCGGGCGATGCCCGTACGGCCCCGGTAGAGCCGCCCGTCGGGGGAGCGCGTGCCCTCGGGGTAGATGCCGAAGACCTTGCCGTCGTCGAGGATGCGGCGCCCCGTCATCAGCGCGGCCACCCCGCCGCGACCGCCGTCGCGGTCCACCGGGATCATGCCGACGCCCGTGAAGAACCACGCCATGAGGCGGCCCTTGAAGCCCTTGCCGGTGACGTACTCGTCCTTGCCGATGAAGTACACCGGGCGGTTGGTCACCAGCGGCAGGATCATCGAGTCGATGAACGTCAGGTGGTTTCCGGCCAGAATGACCGGTCCGGTCCCGGGGATGTTCTCGGCGCCTTCTACCCGTGGACGGAACATCAGGCGCAAGATCGGTCCGAGCACTGCCTTGATGAGCGCTAGACGGGACAACGAGCCCTCCGGGTTCAACGGGTCGACGAGTAAGCGACGGGTAAGTGCAGGTGAGTACGGTACTCGCGGGTCACCGCCTCTCGCACATCGGGTTCACGCCCTCGACACGCAGTGTTGACCCCGCCCCGCGTGGCGCCGCCGGGAGCGTGGCCCTCGCGAAGACGGTATCCCCGTGCGACGGGTGTGGCCCGAAGCAGTGGTCCTTGTCACGCACACACTTCTCTCTGCGTAGCGGGACGTTTCACGCGCCTGTCCCCTCCATCGTGCGCCCATTCGCCATGCCGCGTCATCCTGACGTTCCGTCCAGGGTCTCCCTCCGGCCACTCGCGGCCACCTACGATCAGTCCCGCTTTGTCAGGTGCAAGGCAGCGGTACATCGGGAGGAGCGCCAATGGCGACGCAGGAGTCGGGTCAGCAGCAGCCGGGGACGGACCGGGGTCGGCGCGCGGTACTGGGGGCGGCGGTCCTCGGCGCGGGAACAGCCGCGATCGGGCTGCCCGGCGTGGCGAGAGCCGACGCGCGGCACGGGCACGGGCGCGGCGGGGGCGGATACAAGAGCCTGCCGAAGCCGACCGTCGTCGCGCACCGGGGCGCGAGCGGCTACCGGCCCGAGCACACGCTCGGCGCCTACCAGCTCGCCCTGGACATGGGCGCGCACGTCATCGAGCAGGACGTCGTGCCCACCAAGGACGGCCACCTGGTGTGCCGTCACGAGAACGACATCACCGGGACCACCGACGTCGCGGCGCACCCCGAGTTCGCCTCCCGCAAGACCACGAAGTCCGTGGACGGCGCCTCGCTCACCGGCTGGTTCACCGAGGACTTCACGCTCGCCGAGCTGAAGACGCTGCGCGCCAAGGAGCGCATCCCGGGCACGCGCCGGCACAACACCCTCTACGACGGCCGCTGGGAGGTGCCCACCCTGGAGGAGGTCTTCCGGTGGGCCGAGAAGGAGGGCCGCAAGCGGGGCAAGGAGATCTGGCTGCACATCGAGACCAAGCACCCCACCTACTTCCGCAAGCTGGGTCTCGGCCTTGAGGAACCGCTCGCCAAGCTGCTGCGCCGCTACGGCAGGCACAAGAAGAACTCGCCGAACTTCCTCCAGTCCTTCGAGCCCAGCAGCATCCAGCGCCTGGCCAAGCTGGTCTCCGCGCCGCGCGTCGTCCTCCTGTCCGGCGCGGCCTCGCGCCCCTGGGACTTCGTGGAGGCGGGCGACCCGCGCACCGTCGCCGACCTGGTCACGCCCAAGGGCCTGCGGTGGATGGCCGGATACGCGCAGGGCATCGGTCCGACCCTGGACCTGGTCATCCCGCGCAAGTCCGACGGCACCCTCGGCACCCCGACCACGCTCGTCAGGGACGCGCACGCCGCGGGGCTGATCCTGCACCCGTACACGATGCGCAACGAGAACACCTTCCTGCCGGTGAACTTCAGGAAGGGCACCGACCCGAGCGCCTACGGCGACGCCTTCGGCGCCTTCAAGGCCTACTTCGAGACGGGCATCGACGGCATCTTCTCCGACAACTGCGACACCGCGCTCCTCGCGGCCGCGGACTTCGTCAACGACTGACCGTCCCGACCCCTCTCGGGGTGAGGAAGCGCCGCTCCGGAAACCTCGTCCGGGAGCGGCGCGTCCCGCCGTGCATGACGTACGAGGCCCTGCCCGCGCTCATCCGCGCCCTGCTGCCGCTGCTCGCCGCCGAGGCGTCCGCCGAGACCCTCGGCCCCGGCACCGACCCCGGCGACCTGGAGCAGACGGTGTGGCTGCGGCTCATCGAGCGCCTCGCGGCCGAGGGGCCGCCCGCCGACCCCGCGCTGTGGCTGCGCGGCACCGTCCGGGCCGAGGCCCGCCGCAGCCGGCGTGCCGCCGGGCGGGAGACCGGCTACGCGGGCGAGCCCGCCGACGACCACCGGCGCGGCCCCGAGGACCGCGTCCTGTGGGCCGACCGGCGTGCCGCCCTGCACGCCGCGGTCCGCAGGCTGCCGGGCCGCTGCCCCCGCCTCATGGCTGCGCTTCTGTCCCCCAGAGACCTCACCTACCGCGAAATCGCAGGAGCGTTGGGAATGTCACAGGGGAGTCTGGGGCCGGAACGTTCCCGATGCCTGGGATGCCTGCGCAGAATGCTCGCGGCAGAGGTTGCGTCTCCCGGCCCGTGGGGAAGGGAGTGAGGGACAACCGGTGGAGCAGGTGAGCGGGAGGCATGCACACATGGGCATGAGCGTGACCATCTCGGCGGCGGCCGAAGCGGACGCCGAACAGATCCTCAAACTGCAGTACCTCTGCTACCAGGGCGAGGCGGAGCTCTACGGCGACTACTCGATCGAGCCGCTGACCCAGACCCTCGACTCCATCAGGGCCGAGCTGACGTCCGGGACGGTGCTCGTGGCGCGCCTCGGCGACGAGGTGGTGGCCTCGGTGCGCGGCACGGTCGACGCGGACGGCACGGCCCGCATCGGCAAGCTCATCGTCCATCCGCGCATGCAGCGGCACGGCCTCGGCGGGCGGCTCCTCGACGCGGTGGAGCGGCGCCTCGGCGCCGCGAAGTGCTTCCAGCTCCTGTCCGGCCACCGCAGCGAGCAGAACCTCCAGCTCTACCGCAAGCACGGGTACGCCACCGTGAGCACGGAGTACGTGAACGAACGGCTCACCCGGATCACGCTCGCCAAGGACGCCCCGGCCGACGCCTTCGTGACCAGCGCCTAGCGCTCCGCCGCCGGTGTCCTCCGCGTCCCTACCGGGGCGCGGCCCGGCGGGCCCTCCGCAGCCAGAAGATCGCCGTCACCGGCAGGATCACCGGGATGAACAGGTAGCCCATCCCGAAGTCCGACCAGACCGTGGCGTCGGGGAAGGCGGAGGGCTCCGCGAGGGTCCAGGCGCCGACGCCCAGCACGCCGACCAGCTCGGCGGCGCAGCACACCAGCGCCGCCCTGCGGGCCGTGTCCCCGCCGCGCACCAGCGAGTACGTGATGAAGCCGTAGACGAGGCCCGCGAGCGCGGAGAGCGAGTAGGCGAGCGGGGCCCTGCCGAAGTCCGTGGAGATCTGCACGGCGGAGCGCGACACCGCGCCGACGACCATCACGCCGTACAGCCAGAGCAGCAGGATGCCGGGGCCCGTGATCAGCTTCTGTGCGCGGCGGTCCGCGGGCGCCCCGTTCTCGTCGGGCTCGGTCACGGTCATCTCAGCCACCCCAGATGTCGTAGAGCCGCACTTCGAGCACGGCGAGGACCACACCGCCCGCGGCGACCGTCACGGAGCCCCAGCGGGTGCGCTCGGCCAGGGACATGAAGCCCGCGGCGGGGACGCAGGCGAAGGAGCCGAGCAGATACGCCACGAAGATCGTCGTGCCCTGCTCCGGGTCCTCCCCGCGGGCGAGCAGGACGATGCCCACGACCAGCTGGACCAGGGCGAGGAAGGTCACCACGCCCATGCCGATGAAGTGCCAGTCCTTGGTCGGCTGGTCGCGGTAGGCGGCGAGACCGCACCAGGCGGCGAGGGCGAGCGCGGCCACGGCGGTCGCGATCGTCAGGGCGTCAAGCATGCCCGTGACTTTATTACGGCCCCTTTGACCCGATGCGCGTGCCCCCGGAGACCTCCGCGGGCCGACCGTGGCGTTGACCACAGCGCGCCGCGCCCCGAACCGGTGGCGGACGAGGCCGCCCGGAGTCCTCTCCACCGCATCGGCGCAGGCCACGGCGGACCGGCGGGGGATCTCCCCCCGCGGCCGGCCGGCCCGTACCCGTCGTCCGCGCCCGTCCCACCGCTGTCCGCATTCCGGACAGCGGTGGCGGCCGGGCGTCTCACGCGTGTTTTACTTGGCCCATGACCACGACGAGCAGCCGCACCCTTGCGACCGAGGCGATGACGACGCCCGGTGCTCGTTGTATGTGTCGAATGTGCGCCTTCTGAGGGCCCCCGCACCACCTCTGAGCCTCGCGCCCCGAAGCGAAGCCGCTGTGCCGCGCCCCTGCACGACGTACGCGACGTAAGCCGTACCGACGCAGGAAGCGAGCCCGCCCCGCGCACACGTCCTCCGGTTCACCTCGCCACCGCGAGAACCGTGCCGCGTTCCGAACGAATGCCCCGTGCCCGGCCACCTCCGCGCCGCGCACTCGACAGTGACGGAATCCCCTGTGATCACCACTTCCGGCCTCACCAAGGTCTACCGCTCACGCGGTCGTGAAGTAACCGCTCTCGACGGAGTCGACCTGCACGTCCGCGAGGGTGAGGTGTACGGCGTCATCGGCCAGTCCGGCGCCGGCAAATCCTCCCTGATCCGCTGCGTCAACCTCCTGGAGCGCCCCACCTCCGGCACCGTGACCGTCGCCGGGCAGGACCTCACCGCCCTCGCCGGCCGCGGCCCGCGCGCGGGCAAGGAGCTGCGCGAGGCCCGCAGCCGCATCGGCATGGTCTTCCAGCACTTCAACCTGCTGTCCTCGCGCACCGTGCAGGACAACATCGAGCTGCCGCTCGAAATCCTCGGCCTCTCGGGGCAGGCGCGCTCCCGCAAGGCCCTCGAACTGCTCGACCTGGTCGGCCTCGCCGACAAGGCCAGGTCCTACCCGGCGCAGCTCTCCGGCGGCCAGAAGCAGCGCGTCGGCATCGCCCGCGCCCTCGCCGGCGACCCGAAGGTACTGCTCTCCGACGAGGCCACCAGCGCCCTCGACCCGGAGACCACCCGCTCCATCCTCCAGCTCCTGCGCGACCTCAACCAGCAGCTCGGCCTGACCGTCCTGCTCATCACCCACGAGATGGACGTCGTCAAGAGCGTCTGCGACTCCGCCGCCCTCATGGAGCGCGGGCGGATCGTCGAGTCCGGCACCGTCAGCGAACTGCTCGCGACGCCCGGCTCGGAGCTGGCCGCCGCGCTCTTCCCGGTCAGCGGCGAGACCACGGGCGATGACCGCACCGTCGTCGACGTGACGTTCCTCGGCGAGGCCGCGACCCGGCCCGTCATCTCCCAGCTCTCGCGCACGTACAACATCGACATCTCGATCCTCGGCGCCGCGATGGACACCGTCGCGGGCAAGCAGGTCGGCCGGATGCGCATCGAGCTGCCCGGCCGCTTCGAGGACAACGTCGTCCCGATCGGGTTCCTGCGCGAGCAGGGCCTCCAGGTCGACATCGCGGGCGAGGACCCCGTACCGACGCCGAAGAGCGAACCGCTGCTGGTCAAGGAAGGTGCCGAATGACCTGGTCGGAGATGCAGCCCCTGCTGGAGCAGGCCTGTTGGGACACCCTCTACATGGTGGGCTGGTCGACGCTCATCGCCGTCGTCGCCGGACTGCCGCTCGGCGTCCTGCTCGTCCTCACCGAGCGCGGCGCGCTCCTCCAGAACGCCGTGCTCAACAAGGTCATCGGGCAGGTCGTGAACATCGCCCGCTCGATGCCCTTCATCATCCTGATGGTGGCCCTGATGGGCTTCACCCGCTGGATCACCGGCACCACCATCGGCCGCGAGGCCGCCCTCGTGCCGCTCGCCGTCGGCGCCATCCCGTTCTTCGCGCGCCTGGTGGAGACCTCCGTCCGCGAGGTCGACGGCGGACTCGTCGAGGCCGTGCAGTCGATGGGCGGCTCCACCTGGACCGTCGTACGCAAGGTGCTCGTCCCCGAGTCACTGCCCTCGCTGATCTCCGGCGCCACCACCACCGTCGTCGCGCTCATCGGCTACTCCGCCATGGCCGGCACGGTCGGCGGCGGCGGCCTCGGCGACCTCGCTCTGCGCTACGGCTACCAGCGCTTCGAGACCGAGCTGATGTGGATCACCGTCGCGATCCTCGCCGTGGTCATCTCGGTCATCCAGTTCATCGGCGACTACACCGCCCGCAGGCTGCACAAGCGCGGCGGCGGCTCGGCCCCGCTGCTGCTCTTCCGGCCGCTGCGCGGCGCCCTGCCCGGCACCGCCGCCGCCGAGACGACCACCAAGACCGGCTGACCGGGGCACCCCCGCAGTCTTCCCCGCCCACCCGGCGGGGCGGCACCACCCATGGAGAAAGGCACTTTTCGTGCGTAACACCGCCAAGATCACCACCGCTGTCCTCGCCGCCGGAGCCCTCACCCTCGGGCTCTCCGCCTGCGGCTCCGACAAGGGCTCCGCCGGGGACAAGGACGGCCCGCTCATCGTCGCCGCCACCCCGACGCCGCAGGGCGAGATCCTGTCGTACGTCCAGAAGAACCTCGCCAAGGAGGCGGGCCTCGACCTCGAGGTCAAGGAGTTCACGGACTACGTCACCCCGAACACCGCCGTCCAGCAGGGCGAGGTCTTCGCCAACTACTTCCAGCACAAGCCGTACCTCGACGACTTCAACAAGAAGAACGGCACGGACATCGTGCCCGTCGGGGGAGCCACGGTTCACCTGGAGCCGCTCGGCGTGTACTCCAAGAGCCTCAAGAAGCTCGGCGACCTGAAGAACGGCTCCACCGTCGCCGTCCCGAACGACACCACCAACGAGGCGCGCGCCCTCAAGCTCCTCGCGGACAACGGGCTCATCGAGCTGAAGAAGGGCGTCGGCTACGAGGCCACCCCCAAGGACATCGCGAAGAACCCCAAGAACCTGAAGTTCAAGGAGCTGGAGGCCCCGACGCTGCCGCGCAGCCTGAGCGACGTCGACGCCGCGGTGATCAACGGCAACTACGCCCTGGAGGCGAAGCCCGCGCTCAGCCCCGCCAAGGACGCCATCGTCGCCGAGAAGGCCGAGGGCAACCCCTACGGCAACTTCCTCGCCGTCAAGAACGGCGACGAGGACGACCCGCGCGTGAAGAAGCTCGCCAAGCTCCTCACCTCGCCCGAGGTCAAGAAGTTCATCGAGGACAAGTACGACGGCGCCGTCGTCGCGGCGTTCTGACCATGCGTACGTCCCTCATCGCCGCCGCGGCCGGGTCCCTCGCCCTCGCGCTGGGGCTCACCGCGTGCGGCGCGGGCACGGACGGCGGCTCCGGCGGCGCGGACGACACGCTCGTCGTCGGGGCCACCCCGACCCCGGCCGGCGAAGTCCTCGCGTACATCAAGGACAACCTCGCCGAGAAGGCGGGCCTCGACCTGAAGATCACGGAGTTCACGGACTACGTCACGCCGAACACCGCTCTCCAGGAGGGCTCACTCGACGCCAACCTGTACCAGCACACCCCGTACCTCAAGGACTTCAACGCGTCCAAGAAGACGGACCTGGTGCCGGTCACCGAGGTGTACCTGCCGCCCATGGGCGTGTACGCGAAGAAGACCGACGACGTGCGCGCGCTCCGCCCCGGCGCGACCGTGGCCGTCCCCAACGACACCACCAACGAGGGCCGCGCGCTCCAGCTCCTCGCCTCACGGGGCGTCATCGGGCTCAAGAAGGGCGCCGGCTCCACCGCCACGCCCGAGGACATCACGTCCAACCCGAAGAAGCTGGAGATCAAGCCGCTCGACCCCGCGCAGCTCCCGCGCTCGCTCGACGACCTCGACGCGGCGGTCATCAACAACAACTACGCGCTGGACGCCGGGCTCAGCCCCAAGAAGGACGCCATCCTCCTGGAGTCCCCGAAGGGCAATCCCTACAACAACGTCCTCGCGGCCAGGAAGGGCGAGCAGGACGATCCGCGGATCGCGAAGCTGGCGGAACTGCTGACGTCGCCCGAGGTGAAGAAGTTCATCGAGGACGAGTACCGGGGCTCCGTCCTGCCCGTCGCGGCGCGCTGAACGGCGTCCCGCGCACGGGACACCGACACCGCGGCCACGGGGTCCCCTCCCGGCGGAGGAGAGGACCCCGTGGTGCGTCTGGGCCTGTGCATGCTGCATGCTGGGCACTTCGGAAGGCCTGAAGGTGAAGGTCCTCGAGGTCTCAGACGGTTATGGAGCGGCGCATGACAACAGCCTCCTCGGGCTCCTCCGCACATCCGGTGTTCCCCGACGTCTCCATCAGCACGGAGCGGTTGGTGCTGCGCCCCCTCGAAGAGGCGGACGTCCCCGCGTACGCGGAGATGATGAACGACGAACTCGTCACCGCCTGGACCTCCGTGCCCGAGCCCTACACCGAGGAACACGCCCGCACCTGGATCACCCGCCTTGCCCCCGCGGAGCGCACCGAGGGCCGCGGCATCGTCCTCGCCGTCACGGAGTTCCTCACCCAGCGCCTTGTGGGCATCATCCGACTCCGCGCCACCGACTGGCGGGTGCGCTCGACGGAGCTGAGCTACGTCGTCGCCCCCTGGGCCCGCGGCGAGGGCTACGCGTCCGAGGCCGCGCTGGCCGCCGCCGAATGGCTCTTCCGCGACCGCGGGTTCGAGCGCATCGAACTGCGCACCGCCGCCGACAACGCCGCCGCCCAGCAGGTCGCGCAGAAGATCGGCTGCATCAGCGAGGGCGTCCTGCGCGGCGCCTGGATAGCCCGCGTCAGAAACGGCGGCGACCCCTTCGGCGGCTGGCTCGACGTGCGCACCGACCTCATCGTGTGGAGCCTGCTCCCCGAAGACCTGGAAGGCGTCTCCGAGAGCCTCGCCGAGAGCGGCTTCTCCGCCTTCTCCGACTGGAACTGAACCAGGGCCGCCCCGGCGCACCCGACCCGCCCGCGCCACCCGGCGCACACGCCGCGCAGCAGGTACGCTCGCCCCTGGCCGCGTGCGCGGTCGCACCCCGCGTCACCGCCCCCGCACACACGACCCGCGAGAACCAGGAGACGAAACGACGATGGCCGACCGGGTCACGGTGATCGGCTGGGACGGCACGCCGCTGACCGCCGCGGCACGTTCCGCGCTCAACGCCGCCACGCTCGTGGCGGGCGCCGCCCACCACCTGGCGCTGGAGGAGGTCCCCGCCCGCGCCGAGCGAATCCGCCTCGGCAGCGTGAGCCTCGCGGCCCGCCGCGTCGCGGCCCACCGCGGCACCGCCGTGGTCCTCGCCGACGGCGACCCCGGCTTCTTCGGCGTCGTACGCACCCTGCGCGCCCCCGAGTTCGGCCTTGAGGTCGAAGTGGTGCCAGCCGTCTCCTCCGTCGCCCAGGCGTTCGCCCGCGCGGGCATGCCCTGGGACGACGCCGAGGTCGTGGTCGCCCACCGCCGCACGCTGCGCCGCGCCGTCAACGTCTGCCGCGCCCACCCCAAGGTCGCCGTCCTCACCTCGCCCGGCGCGGGCCCCGCCGAACTCGGCCTGCTGCTCCAGGGAGTCCACCGCACCTTCGTGATCTGCGAGGAACTCGGCACCGAGCGCGAACAGGTCTCCGTCGTCACCTCCGACAAGGCCGCCGACCACTCCTGGCGCGACCCGAACGTCGTCATCGTCATCGGCGGCACCGCCGCCTCGCCCGACACCGGCTGGATCGCCGGGCGTGAGCCGGCCACGTCGCCGCGCGGCTGGGCGCTGCCCGCCGCCGAGTACGGCGGTGACGTCTGGCTCGGCGAGGGGGAGAACGACCGGCTGCGGGCCGCCCAGCTCGCCCGCACCGGCCCCCGCCCGGGAGACCTCGTCTGGGACATCGGCTGCGGCAGCGGCGCCTTCACCGCCGAGGCCGCACGCTTCGGCGCCGCCGTGATCGCCGTCGACAGGGACGCCGACGCCCTCGGCCGCACCACCGCGGCCGTACGCCGCTTCGGCGTCCAGGCGCAGACCGTGCACGGCGTCGCGCCGCACATCCTGGAGGACCTGCCCGAACCCGACGTCGTACGCGTGGGGGGCGGGGGAGCGGCCGTCGTCTCCGCCGTCGCCGACCGCCGCCCCGAGCGCATCGTGACGCACGCCGCGACACGCGACGCCGCCGAACTCATCGGCAGGGATCTGAGCGAGCACGGGTACGGCGTGGAGTGCGCCCTGCTGCAGTCCGTGGAGCTCGACACACGGGCCTGGCGGGAAGAGAAACGGACCGTTGCGTTCCTGCTCACGGGCCGTCTGCAGGACCGTTCCCCGTGACCCTGCTGCGCACCGGCGCGGGGTAGGCTGGCCGATCGTTGTACCGCACTCGGGTGTCCGGCGGTCCGTCGGCCGGGGTCCGGAAAATCCACCCGTACTGGGGGGTGCGTGTGGTACGGCAAGCACCGGAGGACGCGCAACGTGGCGCAGTCCACAGCGGCCCGTGGCCGATCAAGCTGCCACGGCGGCGGACCGACCGGGACAATACCTCTGTCCGGTAAGCGGTTCGTGCCGCTCGGCGCACACGCTCGTTGAGGATGACGGGCGGATGGTGCGCCGCTCCGGGCGATGGGGCCTCCCCGGCCGAAGGCGGCGGGGCGGTCGAAGAAGCACTAACCGATGGGCGAGGGGTTACGCATGACCGACACCGGCCAGGTCCCGGGCGAGGGGCTGCCGGAGGGCGCAGGCAACGGTGTACCTTCCGGGCCCGCGCAGGGCATGGGGGCGCAGCAGCCGGGCGTTCCCGCACCGGGTGCGTATCCGTTCACGGCCCCCGACCCCTCCGCGTCCACCGCCGATGACGACGACCTGCTGTTCATGCCGGGCTCGCAGGGCGCCTGGAGCGAGTCGCAGTCCGCGGCGCAGGCCCGGCCGCAGACCGCCCACGCCCCCGGCCCGCACGAGACCGCGGGCAGGGACAGCGGCTCCGTCGACCTGAACGGGGTCCGTATGCCCGGCGCCGCCTCCCACCCGGGCCCCCGCCGCCCGCTCCACCACGGCCCGACCGGCCCCGCGGTGCCCGACGCCTCGGCGGGGCCCGTGCGTTCGCTCGCCGACCGGGGGCCCGCGTCGGCGCAGCCCGCCGCGCCGACGCGCCACGCGGGACCGCCGGCGACCGGCCCCGAGTACCTCGACACCCCGCGTGACGACGCCGCCCCGCCCGGACCGCAGCTCGGTGAGATCCCGCCGCAGCCGGGTACGCCCTGGGGCCCCGCGGAGCCGCAGCCCGCCGCCGCGCAGGAGCAGCCGGCTCAGCCGCAGGCAGAGGCTCCCGTCACGTCAGCCGCGTCCACCGCGCCCGTCGCTTCGGTGACTGGAGAAACGGTCGTCCCGGAGGACTCGGCTGCCCCGGACGCCCCCGCTGCCACTGGCGTCCCGGACGCCACACAGGCCCCGTACGTCGCCCAGGACGCACCGCACGCGGGCGGCCAGCGGCCCGAGGAGACCGCGGCCGAGCCGTTCCCGGTGACGGCGGAGGCGGCGCCCGGCGCCGAGCAGCCGACGTTCGCCGTCGCTTCGGCGCAGCCGTGGGAGAGCGCGCAGCTCCCGCACCCCGAGGAGACCGGGTTCGCCCAGGGCCCGCAGGCGCAGGCCGACGGCTTCGTCGGACAGTCCGGCTTCGCGCCGGAGGGCGGCCACCCGGCCGGGGCCCCGCAGGAGCCCTACGCGCCGGTGGAGGGGTCGCTCGGCGGCGCCCAGCCGGCCATGCCGATCGGCGAGTTCGTCCCGGTCGAGGGCACCGTGCCGACCACGCCTCACCTGGCGCCCACGCCTCCGCAGCCGGTCGTCGTACCGCGGGAGGAGGCTGTTGCTCCGGAGGCCGCGGCCGTGCCGGACGCTTCCGCTGTCCCGGAGGCCGTAGCCGTACCGGAGCCCACCGCTGCCCCGGAGGCCGTCGCCGCCGAGGTCCCGGCGGCCCCCGAGGCGCAGGTGGCTGCCGAGACTCCCGCCGCTGCCGAGGCTCCCGCCGCGCCTGAGGCGTCCGTCGTCCCGGAGGCCGAGCCCGTTCCGGAGGCCGAGCCCGTTCCGGCGGTCGAGCCCCTTCCGGCAGTCGAGCCCGCGCCGGAGGCCGTCGCCGCGCCCGGGGCCGAGGCCGAGGCCGCACCTGAGGCTTCCGCTGCTCCCGAGGCCGTCGCCGCCCCTGAGGTGCCCGCCGCCCCTGAGGCGCCGGCCGCCCCTGAGGTGCCCGCCGCGCCGGCGGCCGAGACCGCCCCCGCAGCCCGGCCCGCGCCCGAGGCCGTGGCCGCCACCGAGGCGGACCAGGAGGCCCCGGAGGTCCCGGAGGCCCGGACCGTCCCGGAAGCCGTCGTCCCGGAAGCCATCCCGATGCCGGGCGCCGAGAGCCCGTCGGCCGAGGGGGCCCAGGAAGCCGCACGGTCCGCCGTGACCGTGCCGGGGCCGCGCGACGGTGCCGAGGCCGAGGCAGGGTCCGAAACCGCCGAGCCCGTCCAGGACCCGGCGGCCGCCGTCGTGGCCCCGGCCGGGTTCCCGGCCGCCGCGGGCACGGCCGACCGGGCCGAAGAGTTGGACGAGGCCGACGAAGTCATCTCGTTCGAACCGATCGAAGCGAACGAAGTGACTGAAGTGACCGAAGTGGCCCAAGCACCCCAGCAGGCCGAAGAGCCCGCCGCGGTCCCGGCGGGCGAGGCCCCCGAGGCCGTCGTCGCCCAGGAGTTCCCCGAGGCGGCGGAGGCGGCGGAGGCGGCGGCCCCCGGACCCCTCGTCGC
This sequence comes from Streptomyces sp. NPDC050703, assembly GCF_040654435.1. Lineage (NCBI taxonomy): Bacteria > Bacillati > Actinomycetota > Actinomycetes > Kitasatosporales > Streptomycetaceae > Streptomyces > Streptomyces sp. NPDC050703. The sequence continues at coordinate 106,984 of NZ_JBFAHX010000014.1, forward strand.
CGACGAGGAAGCGGCCGAGCCGGGCCCGGCCGCGCCCGGCTACGACGACGCCGAGCGCGAGGCCGTCCTGCGCGTCATGCGCGAGCGCCGCGACATCCGCAACGGCTTCCGCTCCGACCCGATCCCGCACGAGGTGCTGCTGCGCGTCCTGGAGGCCGCGCACACCGCGCCCTCGGTCGGCCACTCCCAGCCCTGGGACTTCGTCGTCATCAAGTCGGCGGAGACCCGGCGCTCGATGCACGAGCTGGCCATGCGCCAGCGCGACGCGTACGCCAAGTCCCTGCCCAAGGGCCGCGCGAAGCAGTTCAAGGAACTGAAGATCGAGGCGATCCTCGACACCCCGGTGAACATCGTCGTCACCGCCGACCCCACCCGCGGCGGCCGCCACACCCTCGGCAGGCACACCCAGCCGCAGATGGCCCCGTACTCCTCGGCGCTCGCCGTCGAGAACCTCTGGCTCGCCGCCCGCGCCGAGGGCCTCGGCGTCGGCTGGGTCAGCTTCTTCGACGAGCGCGAGATGGTCCGCGCCCTCGACCTGCCCGAGCACCTCGAAGTGGTCGCGTACCTCTGCGTGGGATACGTCGACGAGTTCCCCGACGAGCCCGAGCTGATGCAGGCCGGCTGGTCCAAGCGCCGCCCGCTCTCCTGGGTCGTCCACGAGGAGACGTACGGCCGCCGCGCCCTGCCCGGCGAGGACCCGCACGACCTGCTCGCCGAGACGGTCACCAACATCCGCCCGCTGGACGCCAAGGCGCTCGGCGAGGCATGGGAACGCCAGAAGCGGATGACGAAGCCGCCGGGCGCGCTCGGCATGCTGGAGATCATCTCCGCACAGCTCTCCGGCCTGTCGCGGATGTGCCCGCCGCCGGTACCGGAGCCCGCGGCCGTCGCGATCTTCGCGGGCGACCACGGCGTGCACGCCCAGGGCGTCACCGCCTGGCCCCAGGAGGTGACCGCGCAGATGGTCGCCAACTTCCTCGGCGGCGGCGCGGTCTGCAACGCCTTCGCCAACCAGGTGGGCGCCGAGGTCTGCGTCATCGACGTCGGCGTGGCCTGCGAACTCCCCGCCACGCCGGGCCTGCTGCCCCGCAAGGTGCGCGCGGGCACCGCCGACATGACCACCGGCCCCGCCCTGACCCGCGAAGAGGTCAAGGCGGCCATCGAGGTGGGCATCGAGACGGCGCGCGACCTCGTGGCGGCGGGCAACAAGGCGCTGCTCACCGGTGAGATGGGCATCGCGAACACCACCGCCTCCGCGGCCCTGATCTCCGTCTACACCGAGACCGACCCGGCCGAGGTCACCGGCCGCGGCACCGGCATCAACGACGAGATGCACACCCGCAAGATCGAGGTGGTCCGCCGCGCCCTCGACTTCCACCAGCCGGACCCGGCGGACCCGATCGGCGTCCTCGCGGCCATCGGCGGCCTGGAGCACGCGGCCATGGTGGGCCTCCTCCTCGGCGGCGCGTCCCTGCGGACGCCGGTGATCCTGGACGGCGTGAGCGCGGGCGCCGCCGCCCTGGTGGCCCGCGCCATCGCCCCCGAGGTCCTCGCGGCCTGCATCGCGGGCCACCGCAGCGCCGAGCCCGGCCACGTGGCGGCCCTGAACAAGCTGGGCCTGCGCCCCCTGGTCGACCTGGACCTCCGTCTCGGCGAGGGCACGGGCGCGCTCCTCGCGCTGCCGGTCGTGCAGAGCGCGGCCCGCGTGATGCACGAGGTGGCCACGTTCGACTCGGCGGGCGTCACCGAGAAGTAGCGCCGCTCCGGCGCGGACGTCCGAACCGCCGTGCCCCCCGTTCCCGGGCGGGCACGGCGGAACCGGCGGGTACGCGCGGCCCGCTTCCCGCGCACGACGGAGGCCCCGGGCACCCGCCGTCACGGAGGCCCCGGCCAATCGCCCTTTTTCGGGCAGGCGCGGCCTCGGGGAACGACACCCCGATCCGCCCCGGCCATACTGAACCCGCACGTCACCCCCATCCGCCGCTCCACCGCCGCAGCGGCAGCCGCAACGCCCCGCACGAGGAGCCACAGAGCCATGGCCGAACACCCCGCCTACCCCGTAGGCCTCCGCCTCGCGGGACGCCGCGTCGTCGTCCTCGGCGGCGGCCAGGTGGCCCAGCGCCGCCTGCCGGCCCTGATCAAGGCAGGCGCCGACGTCCTCCTCGTGTCGCCCTCGGCGAAGCCGTCCGTCGAGGCGATGGCCGACGCGGGCGAGATCACCTGGGTCAGGCGCCGCTACGAGGACGGCGACCTGCGGAACGCCTGGTACGCCCTGATCGCCACCAGCGACGACGAGGCGAACACCCGCGCCTCGGCCGAGGCGGAGGCGCACCGCGTCTGGTGCGTGCGCTCCGACGACGCCGAGGCGGCCACCGCCTGGACCCCGGCCACCGGCCGCTCAGAGGGCGTCACCGTGGCCGTCCTCTCCAGCGACGTCCAGGACCGCGACCCGCGCCGCACCGCGGCCATCCGCGACGCGGTGGTGGAGGGCCTGCGCGACGGCAGCCTGGTCGCGCCGCACCACCGTATCCGCACCCCCGGGGTGGCCCTCGTCGGCGGCGGCCCCGGCGACCCCGACCTGATCACGGTCCGCGGCCGCAGGCTGCTCGCCGCGGCCGACGTCGTCATCGCCGACCGGCTCGGTCCCCGCGACCTGCTCGACGAACTCCCGCCGCACGTCGAGGTCATCGACGCCGCCAAGATCCCGTACGGCCGTTTCATGGCCCAGGAGGCGATCAACGACGCCCTGATCGAGCACGCCAAGCAGGGCAAGGCGGTCGTCAGGCTCAAGGGCGGCGACCCCTACGTCTTCGGGCGCGGCATGGAGGAGGCGCAGGCGCTGGCCGAGGCGGGCATCGCCTGCACGGTCGTCCCCGGCATCTCCAGCTCGATCTCGGTGCCTTCGGCCGCGGGCATCCCGGTCACGCACCGGGGCGTCGCCCATGAGTTCACCGTGGTCAGCGGCCACGTGGCCCCTGACGACGAGCGCTCCCTCGTCGACTGGACGGCCCTGGCCAGGCTCCGCGGCACCCTCGTGATCCTGATGGGCGTCGACAAGATCGGCAGGATCGCCGAGACCCTGATCGCCCACGGCCGCTCGCCCGAGACCCCGCTCGCCCTCGTCCAGGAGGGCACGACGGCCGCCCAGCGCCGCGTCGACGCGACGCTCGCCACGGTCGCCGAAGCGGTCCGCGTCCACGAGGTGCGGCCCCCGGCCGTCATCGTCGTCGGCGACGTCGTACGGGTGGGCCCCGAACCCCTCGCGTGACGCTCAAGGAGCCCCTGGCGCGACGCCCTGACACCCCCTCGCGTAACCAGCGGTAACAGAACACGTTCCGTGCCGTTGGCACCACACCCCGGACAAGGCAGTATCACCCTGTGGCTGATCTCATCACCGTCGACGACCCCGACGACCCCCGCCTGCGCGACTACACGGGCCTGACCGACGTCGAGCTGCGCCGCAGACGCGAGCCGGCGGAGGGCCTGTTCATCGCGGAGGGCGAGAAGGTCATCAGACGGGCCAAGGACGCCGGGTACGAGATGCGCTCGATGCTGCTCTCGGCCAAGTGGGTCGACGTCATGCGCGACGTCATCGACGAACTCCCGGCCCCCGTGTACGCGGTGAGCCCGGAGCTCGCCGAGCGGGTCACCGGCTACCACGTGCACCGGGGTGCCCTCGCCTCGATGCAGCGCAAGCCGCTGCCCACGGCCGGCGAACTGCTCGCGACCGCCCGCCGGGTGGTCGTCATGGAGGCGGTGAACGACCACACCAACATCGGCGCCATCTTCCGCTCGGCCGCGGCGCTCGGCATGGACGCCGTCCTGCTCTCCCCGGACTGCGCGGACCCGCTCTACCGCCGCTCGGTGAAGGTCTCGATGGGCGCGGTCTTCTCCGTCCCGTACGCGCGCCTCGAATCCTGGCCGAAGGGCCTGGACGGGGTGCGCGAGGCCGGCTTCGACCTGCTCGCCCTCACCCCGGACGAGAAGGCGAAGTCGCTGGACGAGGTGGCGCCCCACCGCATGGACCGTGTCGCCCTGATGCTCGGCGCCGAGGGCGAGGGCCTCTCCAGGCAGGCCCTGGTCGCCGCCGACGAGTGGGTCCGCATCCCGATGGCCCACGGCGTGGACTCGCTGAACGTGGGCGCGGCGGCGGCGGTCGCGTTCTACGCGGTGGCGACGGGCCGCCCGGAACTCTGAGGCCGGGGCCCGCGCCTGAAGAGGCGTCGGGCACCGCGGGCGCGGCCTGACACGGCGGGCGGTGTGCCGCCCGCCCGCGCTACCCGTGCGCGGCGTGGACCGGCTGAGGCACGACCTGGCCCCGCACCGACGAGGACACCGCCCGCTCCCGTACGTCCTGATCGCCGCCGCCCAGGCCCCGCGCGGGCCCCTGGCACCCCTGGGCCGCCGCGATGCCGAGCGCCACGAGCAGCGTCACGATGACGAACACCGTGAGCCGCTGCCGCAGCAGCCGGGGGTTGGCGGGCCTGGGCAGCCCGGCCCGCGTGGTGCGCTGACCGGGGCGGCCCGTGCCGCTGCGGGGAGCAGGCCGCTTGCCCGACCGCGTGGCGTTGCGGGGCGCCGAGGACCGCGATCCGGTACGGGAGCCGCCGGTACGCGACGAGGCACCCGTACGGGATGAGGCACCCGTACGGGAGGAGCCGGTCCGCGACGCGCCGGTACGGGATGCGCCGGTACGGGAGGGGCCGGTACGGGAGGGGCCGCCGCGCGGCGGGGGCGTGGCGCCCGGCGGGGAGCGCCGCTGGGTCTGCTGGTCCGTGTAGCTCTCGGCGAGGCGGCCCGTGGGCCGGTCGAGGTCCTGGCGCGGCGCCGGTGGGCGCGGGTCGCCGAGGCCCTGCGCCTCGCGGGCGGCGATCTCCTTGAGCCGCAGCGAGAGCTGCAGCGTGCTGGGCCGCTCCTCCGGGTCCTTGGCGAGGCACGCCCTGATCAGCGGAGCCAGGGAGTCCGGCACGCCACGGAGCTGCGCCTCCTCGTGCACCACCCGGTAGAGCATGACCTCGGAGCTGCCGTGGCCGAAGGGGGAGTCCGCCATGCCCGCGTAGGCGAGCGTCGCGCCGAGCGCGAAGACGTCGGTGGCGGGCGTGACGGCGGCGCCGCGCACCTGCTCCGGCGCGAGGAAGCCGGGGGAGCCGACGGCCGTGCCGACGTGGGTCAGCGTGGAGGCGCCGGTGGCCCAGGCGATGCCGAAGTCGATGATCCGCGGGCCCTTGGGGGACAGCAGGATGTTCGACGGCTTGAGGTCGCGGTGCACGACACCGGCCTCGTGCACGGCCACCAGGCCCTCGGCGAGCGCCGAACCGACCACGGCCACGTCGGCCGCCGCGAGCGGACCCTCGGCGGCGACCTTGTCGTGCAGCGAGGGCCCGGGGACGTACTGCGTGGCGAACCACGGCCGGTCCGCGTCGAGATCGGCGGCGACGAGCCGCGCCGTGCACCCGCCCCTGATCCGCCGGGCGGCCGAGACCTCCCGCGCGAACCGCGAACGGAACTCCTGATCCTCCGCCAGATCGGGCCGGATCACCTTCAGGGCGACGCGCTGCCCCCTCCGGTCCGACCCCAGATAGACGACCCCCATGCCGCCGGCGCCCAGGCGCCTGTGCAGCCTGAACGAGCCGACGACACGCGGGTCCTCGCGCCGGAGCCGCATCATCGCCATGTCCATCCCCGCTACCCGGTCCGTTTGACGAGCCACAGCTTACGTTTCCACGGCCGGGGTCGTGCAGAGGCCGCGCCCTCGTCGGCCGACGGATTGTCAGTGCCGGGTGAGAGGACTCGAAGAGCGGTCAGGGGGCGTGGCGCGCAAGGCCGTTGCGGCCGGCCCGATCTCCAACCATCCGCCGACGGAGGGGGATTGATCGCGTGCGGGGTGACCGTGCGGGGCAAGCCGTGGACGCCGGGGGCCCGGCACGGACGTGCGCGGAGGCGGCGGCCGGGGCGGGCCGCCGGGCGGAGACGGCGGTGCGCGGGGGAGCGGGGGGAGTGAGCGAAGTCACCCGTGGGAGTGCTCCCGCGCTCCGCGGTGCGACCCCGAAGGGGGACGTACCCCGGAGCCGCGGCGCCGTCCTCTACGGGAAGACCCTGAGACGTAGGACTTCGTCTCCAACTACAGGAGTACGCGGACGGACGCCGCTCATCCTCCGGGAGGCCAGCCAATCGGTACGAGGGCATGACGTGCCGCATCGCCCGCGGACCTAGATTTGAGGTCAAGCGGCGGGTGCAGCACTCGTCCCCCGAGGTCAAGCACCCGCCGCTGCCAGAGCCACATCGAGATCGGTCAGGAGAGGAACCATGGCGGACATCGCACCGCGGACCTTGATCCGCACCCGGGGTCGCAAGGTCTCGGCGTTCGGCGTCCGCCCCTCCGGCACGCGCCACCCCCTGGTGGCGACGGCGATGGTCCTTCCCCTGGCGGCCCTGCTCGTAGTCGTCTTCGGCGGCTGGGAGGCAGTGGTCACACAAGCGTCGTCCGTGGGCGTGATGCTGGGGCGCTGAGCGGCGCCCCAGGCCCGGAAGAGCGGTCCGGGCGGGGACATCCGGCCAGGAAACCCCGTGGGGACGGGGGTGCGGCGGACGGCAGAATGCCCGCGCAGCTGGGGAGCTGCGCGGGCATTGCCATGCGCGCGGTCAGGTCCCGCGTGGGACGGGCCCGCGCGGGGTCAGCCCTGCCGCTCAGGGGCGGTAGGCGCTGGCCGGCTTGTCGCCGCTCCGCCGGTGCTGTCGCCGAGGGCGCCGATGGTGAGGGCCGTGGCACCGGCCGCCGCCGCCACGCGGGGCACGGAACCGGCCGACCCGGCCGAGCGAGTCCCGCGCCCCGTCGAGCGGCACCGCACGGGTCGACGTCGGAGTGACACCACCGGACGAGCGATGGACCGACGGAGCCCCGCCCTCCGCCGCCGAGCCGCTCGACCGCCCGGCTCGGCGGCGGCCGACGCCTGTGCAGACGCCCGGCGGCCCGCCCGGGAGGCGCAGCCCCCACGGAGAGCCGCCCCCACGTCGCCCTCGCCCGCCCCGCCGCCTCCGAGGCCCGCAGCGTGGCTCACCGGGATGCGGCCCGTCCGCCCGGCGGGGCGTGCCGCTGCGGAGACGCCCGAAGGCCCGCCCGAGGCGCAGCCCCCACGGAGAGCCGCCCCTCCGTCGCCCCCGCCCGCCCCACGGCATACCCTCGGCTCCCGTGATGACCACCCTGCTGCCCGCGCTCACCTCCGAGGCCCGCAGTGTGGCTCACCGGGATGCGGCCCGCCCGCCCGGCGGGACGTGCCGCTGCGGAGACGCCCGAAGGCCCGCCCGAGGCGCAGCCCCCACGGAGAGCCGCCCCTCCGTCGCCCCCGCCCGCCCCGCGGCATACCCTCGGCTCCCGTGATGACCACCCTGCTGCCCGCGCTCACCTCCGAGGCCCGCAGCGTGGCTCACCGGGATGCGGCCCGCCCGCCCGGCGGGACGTGCCGCTGCGGCGGGGACGCCGTGCTCGCCGAGCGGGACGACGCCCAGGTCGTACGCCATGGCGACGTGGTCGCGAAGGCGCACGCGCCCGGCACCGGCCAGCGGGCCCTGACCGTGCGGCTCGGGGTGGCCGCCCGGCTTCCCGGGCTGCTCCTGCCGCCCCTGCGCGAGGCGCCCGCGCCCCTGCACGGCCGCCTCGTCACGTTCTGGCCGCACGGCACCCCCGTGGACCGCGACGACCCCGACGCCGCGCCCTGGGAAGCCGCCGCCACGCTGCTCGCGGGCCTGCACGCCACCGACCCGGCGGCCCTGCCGCAGCCCCTGCCGGAGATGCGGGGACCCGCCAAGGCCGCCCGCGCCATGGCCAGGCTCCGCGCCGCGGGCCCGCATCCCGCCGTGCCCCCGGTCCTGCGCGCATGGGCGGCCCTGCCGCCCTGGGCCCGCGGCGAGGCCCCCGCCCCCGCGGGACGGCGGGGGCTCTGCCACGGAGACCTGCACCTCGGCCAGCTCGTACGCACCGAGGGCCGCGGCTGGCGGCTCATCGACGTGGACGACCTCGGCACGGGAGACCCGGCCTGGGACCTGGCGCGCCCCGCGGCCTGGTACGCCTGCGGGCTGCTCTCCCCCGAGGAGTGGACCCGCTTCCTGGACACCTACCGCCGGGCGGGAGGCCGCGCGCTCCCCGCGGACGGCGCCGACCCCTGGCCGGTGCTCGACACCCCGGCCCGCGCCCTGACCGCACAGACCGCGGCCCTGGCGGTGGTCAAGGCCGTCGCCGCGGGTCGTCCTCTGGACGAGATCGAGCAGGCCCTGGTCGACGCCTGCGACCGGATGGCCGGAGTGGCCGCCGTACCGGTCGAGTTGGCACCGGAGGTGACGAAGTAGGGTGCAACGCACCGAAGCCGGGCAGAGGCCCGGTGAAGCAGTCACCACCGGCGAGGAGTTGAGCCGTCCATGCAGTGCCCCAAGTGCCACGCACCGATGCACACGTACAACCGCAATGGCGTCCAGATCGAGCAGTGCAACAACTGCCGCGGCATCTTCCTGGACTACGGCGAGCTCGAGTCCTTGACCCGGCTTGAGGCCCAGTGGGGCCAGCAGGCACCGCCGCCCCCCGCGCCCCCGGCCGCCCCGCAGCCCTACCCCGCGGCCCCGGCACCCGCCTGGGGCGCCCCGCACGGCGGCCACGGCGGTCACTACGGCCACCACAAGCGCCACAAGAGCTTCGGCCACATGCTCTTCTCGTCCTGAGTGCCTGAGTGCCTGAGTGCCTGAGTGCCTGAGTGCCTGAGTGACGCACGCGACGAAGCCCCCGGCCGTGGAGACGGCCGGGGGCTTCGTGGGTGGTGCGCGATACTGGGATTGAACCAGTGACCTCTTCCGTGTCAGGGAAGCGCTCTCCCGCTGAGCTAATCGCGCGGGGTTCCCGCGTGTGCTGCGCACGGCGTCCGCCGTCTCCGGCTTCCGCTGTGTACTGCGTGCGCGATACTGGGATTGAACCAGTGACCTCTTCCGTGTCAGGGAAGCGCTCTCCCGCTGAGCTAATCGCGCGGGACGATCTCCATGAAGCCGATCTTCATCGGCTCTCACCAAGATCCAGTGGACGATACTGGGATTGAACCAGTGACCTCTTCCGTGTCAGGGAAGCGCTCTCCCGCTGAGCTAATCGTCCTTGGAGGTGGAGACGGGATTTGAACCCGTGTAGACGGCTTTGCAGGCCGTTGCCTCGCCTCTCGGCCACTCCACCAGGAGTGTGGGGGTTCGGGAAGATCCCCCTCTTCCTGCGAGCGGACGACCAGGTTCGAACTGGCGACCTCAACCTTGGCAAGGTTGCGCTCTACCAACTGAGCTACGTCCGCTTGTCTTTCCCGGTCCGCTTGCGCGTCCCGGCGACGTGTTGAACTCTAGCGGATTCCTGGGCCAGTACAAAAACGCGTTTGCGCAGCGTGCTGCGCTGTCGTCGGCCCGGGGCGCGCCCGGACCACCGGCCATAGACTCGCAGCCGTGCACAACCCCGCTCTGACGTCGTCTTCGACGCTCCCTCCCCTGGCGCGCTTCGGCGGCCGTGTGGCCACCGGTCTGCGCGACGTGACCAGCGACCCCGCGGCCCTGGAGTCCACCGGCTTCTGGGCGGTGACCGCCGACTTCGAGGGCGGTCTGGTCTGCGCCCGCTTCGACGACGTACGCGAGGAGGCGGTGCCGCCGCCCGTCCCGGGAAGGTGGCGCGGGCCGGCCACCGACGCCTGGACGTCGTCCCTCGACCGCGCGGCGTACACCGCGGGCGTGCGGCGAATACGCGAGTACATCGCGGCCGGCGAGGTCTACCAGGCGAACCTCTGCCGCGTGCTCTCCGCGCCCGTCCCCGCCGACGCCGACGTCGACGCCCTGACCGCCCTCCTCGCGCGCGGGAACCCCGCCCCCTACGCGGGAACGATCCGCCTGCCCGGCCACGGCGTCGAGACGGCCACCGCATCGCCCGAGCTGTACCTGCGCCGCACGGGCCGTGCCGTGGAGTCCGGCCCCATCAAGGGCACGGGCAGGACCGAGGCGGACCTCCTGGACAAGGACTACGCCGAGAACGTCATGATCGTGGACCTCGTCCGCAACGACCTCGGGCGCGTCTGCGCCACCGGCTCCGTGACCGTCCCCGACCTCTGCGTGGTCGAGAAGCACCCCGGCCTCGTCCACCTCGTCTCCACCGTCCACGGCGAGCTGCGCCCGGACGCGGGCTGGCCGGAGCTGCTCGACGGGACCTTCCCGCCCGGCTCCGTCACCGGCGCCCCGAAGTCGAGTGCCCTGCGGATCATCGAGGAGCTGGAGACCGCGCCCCGCGGCCCGTACTGCGGAGGCATCGGCTGGGTCGACGCCGACCGGGGCACGGGCGAGCTGGCCGTCGGTATCCGCACCTTCTGGATCGACCGCGCGGAGGGGATGCTGCGCTTCGGCACGGGAGCGGGCATCACCTGGGGTTCCGACCCCGAGGGGGAGTGGCGGGAGACCGAGCTGAAGGCCGCGCGGCTGCTGGCGGTAGCGTCGGGGGCGTACGAAGCGAGTGGAGGAAACCCAACGTGAAGATCTGGCTCGACGGCGGGCTGCAGGACGCCGACGCCGCCCGCGTCTCCGTGCTCGACCACGGCCTCACGGTCGGCGACGGCATCTTCGAGACGGTGAAGACGGTCCGGGGCAGGACCTTCGCCCTGACCCGCCACCTGGCCAGGCTCGCCCGCTCGGCGCGCGGGCTCGGGCTGCCCGAGCCGGACCTCGACGAGGTGCGCCGCGCCTGCGCCGCGGTCCTCGAAGCCAACCCGCTCCCGCTGGGACGGCTGCGGATCACCTGCACCGGCGGCCTCTCACCGCTCGGCTCGGACCGCGGCGACCGGGGCACCACCCTGGTCGTGGCGCTCGGCGAGGCCGAGCGGCGCCCCGACTCCACCGCCGTGATCACCGTGCCGTGGACCCGCAACGAACGCGGCGCGCTGACCGGCCTGAAGACCACCTCGTACGCGGAGAACGTCGTCGCCCTGGCCCGCGCCCGCGAGCGGGGAGCCTCGGAGGCGCTGTTCCCGAACACGGTCGGGCGGCTCTGCGAGGGCACAGGGTCCAACGTCTTCGTGGTGCTCGACGGCGAGATCCACACCCCGCCGGTGGCCTCGGGATGCCTCGCGGGCATCACGCGCGAGCTGGCCGTCGAGTGGACCGGCGCCACGGAGACCGATCTGCCGATGGACGTCCTCGACCGCGCCGACGAGGTCTTCCTGACGTCGACGCTCCGCGACGTGCAGGGAGTGCACCGCGTGGACGGGCGCGAACTGACCGGTGGGCCGGGACGGCCGGGGCCCGTGACGGCCAAGGCGATGCGGACCTTCGACGAGCGGGCGGCCGACGACCTCGACCCCTGAGCCGGCACCGTGTCCGGGGCACGGGCCGCGTCTGGGCCAGGGCCGTGTCCGGGGCACATCCGGGGAAACCCCGGTGACGCGGCGGCCGTGGGGCGGGTAGAACACCTGTGATGACCACGACCCTGCGGCCGACCGGGCCGCTTCACCGGAGCGCCGACGGTTCCAAGGCGCGCACCTTCGACGTCTGTGTGAACAGCCGTCCGGTGGGCTCCATAGCCCTCGCCACCCACGACGTCTTCGGACCCGAGGTCTGCCGCGTCGTCGAGCTGCGCATCGACGAGCCCGACCGCGGGCGGGGCCGCGGCACCGTGGCGGCGCTGGCGGCCGAGGAGGTGGCGCGCGGCTGGGGCTGCCGGCGCATCGAGGCGGCCGTGCCCGCCGAGTCGACGGCGGCGCTGCGCCTCGCCACCGCCCTCGGGTACGTGGAGCGCAACCGCAACATGGCCAAGCGCCTGGAGGCCGAACCGGCCGCGCTGCCGCCGGGGGTGCGGGGCCGGCCGATGACCGAGGACGAGTACACGGCCTGGCTGGCGCGCGCGAAGCTGTCGTACGCGCGCACCTGGATCGAGCGCGGCGTGTCCGAGGCGGAGGCCCGCGCCAAGTCCGATGCGGACCACGGGAAGAACCTGCCGCAGGGCCCGGCCACCCCCGGCGTCTTCCTGAGCGTGCTCACCGCGGGGGACGAGCGGGTCGGCAGCCTCTGGCTCAAGGTGAACGACGACGCGGGGTTCGTCTTCGACGTCCGGGTCGACGAGCCCTACCGCGGGCGCGGCCACGGCCGTTCGCTGATGCTCCTGGCCGAGGCGCAGACCCGGGCGGCCGGCAAGGACCGCCTCGGCCTCAACGTCTTCACGGGCAAGGTCCCGGCCCTGCGCCTGTACGAGTCACTCGGCTATGAACCGAGCTCGTACCACCTCTACAAGCCCCTGCTCTAGCGCCCGGCGCCCGGCGCCCGGCGGGATCTTGCTCCCACGGGTTCCCGCTCCGGCGGGTCCCCCGGCGCTCCGGGCGGCCGGGGCTCAGCCCTCGGCGCCCAGCAGGCCGTCGACGATCGCCTCGACACGCTCGCGCAGGCCGTCCTGGCTCTTGCCGCCGTCGAGACGCTCACCGCCGACGACGTACGTGGGCGTACCGGTGACGCCGATCGCCTTGCCCTCGGCCTGGTCGGCGTCGACGATCAGGATGTGCCGGCCGTCGACGAGGGCGGTGTCGAACTCCTCGGCGTCCAGGCCGAGGTCGCGGGCGCTCGCCACCAGGAAGGGCTCGCCCCCGCGGTCCAGCTCCTCGACCCGGCCGAGCACGGCCTCGACGTACGGCCAGCCCCGGCCCTGCGCGAGGGCCTCCTCGGCGGCCTGCGCGGCGGCGAAGGAGTGCTTGTGCTTCTCCAGGGGGAAGTGGCGCAGGCGCAGCTCGACGCGGTCGCCGTAGCGGGCGCGCAGGGCGCGTACGTCGTCCAGGGCGGTACGGCAGTCGGGGCACTGCAGCTCGCACCAGACGTCGATGACGACGGGGCGGGCGGGGGTGGAGTCAGTCATGGGGACAGTCTTCCAGCACGCGGGGCCGCCCACCGACCGGGACCTGGGGAGGAGAGCGGACCCGGAGATGTCCCGGAGATGTCCCTGAGGTCGGCTCGGGACGATGGCTCCGCGGCGCCCTCACGGTGCAGGATGGAGGGGACGACAGAGCCATGGACGACGTAAGCCTGTAAGCCTGGAGGGCCGGATGATTGCCGAGACCATCTGTTCCGCCGTGTCCGCGGCCGGCCTCGGCATCGCCGCGGTGTCGGCCTATCGCAAGCGCTTCCTGACCGCCGCCCGCCTCGCGGCGTACTCCCTGGTGCCGGTGGGCCTCGTGCTCACGGGTGTCGTGGGCTGGGCGGCCGACACCGCGTTCAGCCTGAAGGCGTGGGTCGGCTTCGGCGTGCTCGGCGCGGCCTGGCTGATATTCCTCGGGGCGCGGGCGGTCGAGCGCCGCTCCGGGGGCACCCGCAAGGAGCGCAAGGCCGCGAGGGCGGCCCAGCGCGAGGCGGTGGCCCCCGCGGCCTCGGCGCCCTCGCTGGGACAGGGCGGGCGCCCGGCCGCCGCCAGGCCCGCGGAGAAGCCGCGGTCGGCCGCGCCCGCGGAGGACTTCAGCGACATCGAGGCGATCCTGAAGAAGCACGGGATATGAAGCTTCTGTCAACAACCGTCTGCGCCCCGGGGCCGCGGCGCTAACTCGTTCGAGTGCGGGCCGCACCGCAGGCCGGTGCGGCGGCAGGGCCTCGTTGCAGGGCGGGAAGGCGCCAGGCGCTGCGCTTTCTCCCGTCCACGGGGGCCGGTCCCGACGCCCGCCGGCCGGGCTCCTTGGTCATCGGTGCCGTCGGGCTGCGTCATCATCACGACGAGATGCTGGACACCACCAATGAGGGCGGCACCGCTCCGCCGGACGACGAGGAACGGCGAGGCTGTCTCTTCGCCCTCTCCCAACCGCCCCTGATGATCTTCCTGACCGTGATCGGCACCCTGATCCTGCTCGCGTCGCTGCACGACCTGCTGCTGCTCTGACGGCTCCGCTCGGCCCGTCGGCCCCCTTCAGCCGGAAGCTTCCTTGCGGCGGGCGCGGTAGGCGGCGACGTGCAGGCGGTTGCCGCAGGTGCGGCTGTCGCAGTAGCGCCGGGAGCGGTTGCGCGAGAGGTCGGCGAAGGCGCGCCGGCAGTCCGGTGCCTCGCAGCGCCGCAGCCGGTCCTGTTCGCCCGCGACCACGAAGAAGGCCAGGGCCATGCCGCAGTCGGCGGCCAGGTGGTCGGCGAGGGAGGCGCCGGGGGCGAAGTAGTGGATGTGCCAGTCGTAGTCGTCGTGGTCGGTGAGCCGGGGTGTGGTGCCCGCCGCCGCGATGAGTTCGTTGAGGATGGTGGAGGCGGCCTTCGGCTCCGGGTGGGCGAAGACCTCCGCGAAGCGGCCGCGGACCCGGTGCACGGCGGTCAGGTCCTCCTCGGTGAGCACCCCGACGTCGCTCACCTTGTGGCCGCGCGCGAAGTCACCGAGCGCCGTCACGTCCGCGAGTCCGTCGGCGCCGCCCTCCTCCGGTGCGGTGTTCACCAGATCGACCACGGCGTCGAGGGAACACCGGGTGTCGTGGGTGATCAGCACGATGCGCTCCCTGGCCTGGGGGTCGGGCGGGTGCCCGCCGGTGCTGGCCGATGCTAGCGCCATCCCGCGCAAAGACAGTGGCGCCGTCGCGGCGGAAGAACTCCGCGACGACGGCGCCGGTGTCTGAATCTCTGCGGCGAGCGTCTCGTGCCGTGACCGTTCGCGCCGTCGCCCCGAGTCGGACGGCGTGAGGAGATCCCGACGCGCCTGGCGCGGTTAACTTTCCGCCAGGATGTGAGAGAGCTCGGTGTCGAGATCGAAGTGACGGTGCTCCGTGCCAGGGGGCACCGCCGCGTCGGTCCGCTTCAGGAAGGACTCCAGGGCCCGCGCCGGGGCTTCAAGCAGAGCCTCACCCTCCGGGGAGCTCAGGGCGATGCATACGACGCCCTGACCGTGGCTCCGGGACGGCCAGACTCGGACGTCGCCGGTACCGGTGGGCCGGTGCAGGCCCTCGGCGAGGAGATCGCGGGCGAAAACCCACTCGACCGTCTCCTCGGCTCCGGTGTGGAAGGTGGCGTGCACGGCATAGGGATCGGCCGTGTCATACCGCAGTCCTGCGGGAACAGGCAGTGAGGACTCGCTCGACACAACGAGGCGCAGGTGCAGCTCGCAGCTGACCGTGGTGTTCATAAGCGCCAGGGCCTTTCGCTCAGTGTGCGCTCGGGGATTCGCACGTCGGCGAAATCGACATGCCACCTACGGTGCCGTTGTAAACCCCTCTGAGTGTTTTGCGTGTCTTTAGGTAGCTCTTTTGGCGGGTTGTCTCTCCTGGCCGTGCGGCCATTCCGGTGACGGGTTTCCGTCCGGTAGGGTTTGGCCGTATGAATACGGGGAGTAACGAACCGGCGGAGGCCGTGGAGCCCGTCGGTGGGGCAGAGCCGGAGCCGGCCCTCGGGTCGCGTGCGCCGCAGTACGTCCAGTCCCGCCGGGTGCTGCACCTGAGCTGGCAGGTGGGCGTGTTCATCGTGGGGCTCGCGGTGGTCGTCGCGGGCATCATCATGCTGCCGCTCCCCGGCCCCGGATGGCTGGTGATCTTCGGCGGCATGGCGATCTGGGCGACCGAGTTCGTCTGGGCCCAGCTGGTGCTGCGCTGGACGAAACGCAAGGTCACCGAGGCGGCACAGCGCGCGCTCGACCCCAAGGTGCGCCGCCGGAACATCATCCTGACGACGATCGGCCTGGTCATCGTGGCGGTGCTCGTCGCGGTGTACGTCTGGAAGTTCGGCATCACGATGCCGTGGAAGATCAAGGAGTGACCCACGGGTCACTCCGGGGTGGTCGGAGGCACCCGCTGACATGCGGTAATGTTCTCCATGCGCCCGGGGCGATTAGCTCAGTGGGAGAGCGCTTCGTTCACACCGAAGAGGTCACTGGTTCGAACCCAGTATCGCCCACCCCGGATTACGGCCCGGAGGCTTTTCAGCCTCCGGGCCGTTGTCGTATTCGCTTATGCGGTAAGGGAATTGACGGGTCCGCATACGCGCGCGGGCGACCGGATTCCCCCGCATTCGGCCCCGGGCATTCCGGAACCGGCGTGTCGCGTACGGCCGTTGCGCGAACGCGCCGCGGATGGCGTGAAACAACACCCCGCGAGAGCCGGCGGCAATCGGCGGGGCAAGGCGCCCACCGCGGGCAGACTCGGACCATGAACTGGTGCCGATACCGCTTCCACACCCGCTGGGACCTGCCCGCGGCCCCCGGCGACGTCTACGCCGCCCTCGAGCGGGTCCGGGACTATCCGCTGTGGTGGCCCCAGGTGCGCGAGGTGGCGTCGGCCGACGGCCGCAGCGGCGTCGCCCGCTTCCGGTCCTTCCTCCCGTACGACTTGGTCGTCGGCGCGCGGGAGGCGCGCCGTGATCCCGCCGCCGGGGTCCTTGAGATCCGGATGACCGGTGACCTGGACGGGTGGGCGCGCTGGACGGTCCGGGCCGCGCCCGCGGGGACGTGCGCCGTCTACGACCAGGAGGTCGAGGTGCGCAGGCCGCTCATGCGGCGCTTCGCCGTCCCGGGGCGGCCGTTCTTCGTCCTCAACCACGCCCTGATGATGCGGGCGGGACGACGCGGTCTCGCCACCCGTCTCGCCGCCCTCGACCGCTCGTAGCCGGCCGGCCGGCGATGGGGCGGGGAAGCGGCGGAGGACGGTTTGAACGAAGGGCGTCGGGACCTGTATTGTTCAGTGCGTTCCCGGGCGATTAGCTCAGTGGGAGAGCGCTTCGTTCACACCGAAGAGGTCACTGGTTCGAACCCAGTATCGCCCACCGGAGAACGCCGGTCCGTCAGCAGACGGACCGGTTTTTTCTTTGCCCGCTCGTCAGGCGGCGGCCCGCAGTTCGGGGCGCAGCGGCCACGCCGGGTCCACCGTCTCCGGCGTGCCGCTCTTGGCGAACCAGGCCTGTAGCCCCCGTGCCTGCGCCGCGTGCCAGACCGCCTGCAGCGTGTGCAGCTCGGCAGGTGAGAGGCGTTCCAGGCGGGTCGCGAAGCGGCGTCCGATCGCCCGTACGACGTCCAGGGCCGCCTGGGCGTCCGCCGCCGCGTCATGGGCCTCCGCGAGCTCCACCTCGTAGTGCGCGCACAGGTCGGTGAGCGTGCGGCGGCCCTTGCGGTAGCGGTCCAGGTGCTTGTCGAGGACCCGCGGGTCGATCACGCAGAGGGCGGAGCCCTCCATGTAGCGGCCGAGCGACGAGGCGCGGTGCCTGCGCAGCTCCCGGTCGAGCATCGTCAGGTCGAACGGCGCGTTCATCACCACGATCGGCCGGCCCGCGGCGCCCTGCTCGGCCAGATCGCGTGCGATCTCCTCCATCACCGGCGCCGGCCAGCGGCCGGTGCGCTGCAGGTGATCCTCCGTCAGTCCATGGACCGCCGTGGCCTCCTCGGGCACCGGAACGCCCGGGTTGACCAGCCAGCGGCTGACGCGCGGCCGGGTGCCCGCGCCCTGCTGGACGACGACGGCGGCCGACACTATGCGGTCGGTCTCGACGTCGACGCCCGTGGTCTCCGTGTCGAATGCGGCCAAGGGCCCCTCGTACCAGCACGTCATGGTCGTGCAACTCCTCGCTCAGTCCCGGCAGATGACGTCGGTCCTCCGCCCACACCGGTGATACCCGGGCCGTTTGCGCCGTACGCGGGCCGGAGACAACAGAGGTGCGGGGCCCTTGACATGGCGCCCCGCACCGGTAACCGCCCTTCGCGGAAGGCCAGTTGGACATGGCGCTCGCGCAGCCCGAACAGGGTGGGCTGCTGCCCGAGCGGATCGCACCGCCGCGCGGCACACTCGCCACCACCGCCTGTATGGAGACCCTTCAGGTGGGCTACCTGCACGCCGTCGCGGCGGCCGCGGGGTGCTCGCTCTCCCAGCCCTTTCCCGACAACGGCATCGACTGGCACGTCAGTCACAGCGCCCCCGGGCACACGGTCGACGACGAGGTCACCATCAAGGTGCAGCTCAAGTGCACCTACCAGGTGCCGCCGCTCCCGGCGGAGGGGAGCGCACGGCCCGCCTTCTCGTTCACGCTCGACAACGCGCACCTGGAGAAGCTGGCCCGGACACCGGTCGCGGTACACAAGATCCTGGTCGTGATGATCGTGCCCAGATCCCCCGACGACTGGTTGAGAGCCGGTCACGACCGGCTCGACCTGCGGCACTGCTGCTACTGGACCAACCTCGCCGGCCACTCCGTGACCGGCAGGCGCAAGACCACCGTGCGCGTCCCCACCTCGCGGATCTTCGACGACCGTGCGCTCCGCGAGATCATGACGCGGGTGGGAAGGGGAGGGAGACCCTGATGCACCGCCCCCACGAAGAGCCCCTGCCGCCGGCCCGCCCCCACCCGGTGGCCGCCGCGGGTCAGTGGCCCGATCCGCCCGGGCCCGGCCTCGTCGACCCCGCGGTGCTCGGCGCGCTGCTCGCCCGGCACGGCTGGCGCAGGCGCGGCGGAGCCCCCGGGCGCTACACCCGCTGGACGCCGCCGGAAGCCGGGGGCGGCGGCACCAGCCTGCTCGTCCCCGAGAGCCGGGCCTTCCCCGACTGCGAGGACCTCATCGGCGAGGCCCTCGTCGCGCTGGCCCGCAGCGCCTCGCCGACCGCCCGCGACATCCTCGTGGGGCTCGCCGTGCCCAGTGACGAGATCCACTGGTGGCGTGACGTGCCCGAGGGGCCCGCGGGCACCGCGACCTGGCCGGCCGAGGAGCGGCTGCGCACGGCGGCACGGCAGATGCTGCTCGCCGGGGCGCTCGCCGCCCGGGGCCGCGCCGGGTACCACGGGGCGCGGCACCGCGGGGCCGCGGCGGCAGCCCTGGACGCCGTGCTCGTCGGGCCCGCGCCCGGCGGTCGCAGGCTGACCGCGTATGTGCCGGTCGAGGCCGGGCGGCCGCTCGCGGTCCGGCTCCACCAGGCGCTGTACGCGGTCCGCGAGGCCGTCGACTACCAGCGCGCCACGGGTGGCACGGACGCCTTCGACGGGGCGGTCGAGGCGGGCGTGAGCCATGAGCTGACCGAGGCCGTCGTGGCGCTGGTGCACGGCACGGAGGGGGCGCGCGTCGCGGTGGAGTGGGCGCCGGGCGCGGGGGTGCCCGAAGGGTGCGCGGCGCGCGCGGAGCCCGTGGAGTTCTCGCCCGGCGACCTGGCGGCGCTGCGTGCGGCGAGCGCCCGCTACCGGCGGGACGAGCCCTCGGTGCCGGTGCGGATCACCGGGGCCGTGGTGCGGATGCGGCGCTCGTCGCCGCGCGGTCCCGGCACGGTGCGGATCAGGGTGATCGCCGGGGCTGACGTCCCGCAGGTGCGGATGGTCCTGGACGAGGAGTCGTACCTCGTGGCCGTCCAGGCGCACCTCGTGGGGCTGCCGATCAGGGTGCGGGGACGGCTGGAGAGCCGGGGCGGGTTCCGCAGGCTGACCGGGGCGAACGGCGTGGCGCCCGTACAGGTGGACGAGGCGGAGCGGGACCGGCTGATGAAGTCGCTCCAGGAGAACATCGACTTCTTCGAGGAGGCGTGCGGCACGGACTGAGGGCGGGAGCGCCGCGTGCCGTGGGGGAGCGGCGGCGGAGGGGGCGCTTCCGGGCGGCAGGGGATATCCGTTTCGCGGGGGGAGCCCCCGGCTCGGTACGATCCTCTTGGCGGCGCGTGAGAAAGCGCCGCAGCCCCCTTCAGCTAGGAGAGACCGGTGTCAGACGTCCGTGTGATCATCCAACGCGATTCCGAGCGGGAAGAGCGCGTGGTGACGACGGGCACTACGGCCGCCGAGCTCTTCCCCGGTGAGCGCACCGTCGTGGCCGCCCGCGTGGCGGGCGAGCTGAAGGACCTGGCCTACGCCGTGGCCGACGGCGACGAGATCGAGCCCGTCGAGATCTCCTCCGAGGACGGCCTGAACATCCTGCGCCACTCCACCGCGCACGTCATGGCGCAGGCCGTGCAGGAGCTCTTCCCCGAGGCCAAGCTGGGCATCGGCCCGCCCATCAGGGACGGCTTCTACTACGACTTCGACGTCGCCGAGCCGTTCACCCCCGAGGACCTCAAGCGCATCGAGAAGAAGATGCAGGAGATCCAGAAGCGGGGCCAGCGCTTCTCGCGCCGCGTCACGAACGACGACGACGCCCGCGTGGAGCTGGCCGACGAGCCGTACAAGCTGGAGCTGATCGGCCTCAAGGGCAACGCCGCGAACGCCGCCGACGGCGCGGACGCCGAGGTGGGCGCCGGCGAGCTGACGATCTACGACAACCTCGACGCGAAGACCGGCGAGCTGTGCTGGAAGGACCTCTGCCGGGGCCCCCACCTGCCCACCACCCGCAACATCCCCGCGTTCAAGCTGATGCGCTCCGCCGCCGCCTACTGGCGCGGCAGCGAGAAGAACCCGCAGCTCCAGCGCATCTACGGCACCGCGTGGCCGTCGAAGGACGAGCTGAAGGCGCACCTGGAGTTCCTTGCCGAGGCCGAGAAGCGCGACCACCGCAAGCTCGGCTCCGAGCTGGACCTCTTCTCCTTCCCGGAGGAGCTCGGCCCGGGCCTCGCGGTCTTCCACCCCAAGGGCGGTGTGATCCGCAAGGAGATGGAGACCTACTCCCGCAAGCGGCACGAGGACACGGGCTACGAGTTCGTGAACACGCCGCACATCTCCAAGGAGCGTCTCTTCGAGATCTCCGGGCACCTGCCGAACTACTCCGACGGCATGTTCCCCGCCATCGAGTTCGACGAGCAGAACTACCGCCTCAAGGCGATGAACTGCCCGATGCACAACCTCATCTTCAAGGCGCGCGGCCGCTCCTACCGCGAACTGCCGCTGCGGCTCTTCGAGTTCGGCACGGTCTACCGCTACGAGAAGTCCGGCGTCGTGCACGGCCTGACCCGCTCGCGCGGCTTCACCCAGGACGACTCGCACATCTACTGCACCAAGGAGCAGATGGCGGGCGAGCTGGACTCGCTGCTCACCTTCGTCCTCGACCTGCTGCGCGACTACGGCCTGAACGAGTTCGAGCTCGAACTGTCCACCCGCGACCCCGAGTCGGACAAGTTCATCGGCGAGGACGCGGAGTGGGAGGAGGCCACCGAGGCGCTGCGCCTGGCGGCCGCCAAGCAGGACCTGCCGCTGGTCCCGGACCCGGGCGGCGCCGCGTACTACGGTCCGAAGATCTCCGTGCAGGCCAAGGACGCGATCGGCCGGTCCTGGCAGATGTCGACCATCCAGGTCGACTTCCAGCAGCCCAAGCGCTTCGGTCTGGAGTACACCGCCTCCGACGGCACCAAGCAGCAGCCCGTCATGATCCACCGGGCGCTCTTCGGCTCCATCGAGCGGTTCTTCGCCGTGCTCCTTGAGCACTACGCGGGCGCCTTCCCGGTGTGGCTGGCCCCCGTGCAGGCGCTCGGCATCCCGATCGGCGACGCCCACGTGCCCTACCTCCAGGAGTTCGCCGCCAAGGCGAAGGAGCGGGGCCTGCGCGTGGACGTCGACGCGTCCTCGGACCGCATGCAGAAGAAGATCCGCAACGCCCAGAAGTCCAAGGTGCCGTTCATGATCATCGCGGGCGACGAGGACATGGCCAACGGTGCCGTCTCCTTCCGCTACCGCGACGGCTCGCAGGAGAACGGCATCCCGGTCGACGAGGCCATCGCGAAGATCGCCAAGGCCGTCGAGGACCGCGTCCAGGTCTGAGTCGGACGTACGGTCGAAGGCCCCCGAGGCGCGCACTCGGGGGCCCTCGGCCGTGCGGAGTCTCGTACGGCTGTGCGGATATGCCCCGCCGACGCGTTCCGTACGGGTGAAGTCATATGCTGCACCTCATGACGAGTGAGCCGGAGCAGCAGATCGGAGTGGGGACGCAGGACGCGTTCCAGCGCCTGTGGACGCCCCACCGGATGGCGTACATCCAGGGCGAGAACAAGCCGACGGGCCCAGGGGCCGACGACGGCTGCCCCTTCTGCTCCATCCCGGCCAAGTCCGACGAGGACGGCCTGGTGATCGCGCGGGGCGAGCACGTCTACGCGGTGCTGAACCTCTACCCGTACAACGGCGGCCACCTGATGGTGGTGCCCTACCGGCACGTCGCCGACTACACCGGGCTGACCGCGCCCGAGACCGCCGAGCTGGGCGAGCTGACCAAGCAGGCGATGACGGCCCTGCGCACCGCGTCGGGCGCGCACGGCTTCAACATCGGCATGAACCAGGGAGCCGTGGCGGGCGCCGGCATCGCCGCGCACCTGCACCAGCACGTCGTACCCCGCTGGGGCGGCGACACCAACTTCATGCCCGTCGTGGGGCACACGAAGGTGCTGCCGCAGCTCCTCGCCGACACCCGCGAGATGCTCGCCGACGCCTGGCCGGCCCAGGCCGCCTGAGCCGGCTCACGCGTCGTAGACGTCCGCCTTCCTCGGCATCGGGTCCTGGATCGCCCCGCTGAGGAAGCCGGAGCGGGCACCGAACTTCTCGGTGTTCACGCCGTTCTCCTCCAGGACCTTGATCGCCGCCGAGTGCACCACGCGCAGCACGGGCGTGGCGGCGCGCAGCGCGTCGTCGGCCATGAAGCGGTGCCGCCACGGCTTGTCGGCCCAGGCGTGCCGCAAACCGAACGGCTCGGGCAGGGCCAGCTTGCCGCCGAGGTGGTCGAGGAGCGGCGGATACCAGGTGAAGGGGGCGCGCACGGCGAGTCGCACCACCTCGTCGGCGTCGACCAGGGGCAGACTGCGGTCCACGGTCTCCCAGAACCTGATGGGCTTGGCGACCGTCTTGGTCTTCGGGTCGGGCTTGCTGGTGAACAGTGAGTGCACGGGGCCGAGCGCGTGCCCGGTGACCTCGATGCGCAGCGTCTCGTGCAGCACGGTCACCGTGATGAGCATCGTGATGACCAGCTGGCCGTCCCATAGCGTGAACTGCACGCCCAGGTAGTGGCGCTCGCCGCTGCCGAACTGCTGTTCGTTGCAGATCCGCTGCACCTCGTGACCGCGGACCTGGAAGGCCTCCACGTCGGTGCCCGAGGGGCGGGCCACCGCCTTGGCGTTCTCCCCGATGGGGGAGACGATCCAGTGGTTTATCTGCGGCTTGGTGAAGCCGCCGGTGTGCAGCGGACCGCGCTCCAGGAGGCGGAGCTGGTCGTGCACCGCGCGTATGACGTCCCAGCTGCGGAAGGGGTGGATCTCCTTGCCCGGCACCGCGGGCACCAGCTCCTCGGCGAGCTGCCAGCTGCCCCAGCGCGTGCCCATGCCCAATATGCCCTTGGGGCCGGCGTAGAACACGGAGTTGCTCTGCTGCTCGGCGGAGAGGCGCGCCAGGCTCTGGCGCAGCCGCTCGGCGGCCGTCTCGCCGGGGCTGCCGGGCACCGCCTCGGGGATCTTGGCGCCGATGCCGCCGCCCGAGAGCAGGGCGGACCAGCGCTCGCGCATGTCCTTGGCCGTGCGCTCGGCGATCTGCTTGGCCCAGAACCAGCCCACGACGGGCAGCACGATCGACGCCCGCAGATACCAGGCCCAGAAGCCGTCGAACGGCAGCTTGATCAGGGCGAGAGCGGCCAGCACGCCCACGGCGACCAGGACGGCGGAGGCGAGCGCGCCCGTCCGCTTGTTCTCGCTCTTGGCGACCTGGCGCCGGATGGTGAAGACCGCGAGCCAGACGATGAGGCCCGGCAGGAAGAGCACACCGCACAGGACCATCACGGCCGTGAGCCAGCTGTCGCGCTCCTTGCGGATGCGGTTGGCCGCGAGGCAGTGCTCGACGACCACCTGCGGCTCGATGCCGAAGGACTGGATGAGCGGCTTGCGGCCACCGCCCAGCATCCGCACCTGCACGGTCCGCGCGAACGCCTCACCGAGGCTCGGCTTGAACAGCGACCATATGCCGGGCTTCACCTCGGACTTGTGCCACTCGTTGTTCGCCTTGAGGATCTCGGTCACGTCGCTGTCGCGATACGCGGCCGAGGCCAGGGCATGCGTCGCCGCCGTCTGCCCCGCGGCGCCCGAGAGCGGGACCTGGGCCCCGGGCCTGAAGTCGAATACATCGTCCGCCACTGCCGCCCCCTCGCCGCGACGCCTTCGCTGATGCGGCTCTTCCCGACTTCCCTGTCCGGCACACCTGTTGACGTCCGGCGCATCTGTTGATCAGGTCATCAGCGTATCGGGGAGGACCGACATCCGTCAGTGGGCACCGGGGTGCCGCCCGCCCGCCGGGGCGCGACGGGCGGCAACCGTCCACGCGTCGACCACACGTCGTCCACGCGCCGACCACACGTCAACTACGCAGTGGCCTCCGCGCGTTCACGGATCTTCTCCGAGAGCTGCGGGGGCATCGGCTCGTGGCGCGCGTACGCGCGGCTGAAGCGCGCGGTGCCCTGGGAGAGCGAGCGCAGGTCCACCGCGTACCGGCCGATCTCGATCTCGGGCACCTCGGCCCGCACCAGCGTGCGCCCGCCGGGTGCCTGCTCGGTGCCGACGACCCGGCCGCGGCGCCCCGACAGGTCGCTCATCACCGCGCCGACGTGTTCGTCGCCGACGAGCACCCGCACCTCGGCGACGGGTTCGAGCAGATGGATGCGGGCCCCGGCCGCCGCCTCGCGCAGCGCGAGCGCGCCCGCCGTCTGGAACGCGGCGTCGGAGGAGTCCACCGAGTGCGCCTTGCCGTCGAGGAGCGTCACGCGTACGTCGATCAGCGCGTAGCCCGCGGCGACGCCCTTCGCAGCCTGGGCCCGTACGCCCTTCTCGACGGACGGGATGAACTGCCGGGGCACCGCGCCGCCGACGACCTTGTCGACGAACTCGATGCCGCTGCCGCCGGGCAGCGGCTCCACCTCGATCTCGCAGATCGCGTACTGGCCGTGACCGCCCGACTGCTTCACGTGCCGCCCGCGCCCCGCTGACCTGCCCGCGAACGTCTCCCGCAGGGAGACCTTGTGCGGGACCACGTCCACCTGCACGCCGTAGCGGCTGCGCAGGCGCTCCAGGGCGACGTCGGCATGGGCCTCGCCCAGGCACCACAGGACGACCTGATGGGTGTCCTGGTTGTGTTCGAGCCGCATCGTCGGGTCCTCGGCCACCAGGCGCGAGAGGCCCTGGCTGAGCTTGTCCTCGTCCGCCTTGCTGTGTGCCTGGATGGCGAGCGGCAGCAGCGGGTCGGGCATGTCCCAGGGCTCCATGAGGAGCGGGTCGTCCTTCGCCGACAGGGTGTCGCCGGTCTCCGCGCGGCTCAGCTTCGCCACGCACGCCAGGTCGCCCGCGACGCACCGGGTGAGGGTGCGCTGGTGCTTGCCGAACGGCGCGGAGAGCGCGCCGATCCGCTCGTCGGCCTCGTGCAGCGCGCGCGGCTCATGGCCGAGGTCGGTCAGACCGTGCCCGGAGACGTGCACGGTCTCGTCGGGCCGCAGGGTGCCGGAGAAGACCCGTACGAGCGACACGCGGCCCACATAGGGATCGGACGCCGTCTTCACCACCTCGGCGACCAGCGGGCCCGCGGGGTCGCAGGTCAGCGCGGGGCGGGCCGCGCCGCTGGGCGTGGTGACGGCGGGCGCGGGGTGTTCGAGCGGCGTGGGGAAGCCGCCGGTGATCAGCTCCAGGAGCTCGACCGTGCCGATGCCCTGGCGGGCGCCGTCCGCCGCGGGCGCCGCCGCGAGCACGGGGTGGAAGATGCCGCGGGCCACGGCCCGCTCCAGGTCCTCCACGAGGGTCTTGTGGTCGATGTCCTCGCCGTCGAGATAGCGGTCCATGAGGGACTCGTCCTCGCTCTCGGCGATGATCCCCTCGATCAGCTTGTTGCGTGCCTCCTCGATCAGCGGGAGCTGGTCGTCGCCCGGCTCGGACTCCTTGCGTTCGCCCGACGCGTAGTCGAACACCCGCTGCGAGAGCAGTCCGATCAGGCCGGTCACGGGCGCGTGCCCGTCGGGCCCCTGCTCGCCGTGGAGCGGCAGGTACAGCGGCAGCACGGCGTCCGGGTCGTCGGCGCCGAACGCCTCGGCGCACGTCCGCGTCATCCCCGCGAAGTCCGCGCGGGCCGACTCCAGGTGCGTCACCACGATGGCGCGCGGCATGCCGACCGCCGCGCACTCCTCCCACACCATGCGGGTCGCGCCGGTGATGCCCTCGGCGCCCTCCGCCGCCGACACGACGAAGAGGGCCGCGTCCGCCGCACGCAGACCGGCCCTCAACTCCCCGACGAAGTCGGCGTATCCGGGGGTGTCCAGTAGGTTGATCTTGTACCCGCCCCATGCGACGGGCACCAGGGAGAGCTGCACCGAGCGCTGCTGCCGGTGCTCGATCTCGTCGTAGTCGGAGACGGTGCCGCCGTCCTCCACGCGGCCCGCCCGGTTCACCGCCCCCGCGGTCAGCGCGAGGGCCTCCACCAGAGTCGTCTTGCCCGATCCGCTGTGGCCGACCAGCACCACATTCCGTACGGACGCGGGGTGGTCGGCCGATGCTGCCCTGCCGGCGGCTCCGGGGTGTGCGTTCGCCTTGTCGCCCATGCCTTGGCCTCCCGGTTACGTGCACGGTGAGGAGGCTCAGCCCCCTCGGGGATGCTGGCTGCTCGCGGGCGCGCGGGGCCGGGTGCGGGGCGGCTCCGACGGCGCCCGTAGCGCTTTCGAGCTTTCCACCCGTGTCACTCTGCGTCCATACGTCGTACGCGATGGTGAGGGGGCGAGCCCGGGGGTGAGGGGCGTGACTACGATGGGCCAGCCGGTGGCCAACGGGGCCACGCGGCCACCGACCCCTCGGGAAGGCCATGCTGAACAAGTACGCGCGTGCATTCTTCACGCGTGTCCTCACACCGTTCGCCGCGTTTCTCATCCGCCGCGGGGTCAGCCCCGACGCGGTCACCTTCATCGGCACGGCCGGTGTGGTGGCGGGAGCGCTGGTCTTCTTCCCCCGTGGCGAGTTCTTCTGGGGCACGGTCGTCATCACCCTGTTCGTCTTCAGCGACCTCGTCGACGGCAACATGGCCCGCCAGCTCGGCCGCTCCAGCCGCTGGGGCGCCTTCCTCGACTCCACGCTCGACCGCGTGGCGGACAGCGCCATCTTCGGCGGGCTCGCCCTCTGGTACGCCGGTTCCGGCGACGACAACATCCTGTGCGCCGTCTCGATCTTCTGCCTCGCCAGCGGCCAGGTGGTCTCGTACACGAAGGCGCGCGGCGAGGCGATCGGCCTGCCCGTGGCCGTCAACGGCCTCGTGGAGCGCGCCGAGCGGCTGGTCATCTCGCTGGTCGCCGCGGGCTTCGCGGGACTGCACAAGTTCGGCGTCCCCGGCATCCAGATCCTGCTGCCCATCGCCCTGTGGATCGTCGCGGTCGGCAGCCTGGTCACCCTCGTCCAGCGGGTCGTCACGGTCCGCCGGGAGTCCGCGGAGGCGGACGCGGCCGCGGGCACCACGCAGGAGAGTGAGGCCGCGCAGTGAGGGACCGACTGACGGACGCGCTCTACGGAGCCGGCTGGAGCACCGTCAAGAAGCTCCCCGAGCCGGCCGCCCAGCGGCTCGGCCGGACCATCGCCGACCTGGCCTGGAAGCGCCGCGGCAAGGGCGTCCTGCGCCTGGAGTCCAACCTCGCGCGCGTGGTGCCCGACGCCACCCCCGAGCGGCTCGCGCAGCTCTCCCGGGCGGGCATGCGCTCCTACCTGCGGTACTGGATGGAGTCCTTCCGGCTGCCGTCCTGGAGCAAGGACCGCATCAGGAACGGCTTCGAACCGACGGACCTGCACCATCTCACCGACGGCCTCGCCGCGGGCAAGGGCGTCATCCTCGCCCTGCCGCACCTCGGCAACTGGGACCTCGCGGGCGCCTGGGTCACCACCGAGCTGGAGACCCCCTTCACGACCGTCGCCGAGCGCCTGAAGCCCGAGACGCTCTACGACCGCTTCGTCGCCTACCGCCGGGGCCTCGGCATGGAGGTCCTGCCGCACACCGGCGGTTCCGCCTTCGGCACCCTCGCCCGGCGGCTGCGCGCGGGCGGACTCGTCTGCCTGGTCGCCGACCGCGACCTCTCCGCGTCCGGCGTCGAGGTGAAGTTCTTCGGCGACACCGCCCGGATGCCCGCCGGGCCCGCGATGCTGGCCCAGCAGACCGGGGCCCTGCTCCTGCCGGTCACCCTCTGGTATGACGGGACCCCCGTCATGAAGGGGCGCGTCCACCCACCGGTCGACGTGCCCGAGACAGGTACGAGGGCCGAGAAGACGTCTGCCATGACACAGGCGCTGGCAGACGCCTTCGCCATCGGTATCGCCGACCACCCGGAGGATTGGCACATGCTGCAGCGACTGTGGCTCGCCGACCTGGAACCCCGCCCCGACCAGGACCCGGCGAACCCGGCGGGGGAGGCGTCGTGAAGATCGGCATCGTCTGCCCGTACTCGTGGGACGTGCCCGGCGGCGTCCAGTTCCACATCCGCGATCTGGCGGAGCACCTCATCCGCCTGGGGCACGAGGTGTCCGTCCTCGCCCCCGCGGACGACGAGACCCCCCTCCCGCCGTACGTCGTGTCGGCGGGACGCGCCGTTCCCGTGCCGTACAACGGCTCCGTCGCGCGGCTCAACTTCGGCTTCCTGTCCGCCGCGCGGGTGCGCCGCTGGCTGCACGACGGCACCTTCGACGTCATCCACATCCACGAGCCGGCCTCGCCCTCGCTGGGCCTGCTGGCGTGCTGGGCGGCGCAGGGGCCGATCGTGGCCACCTTCCACACGTCCAACCCGCGCTCCCGGGCCATGATCGCCGCCTATCCGATCCTGCAGCCCGCCCTGGAGAAGATCAGCGCGCGCATCGCCGTGAGCGAGTACGCGCGCCGCACCCTCGTGGAACACCTGGGCGGCGACGCGGTCGTCATCCCCAACGGCGTCGACGTCGGCTTCTTCTCCGAAGCCGAGCCGAGGCCCGAGTGGCAGGGCGAGACCATCGGCTTCATCGGCCGCATCGACGAGCCCCGCAAGGGCCTGCCCGTCCTCATGAAGGCCCTCCCGCAGATCTTCGCCGAGCGGCCGAACGCCCGCCTGCTCGTCGCGGGCCGCGGCGACGAGGAGGAGGCCGTGGCCTCGCTCCCCGCCGAGCTGCGCCCCCGGGTGGAGTTCCTCGGCATGGTCAGCGACGAGGACAAGGCGCGGCTGCTGCGCAGCGTCGACCTGTACATGGCGCCGAACACCGGCGGCGAGAGCTTCGGGATCATCCTGGTCGAGGCGATGTCCGCGGGCGCGCCCGTGCTCGCCAGCGACCTGGACGCCTTCGCCCAGGTCCTCGACCAGGGCGGGGCCGGCGACCTCTTCACCAACGAGGACGCCGACTCCCTGGCCAAGTCGGCGATCCGCCTGCTGTCCGAACCCGGACGCCGCGAGGGGCTCCGCGAGCGCGGCAGCGCCCACGTACGCCGCTTCGACTGGTCGACGGTGGGCGCGGACATCCTCGCGGTCTACGAGACGGTGACGGACGGCGCGGCCTCCGTGGCGGAGGACGAGCGGATGGGCCTGCGGGCCCGACTCGGCCTGGCACAGCGAAGCTAGCGCGAGATCCCGGTCCGTGCGGGGTGCGTGATCCCGGCCCGTGCGGAGTGCGAGGACCCGGCCGCACGGGGTGCGAGAACCTGGCCGTCCGGCGTGCGAGGCCGTGGGTCCGGGGCGGAGTCCTCTGAGGGGGCTTGCGGGGCTTGCGGGGGATGGCCCGGGGGGCGGAGAGCGGTGACGGTGTCCGCGGGGACGGCTGGCGGCGGAGTCCCGTGACGGTGCTTGCGGGGGCGGCGTCCCGTGACGGCGTCCGTGGGGGGACGGTCGGGGCGGAGTTCCGTGTCGGTGTTCGTGCCGGTGTTCGTGTTGGTATCGGTGGCGGACGGCCGGAGGCGGAGGCCCGTGACAGTGCCGTGGGAGGCGGCCAGGGCGGCGCCTCCTGAGTGTGCTTGCCGGGAATGGCCGGCGGCGGAGGCCCGTGACGGTCCGTGGGGCATGGCCGGGGGCGGCGTCCCGTGACGGCTCTTGGGGGACGGCCGGGGCGCGCCCCGTGGCGGTGTCCGCGGGGACGGCCGGGCGCCCCGTGGCGGTGTCCGCGGGGGCGGTCGGGAGTGGGGCCCGTGGCGGTGTCCGTGAGGGCGGTCACCGGGTGAAGGGCGGGCGGCCGGGCGGGGTGCCTGCCCCCCGGCGGTAGCCTTGCCGCCCGTGACCACACTGATCTGGATCGCCGCGGCTCTCTTCGCGATCGGCCTGTACCTGAGCTGGACCGCGGGCCGGCTCGACCGGCTGCACGCCCGCATCGACGCGGCCCGCGCCGCCCTCGACGCCCAACTGCTGCGCCGCGCCTCGGTCGCCCAGGAACTCGCGACCTCCGGAGTGCTCGATCCGGCCGCCTCGATCGTCCTCTACGAGGCGGCGCACGCGGCACGCCAGGCCGAGGAGGAGCAGCGCGAGGTCGCCGAGAGCGAACTCAGCCAGGCGCTGCGGGCGATCTTCGGCGAGGCGGCGCAGGTCGAGGCGGTGCGCGAGGCCCCGGGCGGCGACGAGGCGGCCACCGAGCTGGCCGCGGCCGTACGCCGGGTGCCGATGGCCCGCCGCTTCCACAACGACGCCGTACGCGCGGCACGCGCCCTGCGCAGGCACCGCACGGTGCGCTGGTTCCGGCTCGCGGGGCACGCGCCCTTCCCGCTGGCGTTCGAGATGGACGACGAGCCTCCGGTGGCCCTCGCCGACCGCGCCGCCGCGTAACGCCCTGACCAGGCACGCAGCGCCCGCCCGAGCGGGAGCGCCGCGGAAAATGAGCCACCGGTCACCTATTGGCCCTTGCTGTGGCCTGGTCGGCGGGAGTTTCCTCGGAGTCGCAGCAGCCGTCTCCTTCGAGTGAGGTCACCTCCGTGTCCAGCACCCCCGCCAGCAGCAACCCGTCGCCCACGACCGGCACCGCGCGCGTGAAGCGCGGCATGGCCGAGCAGCTCAAGGGCGGCGTGATCATGGACGTCGTCAACGCCGAGCAGGCGAAGATCGCCGAGGACGCCGGCGCCGTGGCCGTCATGGCGCTGGAGCGGGTGCCCGCCGACATCCGCAAGGACGGCGGCGTGGCCCGCATGTCCGACCCCAACATGATCGAAGAGATCATCGAGGCCGTCTCGATCCCGGTCATGGCCAAGTCCCGCATCGGCCACTTCGTCGAGGCCCAGGTCCTGCAGTCCCTCGGCGTCGACTACATCGACGAGTCCGAGGTCCTCACCCCGGCCGACGAGGTCAACCACAGCGACAAGTTCGCGTTCACGACCCCGTTCGTCTGCGGCGCCACCAACCTGGGCGAGGCCCTGCGCCGCATCGCCGAGGGCGCGGCCATGATCCGCTCCAAGGGCGAGGCCGGCACCGGCAACGTCGTCGAGGCCGTCCGCCACCTGCGCCAGATCAAGAACGAGATCGCCCGGCTCCGCGGCTTCGACAACAACGAGCTGTACGCCGCCGCCAAGGACCTCCGCGCCCCCTACGAGCTGGTCAAGGAGACCGCCGAACTGGGCAAGCTGCCGGTCGTCCTGTTCTCCGCCGGTGGTGTCGCCACCCCCGCCGACGCCGCGCTGATGCGCCAGCTCGGCGCCGAGGGCGTCTTCGTCGGCTCCGGCATCTTCAAGTCCGGCGACCCGGCCAAGCGCGCCGCCGCCATCGTGAAGGCCACCACCTTCTACGACGACCCGAAGATCATCGCCGACGCCTCCCGCAACCTGGGCGAGGCCATGGTCGGCATCAACTGCGACACCCTGCCCGAGGCCGAGCGCTACGCGAACCGGGGCTGGTGATGACCACTCCCGTCGTGGGCGTCCTCGCCCTCCAGGGGGACGTACGGGAGCATCTGATCGCCCTGGCCTCGGCGGACGCCGTGGCCAGGCCGGTCAGGCGCCCCGAGGAGCTCGCCGAGGTCGACGGCCTGGTCATCCCCGGCGGCGAGTCCACCACCATCTCCAAGCTGGCCACCCTCTTCGGCCTGATGGAACCGCTCCGCGCGCGCGTGCGGGACGGCCTGCCGGTCTACGGCAGCTGCGCCGGCATGATCATGCTCGCCGACAAGATCCTCGACCCGCGCTCGGGCCAGGAGACGGTGGGCGGCATCGACATGATCGTGCGGCGCAACGCCTTCGGGCGGCAGAACGAGTCGTTCGAGGCCGCCGTCGCCGTCAAGGGCGTCGAGGGCGCTCCCGTCGAGGGCGTCTTCATCAGGGCGCCCTGGGTGGAGTCGGTCGGCGCGCGGGCCGAGGTGCTCGCCGAGCACGAGGGCCACATCGTGGCCGTGCGCCAGGGCAACGCGCTGGCCACCTCGTTCCACCCCGAGCTGACCGGTGACCACCGCATCCACGCGCTGTTCGTGGAGATGGCGCGGGGCAACCCGCGCGCGGGATCCTTGTAGGATCTCCGGGGAATCCCCCAGACCTCAAGGCTCCGGGGACCCCCCGGAGCCTTGAGGTCTGGGAGAGTCCGTACTGGTTGTTGGGTAACGCGAAGGAGACAGGCAGATGTCCGGCCACTCTAAATGGGCTACGACGAAGCACAAGAAGGCCGTGATCGACGCCAAGCGCGGCAAGCTCTTCGCGAAGATGATCAAGAACATCGAGGTCGCGGCCCGTACCGGCGGCGCGGACCCCGCCGGTAACCCGACCCTGTTCGACGCCATCCAGAAGGCCAAGAAGAGCTCGGTCCCGAACAAGAACATCGACTCCGCGGTCAAGCGCGGCGCCGGCCTGGAGGCCGGTGGCGCCGACTACGAGACGATCATGTACGAGGGCTACGGACCGAACGGCGTCGCGGTGCTCATCGAGTGCCTCACCGACAACCGCAACCGTGCCGCCTCCGACGTCCGCGTCGCCATGACCCGCAACGGCGGCTCGATGGCCGACCCGGGCTCGGTCTCGTACCTCTTCAACCGCAAGGGCGTCGTGATCGTCCCCAAGGGCGAGCTGTCCGAGGACGACGTGCTCGGCGCGGTCCTCGACGCGGGCGCCGAGGAGGTCAACGACCTCGGTGACACCTTCGAGGTGCTCAGCGAGGCCACCGACCTGGTCGCGGTCCGCACCGCGCTCCAGGAGGCCGGCATCGACTACGACTCGGCCGACGCCAACTTCGTCCCGACCATGCAGGTCGAGCTGGACGAGGAGGGCGCCCGGAAGATCTTCAAGCTGATCGACGCCCTGGAGGACAGCGACGACGTGCAGAACGTCTTCGCCAACTTCGACGTCTCCGACGAGGTCATGGCGAAGGTCGACGCGTAGGCGCTCCGCCGGGTCACCGGTGACGCGGCCGCGGTCGTCCGCGCTCGCTCACGCAGTTCCCCGCGCCCCTTCAGGGCGCGCCAGGGCCGACGGGACACACCCCGTCGGCCCGTCGCGTTGTCAGAGGGACCCGATAGCCTGCACAGACAGGCGAAGGGGAGGGGCTTACGTGCGCGTGTTGGGGGTCGACCCGGGACTGACCCGGTGCGGTGTCGGTGTCGTCGAGGGCGTCGCCGGACGGCCGTTGACCCTGCGCGGCGTCGGCGTCGTGCGGACCCCGGCCGACGCGGAGCTGGGCCACCGCCTGGTCGCCGTCGAGCGGGGCATCGAGGAGTGGCTCGACGAGCACGAGCCGGAGTTCGTCGCCGTGGAGCGCGTGTTCAGCCAGCACAATGTGCGCACGGTCATGGGCACCGCCCAGGCCAGCGCCGTCGCCATGCTCTGCGCGTCCCGCCGCGGCATCCCCGTGGCCCTGCACACGCCCAGCGAGGTCAAGGCCGCCGTCACCGGCAGCGGCCGCGCCGACAAGGCCCAGGTCGGGGCGATGGTCACCCGCCTCCTGCGGCTCGACGCACCACCCAGACCCGCCGACGCCGCGGACGCCCTGGCCCTCGCCATCTGCCACATCTGGCGCGCCCCCGCGCAGAATCGCCTGCGACAGGCGGTCACCCAGAACCGCCTCCAGCAGGCCGCCGCCCAGCACGCCGCCAGGACCACCACAGCCCAGAAAGGCCGTACCGCATGATCGCCTTCGTCAGCGGCCCCGTCGCCGCCCTCGCCCCCGATACCGCGGTGGTCGAGGTCGGCGGCATCGGCATGGCCGTCCAGTGCACGCCCGACACGCTCTCCAGGCTCCGGGTAGGCCAGCAGACCAAGCTCGCCACCTCCCTGGTCGTACGGGAGGACTCCCTCACCCTGTACGGCTTCGCGGACGACGACGAGCGCCAGACCTTCGAGCTGCTGCAGACCGCGAGCGGCGTCGGACCGCGCCTGGCCCAGGCGATGCTCGCCGTGCACAGCCCGGACGCCCTGCGCCGCGCGGTCTCCACCGGCGACGAGAAGGCCCTGACCGCCGTGCCGGGCATCGGCAAGAAGGGCGCCCAGAAGCTGCTCCTGGAATACAAGGACCGCCTCGGCGAGCCCCTCGGGACCGGCGGCCCCGCGATCGCCAAGCCCGTCACCGCGGGCTGGCGCGACCAGTTGCACGCCGCCCTCATCGGCCTCGGATACGCCACGCGCGAGGCCGACGAGGCCGTCGCCGCCGTGACCCCGCAGGCCGAGGCGGCCCAAGGCACACCGCAGGTGGGCCAGCTGCTCAAGGCCGCGCTCCAGACCCTGAACCGCACCCGCTGACAGGCCGGCGGGCCGCACCCGCCGGCCACCCGTACGGCACCCCGGCACCCCCCGACCGCACACCTGAACCGCATCGCGAGGCACACCGCATGAACTGGGACGACACGACCGACGAAGCTGCCGACGCGGCCGAGCGGCTGGTCGGGTCCGCCGCGGAGCGGCTGGTGGACTCCGGCGCCGACGGCGAGGACCAGGCCGTCGAGGCCGCCCTGCGCCCCAAGGACCTCGGCGAGTTCATCGGCCAGGAGAAGGTCCGCGAGCAGCTCGACCTCGTCCTGCGCGCGGCCCGTGCCCGGGGCGCCACCGCCGACCACGTCCTGCTCTCCGGCGCCCCCGGACTCGGCAAGACGACCCTGTCGATGATCATCGCCGCCGAGATGGGCGCCCCCATCCGCATCACCAGCGGCCCCGCCATCCAGCACGCGGGCGACCTCGCGGCGATCCTCTCCTCCCTCCAGGAGGGAGAGGTCCTCTTCCTCGACGAGATCCACCGCATGTCGCGGCCCGCCGAGGAGATGCTCTACATGGCGATGGAGGACTTCCGCGTCGACGTCATCGTCGGCAAGGGCCCCGGCGCCACCGCCATCCCGCTCGAACTGCCGCCCTTCACCCTGGTCGGCGCCACCACGCGCGCGGGACTCCTGCCGCCGCCGCTGCGCGACCGCTTCGGCTTCACCGCGCACATGGAGTTCTACGAACCCGCGGAGCTCAAGCGCGTGGTCCACCGCTCGGCGGCGCTGCTCGACGTGGAGATCGACCCGGACGGCGCCGCCGAGATCGCGGGCCGCTCCCGGGGCACGCCCCGCATCGCCAACCGTCTGCTGCGCCGCGTGCGGGACTACGCCCAGGTCAAGGCCGACGGCGCGATCGACAGGGACATCGCGGGCGCCGCCCTCGCCGTCTACGAGGTCGACGAGCGGGGCCTCGACCGTCTCGACAGGGCCGTCCTCGAAGCGCTGCTCAAGCTGTTCGGCGGCGGTCCGGTCGGCCTGTCGACGCTCGCGGTCGCCGTGGGGGAGGAGCGCGAGACGGTCGAGGAGGTGGCCGAGCCCTTCCTCGTGCGCGAGGGACTGCTCGCCCGTACGCCCCGCGGGCGCGTCGCCACCCCCGCCGCCTGGGCGCACCTGGGCCTCGTACCACCGGGCCAAGCGGGTGCAAAGGGACAACAGGATCTGTTCGGGGCGTGACGGCGGCGGTCCGGGGCCCCGAGGTGGCGCAACCTCGACGGTACGGCGCGGATAGTCGCCGGGTCAGGAACCCCGGTGCCATGCTGAGCGTTGTTCGTTAGGCGCGGACTCGCTTAGACTCCGCCGATGCCGCCCTTGTGGGCGGCGTGCCCACCCCCATCCAGTAGGCCGCTTCTACCCGCGCGGTCGTGCGAAGGAAATTCCGTCCCGTGAATATCGTGACCCTCCTCCCGTTCATCGTGCTCATCGGGGCCATGTTCCTGATGACCCGGTCGGCGAAGAAGAAGCAGCAGGCCGCCGCGCAGATGCGCAACGAGATGCAGCCCGGCACCGGCGTCCGCACGATCGGCGGCATGTACGCCACCGTCAAGGAGGTCCACGACGACGCCGTCCTCCTTGAGGTGGCCCCCGGTGTCCACGCGGTGTACGCCAAGAACTCGATCGGCGCCGTTCTCGCCGACGACGAGTACAACCGCATCGTGCACGGCACCGAGGACGACCTGAAGGAGGACACCCCCGTCGTTCCCGACGACGCCTCCTCCCTGACCGAGACCGACGAGCCCGCCGCCTCCGACGACTCGCGCATCGACCTCGGCAAGAAGGACGCGGCCGCCGAGGCCGACGACGTGGAGCCGAAGAAGACCGACGGCGAGTCCGACGCGAAGTAGGCACGACCGGGGTTCGCGGGGCGCGCCGCTCGCGCGTCACGGGCCCCGGACCCCGTGCATCTCGCGCCGAGTCTCGACACCACTTCATGGCCGCCCGCCCGGGTCCTCCCCGCAACCGCAGGGGCCGGACCGGACGCCGGGCGGTTGGACAGGGAGAACGAGAAGGTGGCAGCACCGAAGAAGGGCCGAAGGCAGAGCGCACCGGGCAAGCCGGGCCGCGCACTGGCCTTCATCCTGATCGCCCTCGTGGCGCTGACCGGGGGAATGTTCCTTTCCGGGCACACCACGCCGCGTCTGGGCATCGACCTCGCGGGTGGTACGAGCATCACGCTCGAAGCGAAGAACGAGCCGGGCCAGAAGAACGCGATCAACCCGACCAACATGAACACCGCGGTCGACATCATCAACAACCGTGTCAACGGTCTGGGTGTCTCCGAGGCCGAGGTCCAGACCCAGGGCGATCGCAACATCATCGTCAACATCCCCAAGGGGACGAACGAGAAGCAGGCGCGCGAGCAGGTCGGCACGACCGCTCAGCTCTACTTCCGTCCGGTGATCACACAGGCCGCCGGCGCGCCGACTCCCGACCCGTCCGCCAGCCCTTCCGGCACGGACAAGGAGAAGGCCACCGACAAGGCGACGGACAAGGCCACTGACAAGGCCACTGACAAGGCCACGGACGGCGACGCGGAGTCCCCGAGCTCCACCGCGACGCCCCAGGGACGCGCCCTGACCGACGCCCTGAAGGACGACCCGACGCCCTCCGGCTCGGACAAGGCCAAGGACGACAAGAAGGACGCCGGGAAGAAGGACGAGACCCCGGCCCCCGACCCGGCCACGGCCAAGCTCCAGGAGCAGTTCACCAAGCTGGACTGCACCGACAAGAAGCAGCGCGTCGAGGCCGGCCGCGGCATCAAGCCCTCCGAGCCCACCATCGCGTGCGGCAAGAGCTACGACGGCAAGTCGTGGGACAAGTTCATCCTCGCCCCGGCCGAGGTCAACGGCAAGGACGTCGACGAGGCGCAGGCGACCATCAAGCAGGAGACCGGCTCCTGGGTCGTGAACATGGAGTTCACCAAGGGCGGCGCGGACAAGTTCTCGAAGGTCACGAGCAAGCTGTCGCAGCAGCAGTCCCCGCAGAACCAGTTCGCGATCGTCCTCGACGGCGACGTCGTCTCGGCCCCCAGCGTCAACACGACCCTGAGCAAGAAGGCCGAGATCTCCGGCAGCTTCACGCAGGACTCCGCCAAGGACCTCGCGAACATCCTGTCGTACGGCGCCCTGCCGCTCACCTTCCACGAGCAGAGCGTCACCACGGTCAGCCCGGCCCTCGGCGGCGAGCAGCTGAAGGCGGGCCTCATCGCGGGCGCCATCGGCCTCGCGCTGGTCGTCATCTACCTGGTGGTCTACTACCGCGGCCTGTCGCTCATCGCCATCGCGAGCCTCCTGGTCTCCGCGGCGCTGACGTACACGATCATGACCCTGCTCGGTCCGACCATCAAGTTCGCGCTGAACCTGCCCGCGGTCTGTGGTGCCATCGTCGCGATCGGCATCACGGCGGACTCGTTCATCGTGTTCTTCGAACGCGTGCGTGACGAGGTCCGCGAGGGCCGCACGCTGCGTCCCGCCGTCGAGCGCGGCTGGCCGCGGGCCCGGCGCACCATCCTGGTCTCCGACTTCGTGTCGTTCCTCGCCGCCGCCGTGCTCTTCGTCGTCACGGTCGGCAAGGTCCAGGGCTTCGCGTTCACGCTCGGCCTGACCACGCTCCTCGACGTCGTCGTGGTCTTCTTCTTCACCAAGCCGCTGATGACGATCATGGCACGCAAGAAGTTCTTCGCGAGCGGCCACAAGTGGTCCGGCTTCGACCCGAAGCGACTCGGGGTCAAGCCCCCGATCCGCCGGGTCCGCCGCGCCGCCGGCTCCGCTGGCCCCGTCGACCCGAAGGAGGCCTGAGGTGTCGAAGCTCGGTAATCTCGGCGCCAGGCTCTACCGCGGCGAGGTCGGCTACGACTTCGTCGGCAAGCGCAAGATCTGGTACGGCGTCTCGATCCTGATCACCATCACGGCCATCGTCGGCCTCGCGGTGCGCGGCCTGAACATGGGCATCGAGTTCGAGGGCGGCGCCGTCTTCAACACCCCGAAGACGAGCGCCTCGGTCTCGAAGGCCGAGGAGTCCGCGGAGAAGGCCTCCGGCCACGACGCGATCGTCCAGAAGCTCGGCGACGACACGATGCGCATCCAGATCGCCGGCGTGGACATCGAGAAGTCCGACCAGATCAAGAAGGCGCTCGCCGAGGACCTCGACGTCAAGGCCGGCGACATCAACGCCGACCTGGTCGGCCCCAGCTGGGGCGAGCAGATCGCCAACAAGGCCTGGCAGGGCCTGGCGATCTTCATGGTCCTCGTGGTGATCTACCTGGCCATCGCCTTCGAGTGGCGCATGGCGTTGGCGGCCCTCATCGCGCTCATCCACGACATCACCATCACCGTGGGTGTGTACGCGCTGGTCGGCTTCGAGGTGACACCCGGCACCGTGATCGGTCTGCTGACCATCCTCGGCTACTCGCTGTACGACACGGTGGTGGTCTTCGACAGCTTGAAGGAGCAGTCGAAGGACATCACCAAGCAGACCCGCTTCACCTACGGCGAGATCTCCAACCGCAGCATCAACGGCACCCTGGTGCGCTCCATCAACACCACGGTCGTCGCACTGCTCCCGGTCGCGGGTCTGCTCTTCATCGGTGGCGGCGCCCTGGGCGCGGGCATGCTCAACGACATCTCGCTCTCGCTGTTCGTCGGCCTCGCGGCCGGTGCGTACTCCTCGATCTTCATCGCCACGCCGCTCGTCGCCGACTTCAAGGAGCGCGAGCCGCAGATGAAGGCCCTCAAGAAGCGGGTGCTCGCCAAGCGCGCGGCGGCCGCGGCCAAGGGCGAGTCCGCGGAGGCACCGGAGTACGAGGGCGACGAGCCGGACGACGGCGCGTACGAGGACGACGCGGCCCCCGCGGTCGTCGGCCCCCGCAACCAGTCCGCGTCGCGCAGCCGCGGCAAGGGCCGTCCGTCGGGGAAGCGCCGATGACCGAGCGGACGGACGTCACGCGGCTGCTCCTCAGCCGCATCCGTGACGTCGCGGACTACCCGGTGCCGGGCGTGATGTTCAAGGACATCACCCCGCTCCTCGCCGACCCGGCGGCGTTCGCGGCGCTCACGGAGACGCTCGCCGACCTCAGCGTGCGGCACGGCGCCACGAAGATCGTCGGCCTGGAGGCCCGCGGCTTCATCCTCGGCGCCCCCGTCGCGCTCCGCGCCGGGCTCGGCTTCATCCCCGTACGCAAGGCGGGCAAGCTCCCCGGAGCGACGCTGCGGCAGAGCTATGACCTGGAGTACGGCAGCGCCGAGATCGAGGTGCACGCCGAGGACCTGGCGGCGGGCGACCGCGTCATGGTCATCGACGACGTCCTCGCCACCGGTGGCACCGCGGCGGCGTCGCTGGACCTGATCCGCCGCTCGGGCGCCGAGGTGGCCGGTGTCGCGGTCCTCATGGAGCTCGGCTTCCTCGACGGCCGCCAGAAACTGGCGCAGGCCTTGGACGGGGCCCCGCTGGAGGCGCTGATCACCGTCTGACGGACGGTCCGCAGGACGGCACGACGGGCGTTCCGGTAGCCACCGGGGCGCCCGTCGTCGTCCCGGCCCGACACCGCAGGGACGGCCTCCGGGGAATCGGGCCCCCGCCTCTCGCGTTTCTCCAGTAGGGGGCTGTCCCACCCGCCCAGGGCGAGCCGAAGGCCCAGGATCGATACCATGGACCCTCGGGGCCTGTCCGGGGGACCCCGATCGCGCACAGGGAGCGCTCTTGCCAGACGAGTCCCAGCCACTCACCGCCGCCAAGGCCGCCCAGAAGGCCCAGCAGGCCTCGGCGGACTCCGTCGCGCCCGCGAAGAAGGCTGCGGGCGGGCAGGGCGGTACGTCCGCGCAGCGCGCCCAGGGGGAGGTGTCCCGGGGCGACAAACCGGCCGAGCAGCCGCGTCCGAAGCCGCCGGCGGACCACCATCCGACGGCCCCCGCGATCCGCCCGGCCACGGGGCAGCCCTCGCGCTCCGGCTCCTCCAACCGGGTACGGGCCCGCCTCGCCCGCCTCGGCGTGCAGCGGTCGAACCCGTACAACCCGGTCCTGGAGCCGCTGCTGCGGATAGTGCGCAGCAACGACCCGAAGATCGAGACGTCGACGCTGCGGCAGATCGAGCGGGCCTACCAGGTCGCCGAGCGCTGGCACCGCGGGCAGAAGCGCAAGAGCGGCGACCCGTACATCACGCATCCGCTCGCCGTGACGACCATCCTCGCCGAGCTCGGCATGGACCCCGCCACCCTGATGGCCGGACTCCTGCACGACACCGTCGAGGACACCGAGTACGGCCTCGACACCCTCAAGCGCGACTTCGGCGACCAGGTCGCGCTGCTCGTCGACGGCGTCACCAAGCTGGACAAGGTCAAGTTCGGCGAGGCCGCGCAGGCCGAGACCGTGCGCAAGATGGTCGTCGCCATGGCCAAGGACCCCCGGGTCCTGGTCATCAAGCTCGCCGACCGCCTGCACAACATGCGCACCATGCGGTACCTCAAGCGCGAGAAGCAGGAGAAGAAGGCCCGCGAGACGCTGGAGATCTACGCTCCGCTGGCGCACCGCCTGGGCATGAACACCATCAAGTGGGAGCTGGAGGACCTCGCCTTCGCGATCCTCTACCCCAAGATGTACGACGAGATCGTACGGCTGGTCGCCGAGCGCGCCCCCAAGCGCGACGAGTACCTCGCCATAGTGACCGACGAGGTCCAGGCCGACCTGCGCGCCGCCCGCATCAAGGCGACCGTCACGGGCCGCCCGAAGCACTACTACAGCGTCTACCAGAAGATGATCGTCCGCGGCCGGGACTTCGCGGAGATCTACGACCTGGTGGGCATCCGTGTCCTCGTCGACACGGTCCGCGACTGCTACGCGGCCCTCGGCACCGTGCACGCGCGATGGAACCCGGTCCCCGGCCGGTTCAAGGACTACATCGCGATGCCGAAGTTCAACATGTACCAGTCGCTGCACACGACGGTCATCGGACCCAACGGCAAGCCCGTCGAGCTCCAGATCCGCACGTTCGACATGCACCGCCGCGCCGAGTACGGCATCGCCGCGCACTGGAAGTACAAGCAGGAGGCCGTCGCCGGCGCCTCGAAGGTGCGTACGGACGTACCGAAGAAGGCGGGCGGCAAGGACGACCACCTCAACGACATGGCGTGGCTGCGCCAGCTCCTCGACTGGCAGAAGGAGACCGAGGACCCCAGCGAGTTCCTGGAGTCGCTGCGCTTCGACCTCTCGCGCAACGAGGTCTTCGTCTTCACGCCGAAGGGCGACGTCATAGCGCTCCCGGCGGGCGCGACCCCCGTCGACTTCTCGTACGCGGTGCACACCGAGGTCGGCCACCGCACCATAGGGGCGCGGGTCAACGGCCGTCTCGTACCGCTGGAGTCGACCCTGGACAACGGCGACCTGGTGGAGGTCTTCACCTCCAAGGCGGCCGGCGCGGGCCCCTCCCGCGACTGGCTCGGCTTCGTGAAGTCGCCGCGGGCACGCAACAAGATCCGGGCGTGGTTCTCCAAGGAGCGCCGCGACGAGGCCATCGAGCAGGGCAAGGACGCCATCGCGCGCGCCATGCGCAAGCAGAACCTGCCGATCCAGCGCATCCTGACCGGCGACTCCCTGGTCACACTCGCCCACGAGATGCGCTACCCCGACATCTCGTCGCTGTACGCGGCCATCGGCGAGGGCCACGTCACCGCGCAGTCCGTCGTGCAGAAGCTCGTCCAGGCGCTCGGCGGCGAGGAGGCGGCCAACGAGGACATCGCCGAGAGCGCGCCGCCCGCCCGCGGCCGCGGCAAGCGCCGCTCCAACGCCGACCCGGGCGTCGTGGTCAAGGGCGTCGACGACGTGTGGGTCAAGCTGGCCCGCTGCTGCACGCCCGTGCCCGGCGACCCGATCATCGGCTTCGTCACCCGCGGCAGCGGCGTCTCGGTGCACCGCAGCGACTGCGTGAACGTCGACTCGCTGTCCCGGGAGCCCGAGCGCATCCTGGAGGTCGAGTGGGCGCCCACCCAGTCCTCGGTCTTCCTGGTCGCCATCCAGGTCGAGGCACTCGACCGCTCGCGCCTGCTCTCGGACGTGACGCGCATCCTGTCGGACCAGCACGTGAACATCCTGTCGGCGGCGGTGCAGACCTCGCGCGACCGCGTCGCCACGTCCCGCTTCACCTTCGAGATGGGCGACCCCAAGCACCTGGGTCACGTGCTCAAGGCGGTCAGGGGCGTCGAGGGCGTGTACGACGTCTACCGGGTCACGTCGACGCGACGGCCCTGACGGCTGCCGGGCCAGGTCCACGAGGCCCTCGGCACGTCGGCACGCACGGGCGTCAGCCCTCTTTCGTGATGGAGCTCCTGGAGGGCCTGAACCTCCAGGAGCTGATCGGCCGGAGGTTTGGGGGTCGTCCTCCGGATCTTCGGCATCGCGCACCTGCCGGTCGACGACGGCCCCGCCCTGACCTCGACCGGCGTCCCCGTCGGCACCCCGCGGTCCACGAGCCCCGAGGCGCCGACAGCGGCGCGGCCCGGACCGCCGGCGGGCGTCTACGGCGTCGGCGTCTGCCTGTACGCCATGTGCTGACCGGAGAGAACCCCCGCGCCCGTGGCGGGCGCGGGGGTTTCGTTACCCGGGGGGAGAGAGCGAGCGGTGTCAGCCGCCGAACTCGTGCAGGCCCTTCAGCGCCTGGTCGAGCAGCGCCTGGCGGCCGTCGAGCTCCCGCTGGAGCTTGTCGGCCTTCGCGGTGTTGCCCGCGGCGCGCGCGTTCTCGATCTGGCCGTGCAGCTTGTCCACGGCCGCCTGCAGCTGACCCGTGAGGCCCTCGGCACGTGCGCGTGCCTCCGGGTTCGTGCGGCGCCACTCGGCTTCCTCGGACTCCTGGAGGGCCCGCTCCACGGCGTGCATGCGGCCCTCGACCTTCGGGCGCGCGTCACGCGGGACATGGCCGACGGCCTCCCAGCGCTCGTTGATCGAGCGGAAGGCGGCACGCGCCGACTTCAGGTCCTTCACCGGGAGCAGCTTCTCGGCCTCCTCGGCCAGCTCCTCCTTCAGCTTCAGGTTCTCCGTCTGCTCGGCGTCGCGCTCGGCGAACACCTCGCTGCGCGCCGCGAAGAAGACGTCCTGGGCGCCGCGGAAGCGGTTCCACAGGTCGTCCTCGTGCTCGCGCTGCGCGCGGCCCGCCGCCTTCCAGTCCGCCATCAGCTCGCGGTACCGCGCGGCCGTCGGACCCCAGTCCTTCGAGCCGGACAGCGCCTCGGCCTCGGCGACCAGCTTCTCCTTGGCCTTGCGGGCCTCCTCGCGCTGCGCGTCCAGCGAGGCGAAGTGCGCCTTGCGGCGCTTGGAGAACGCCGAGCGGGCGTGCGAGAAGCGGTGCCACAGCTCGTCGTCGGACTTGCGGTCGAGCCGGGGCAGGCCCTTCCACGTGTCCACCAGGGCCCGCAGCCGCTCGCCCGCGGCCCGCCACTGCTCGCTCTGGGCCAGCTCCTCGGCCTCGACGACCAGGGCCTCCTTGGCGTGCCTGGCCTCGTCGGACTGCTTGGCCTTCTGGGCCTTGCGCTCCTCGCGGCGGGCCTCGACGGTCTCGACGAGCTTGTCCAGCCGCTTGCCGAGGGCGTCCAGATCGCCGACCGCGTGCGCCTCGTCGACCTGCTGGCGCAGGTGATCGACGGCGGTCATGGCGTCCTTGGCCGACAGGTCGGTCGTCTTCACCCGGCGCTCGAGAAGTCCGATCTCGACGACCAGACCGTCGTACTTGCGCTCGAAGTAGGCGAGGGCCTCATCAGGAGATCCTGCCTGCCACGAACCGACCACTCGCTCGCCGCCGTCGGCCGTACGCACGTACACGGTCCCCGTCTCGTCGACGCGGCCCCACGGGCTGCTG
The DNA here is from genome assembly GCF_040654435.1 of Streptomyces sp. NPDC050703. Taxonomy (NCBI): domain Bacteria; kingdom Bacillati; phylum Actinomycetota; class Actinomycetes; order Kitasatosporales; family Streptomycetaceae; genus Streptomyces; species Streptomyces sp. NPDC050703. Next base: position 151,324 of record NZ_JBFAHX010000014.1, read on the forward strand.
CTCACAGCGCCTCCTCCACATGATGCCTGCGCAGGGCCTCGGGGCCCCCGGCATCGTCCACAGTTTCGTCACCGCCAACATAGGCGACCGGCGGGGCGGCTGTCCGCATCCCGCACGACCGAAGTTTGCCCGTGCGGTGCTCAGGACTTGGTGACGGTCGCCTTGTCGATGACGACGGTCGCGTTCGGGCTGCCGTCGCCCTGGCCGCTGCTCTCCCCGGCGTCGGCGATCTTCTCCAGCACCTTCATCCCGGAATCGGAAATGGTCCCGAACGGTGTGTAGTCGGGTGGCAGCTGACTGTCCCGGTAGACGAGGAAGAACTGGCTCCCGCCGGTGTCGCGGCCCTTCTTCGTCCGGGCGTTGTACTGGTTCGCCATGGCGACCGTGCCCGCCGGATACACGTTCCCCTTGAGGCGCTTGTCCTTGAGGTTCTCGTCCGGGATGGAGTAGCCGGGGCCGCCCTCGCCGGTGCCCTTGGGGTCGCCGCACTGCAGGACGTAGATGCCGCCCGTGGTCAGCCGGTGGCACTTGGTGTGGTCGAGGTAGCCCTTGTCGACGAGGAACTTGAACGAGTTCACCGTGTGCGGGGCCTTCGCCGCCGACAGGTCGAGACCGATGTCCCCGCACGTCGTCCTCAGGTCCATCGTGTAGTCGGCCGACTTGTCGATGGTGAGCGCCGGCTCCTTCTTGAAGCTGAGCGGCTTCACCTTGCCGGGAGCGGCCTTCCCGCACGGGTCCTTCGGGGTGCTGCTGGGCTCCGCGGCCGCCTCGTCGTCCTTCGCCGCGCCGTCACCGTCGAAGGCGCCCGCCGCATACGACACCGCGCCCCCCGCCACCACCACCGCGAGCGCCCCCGCGATCACCGCGTTGCGCATGCGCGCCCTGCGCCGGGCGGCCTCGCGCCGCTGCTGTTGACGCAGGAACTTCTCACGGGCGAGCTGCCGCCGCCGCTGATCGTTGCTGACCACCGGGTTCTCTCCCCTTTCCGGGTGACCGCCTGAGTTGCCCGTACCGTATATGGGTTACCTGTGGAATCGGCAGCGCCGGTAGGCTCTGATCTGCCGTGATCCTCCGCCGGGGGCCGCGGCCCATCCCGCCGGACGACGAACGAAGGACGATCGTGCTCATTGCCGGGTTCCCCGCCGGGGCCTGGGGCACCAACTGCTACCTGGTCGCCCCCGCCGCAGGCGAGGAGTGCGTGATCATCGACCCGGGCCACCAGGCCGCCCAGGGAGTCGAGGACGCACTGAAGAAGCATCGGCTCAAGCCCGTCGCGGTCATCCTCACCCACGGGCACATCGACCACGTGGCCTCGGTCGTCCCGGTCTGCGGGGCGCACGACGTGCCCGCGTGGATCCACCCCTCCGACCGGTACATGATGAGCGACCCCGAGAAGGCCCTCGGCCGCTCCATCGGGATGCCGCTCATGGGCGAACTGACGGTGGGGGAGCCCGACGACGTGCGGGAGCTGTCCGACGGCGCGGGGCTGAAGCTGGCGGGGCTCGACTTCTCCGTCGCGCACGCGCCGGGCCATACGAAGGGGTCGGTGACCTTCCGGATGCCCGAGACGGCCGAGATCCCCTCGGTCTTCTTCTCGGGCGACCTGCTCTTCGCCGGCTCCATCGGACGCACCGACCTGCCCGGCGGCAGCCACACCGAGATCCTTGAGTCGCTGGCACGCGTGTGCCTGCCGCTCGACGACTCGACCGTGGTGCTGTCGGGCCACGGCCCCCAGACATCCATCGGCCAGGAGCGCGCCACCAACCCGTATCTGCGGCAGGTGGCCTCCGGCCTGGGCGCGGACCCGACGTCCGCCCCGCGACGAGGAATGTGACGAGAGAACTCCCGTGAGCACCTTCAAGGCCCCCAAGGGCACCTACGACCTGCTCCCCCCGGACTCCGCGAAGTTCCTCGCGGTCCGCGAGGCGATCGCCGCGCCGCTGCGCAACTCCGGCTACGGCTACGTCGAGACGCCCGGATTCGAGAACGTCGAACTGTTCGCGCGCGGTGTCGGCGAGTCCACCGACATCGTCACCAAGGAGATGTACGCCTTCACGACCAAGGGCGGCGACGAGCTGGCCCTGCGCCCCGAAGGCACCGCCTCCGTGCTGCGCGCCGCCCTGGAGGGCAACCTCCACAAGGCGGGCAACCTCCCGGTCAAGCTCTGGTACTCCGGCTCGTACTACCGCTACGAGCGCCCCCAGAAGGGCCGCTACCGCCACTTCTCGCAGGTCGGCGCCGAGGCGATCGGTGCCGAGGACCCGGCGCTCGACGCCGAGCTGATCATCCTGGCCGACCAGGCGTACCGCGCCCTCGGCCTGCGGAACTTCCGCATCCTGCTGAACTCCCTCGGCGACAAGGAGTGCCGCCCCGTCTACCGGGCCGCGCTGCAGGACTTCCTGCGCGGCCTCGACCTGGACGAGGAGACACGTCGACGTATCGACATCAACCCGCTGCGGGTCCTGGACGACAAGCGCGCCGACGTGCAGAAGCAGCTCGTGGGCGCGCCCTCGCTCCGCGACTACCTCTGCGACGCGTGCAAGACGTACCACGAGCAGGTACGTGAGCTGATCACCGCGGCGGGTGTCGCCTTCGAGGACGACGAGAAGCTGGTCCGCGGCCTGGACTACTACACGCGCACCACCTTCGAGTTCGTCCACGACGGCCTCGGCTCGCAGTCCGCGGTCGGCGGCGGCGGCCGCTACGACGGCCTCTCCGAGATGATCGGCGGCCCCTCGTTGCCCTCGGTCGGCTGGGCGCTCGGCGTGGACCGCACGGTCCTCGCCCTGGAGGCGGAGGGCGTCGAGCTCGAACTCCCCGCGGCCACCAGCGTCTTCGCGGTCCCGCTCGGCGACGAGGCCCGCCGGGTCCTCTTCGCCAAGGTGACGGAGCTGCGCAAGGCGGGTGTCGCGGCCGACTTCAGCTACGGCGGCAAGGGCCTCAAGGGTGCCATGAAGAACGCCAACCGCTCCGGCGCGCGCTTCACCGTCGTCGCGGGCGAGCGCGACCTCGCCGAGGGCGTGGTCCAGCTCAAGGACATGGAGTCCGGCGAGCAGACCGCCGTCGCGGCGGACGAGATCGTGGCGGTCCTCACGGACAAGCTGGCCTGACGCGCCGACGCGGCACTTCTCCACGCGGGGTCCGGAAACGGACCCCGCGATGCCGTTCCGGGGACGGACACACAGGCACGTACGGCACAATGTCCCTGCCCGCGGCCACCACAAGCGACGGAACGGCGTGATGAGCGAAACGATGTCAGTGAAGGACGACGCCACGGACCGTGCGGAGCGGGTGGCCGCTCCCGGGGGTGTCGGGGGCAGCCGTGCGCTCGCCCTGCTCCTGGTGATCACGGGCGCCGCCGGTGTGCTCGCCTCCTGGATCATCACCATCGACAAGTTCGAGCTCCTCAAGGACCCGAACTTCCAGCCGGGGTGCAGCATCAACCCGGTGGTCGCCTGCGGCAGCATCATGAAGAGCGAGCAGGCGGAGGTCTTCGGCTTCCCCAACCCGATGCTGGGCCTGGTGACCTACGGCATCGTCGTCTGCGTCGGCATGAGCCTGCTGGCGGGGGCCCGCTTCCCGCGCTGGTACTGGCTGACGTTCAACGCGGGCACGCTCTTCGGTGTCGGATTCTGCACCTGGCTGATGATCCAGTCGCTGTACCACATCAACGCGCTCTGCCTGTGGTGCTGCCTCGCCTGGGTGGCCACGCTCCTGATGTTCTGGTACGTCACGTCGTTCAACATCCGCCACGGCTTCCTGCCCGCGCCCCGCTGGGCCAAGGGCTTCCTGGAGGACTTCACCTGGGCTCTGCCGGTGATGCACATCGGCGTCATCGCCATGCTGATCCTCACCCGCTGGGGCGCCGACCTCTGGGCCTGAGCGCGCGGAAGCTCCCGGCGGGACTGTCAGTGGCGTGACATAGGGTTCTGGATGTGGAGCCCGACCTGTTCACCGCCGCAGCCGAAGACCGCCAGGAGAAGGACCCGTCCAGCAGCCCCCTGGCCGTCCGGATGCGCCCGCGCACCCTCGACGAGGTGGTGGGCCAGCAGCACCTGCTGAAGCCCGGCTCACCCTTGCGCCGCCTGGTCGGCGAGGGCGGCGGCGGCCCCGCGGGACCGTCCTCGGTGTTCCTGTGGGGCCCGCCGGGCATCGGCAAGACGACCCTCGCGTACGTGGTCTCCAAGGCGACGAACAAGCGCTTCGTGGAGCTCTCCGCGATCACCGCGGGCGTGAAGGAAGTGCGCGCGGTCATCGACGGCGCCCGCAGGGCGATGGGCGGCCACGGCAAGGAGACCGTCCTCTTCCTCGACGAGATCCACCGGTTCAGCAAGGCCCAGCAGGACTCCCTGCTCCCGGCCGTCGAGAACCGCTGGGTGACGCTCATCGCGGCGACCACGGAGAACCCGTACTTCTCGATCATCTCCCCGCTCCTGTCCCGCTCCCTGCTGCTCACGCTCGAACCGCTCACCGACGACGACCTGCGCGGCCTGCTGCGCCGCGCGGTCACCGACGAGCGGGGCCTCGGCGGCGCGGTCGCGCTGCCCGAGGAGGCCGAGGAGCATCTGCTGCGCATCGCCGGCGGCGACGCCCGGCGCGCGCTCACCGCCCTGGAGGCCGGCGCGGGATCGGCCCTGGCCAAGGGCGAGCGGGAGATCACCCTCCAGACGCTGGAGGAGTCCGTCGACCGGGCCGCCGTGAAGTACGACAGGGACGGCGACCAGCACTACGACGTCGCCAGCGCCCTCATCAAGTCCATCCGCGGCTCCGACGTGGACGCGGCCCTGCACTATCTGGCCCGCATGATCGAGGCGGGCGAGGACCCCCGCTTCATCGCCCGGCGGCTGATGATCTCCGCGAGCGAGGACATCGGCCTCGCCGACCCCACGGCCCTGCCCACCGCCGTCGCCGCCGCGCAGGCCGTCGCCATGATCGGCTTCCCGGAGGCGGCGCTCACCCTCAGCCACGCCACGATCGCCCTCGCCCTGGCCCCGAAGTCGAACGCCGCGACGATCGCCATCCAGCAGGCCCAGGCCGACGTCCGCGGCGGCCTCGCCGGACCCGTCCCGCCCCACCTGCGCGACGGTCACTACAAGGGCGCGGCCAAGCTCGGCCACGCCCAGGGGTACGTGTACCCGCACGACGTCCCCGGCGGAATCGCCGCCCAGCAGTACGCCCCGGACACCATCGAGGGCAAGCGGTACTACCGGCCGACGAGGTACGGCGCGGAGGCGCGCTATGCCGACGTGGTCGAGCGCGTCCGCGCCCGGCTGAAGGGCGAACAGCCCGAGGGATGAGGCACCGCGCCGCACCCGGTACACTTGTCGCCAGTGCTGCGTCCCGTGCCGGTCCCGTACCGGCGCCACCAGAACGGGACATCCAGCCGGACCCCGCCGCCGCGAGGCAGGGGGACCAGGAGCGTCGCGCACCGTCGAAGGTGTCGCGGGCAGCCCACCACCATCTCGTACTCCGGGAATCGGTCGGTGGGCCACTCGCGTGCTGCACATAGTGCCCAGACCAGGGAGCGGCTGCCTCGTGGGCCCATGGCCCATGAGGTTTCCCAGGCTGCGGATGCGACCTCCCCTAACCACTGGTGAAGCCGAATCCACAAGGAACAGAGAGGTTGGTTCATGCCGAACCAGTCCCGCCCCAAGGTCAAGAAGTCGCGTGCCCTCGGCATCGCGCTGACCCCGAAGGCCGTCAAGTACTTCGAGGCCCGCCCCTACCCGCCGGGCGAGCACGGCCGTGGGCGCAAGCAGAACTCGGACTACAAGGTCCGTCTGCTCGAGAAGCAGCGGCTGCGCGCGCAGTACGACCTCTCGGAGCGTCAGCTCGTCCGTGCCTACGAGCGTGCGTCCAAGACGCAGCTCAAGACCGGTGAGGCCCTGGTCATCGAGCTGGAGCGTCGTCTCGACGCCCTGGTTCTGCGTTCGGGCATCGCCCGCACGATCTACCAGGCCCGCCAGATGGTCGTGCACGGCCACATCGAGGTCAACGGCGGCAAGGTCGACAAGCCGTCGTACCGCGTCCGTCCCGACGACGTCGTGATGGTCCGCGAGCGCAGCCGCGAGAAGCCGCTGTTCCAGGTCGCGCGCGAGGGCGGCTTCGCCCCCGACGGCGAGACCCCGCGCTACCTCCAGGTGAACCTGAAGGCCCTGGCCTTCCGCCTGGACCGCGACCCGAACCGCAAGGAGATCCCCGTGATCTGCGACGAGCAGCTCGTCGTCGAGTACTACGCCCGCTGACCCGGACGTAGCTCACCCTGCTTCAGCCCGTCGCCTCCCCGCCCTTCCCGGCGGGGCGGGCGGCGGGTTCTCGCATGTCCGCGCCCCGCACCCAGCGCCCGCGCCACCGCCGCTTCGGGGTCGAGCGCCGCGCCCGCGCGCACGCACTCCTCGTACCGCTCGTCGCCGAGCGCCCCGCGGACCTGCTCCTCGCACACCATGTGCGGCCCGCCGAAGTTCCCCGAGCCGAACAGCGGAAGCCCCACCGAGGGCCAGACGCGGGACGCGGCGCCCTGCAGCACCGCCGCCTCCGCCGCGTCGCCCGCCGCCGCCGTGAACAGCGCGAGCAGCTCGACGGCGAGGGCCGTGCCGAGCAGGTCGTTGAACCGGTGGTTCAGATCCAGGGACCGGGTGACCAGCTCCCGCGCCGCCTCCGTCTCGCCCCGCGTCCAGGCCGCGTACCCGAGGACGTACAGGGCGTACGCGAGGGTCCAGCGCTCGCCGTGGTCCTCGCAGACCCGCCGCACGTCCTCGCACAGCTCCACCGCGCCCGCCAGATCGCCGCGGAACGCCAGGGCCATGGCCAGCTCGACCTGGCACATCAGGACGTTGCTGTTCAGCTCACCGGCCTCCCGGTAGCGGTCGAGGGCCGAGCGCAGCAGCGTCTCGGCGCGTGCGACGTCGTCGGTGACCAGGGCGAGGCAGCCGATGCGGTGCTCCGCGTACGCCGCGGCGACCGCGCTGCCCGACAGCCGCGCGCCCGCACGGCACTCGTGCAGCGCGGCCAGGGCGGCGATCGTGTCGCCCTGCAGCACCGCCACGTAGCCGAGCACCCAGAGCGCCTTGAGCCGCGAGTCCGCGCGGCCGGCGTCCGGTTCGAGTTCGAGCGAGCGGTCCAGCCAGTGCCTGCCCTCCGCGAGCCGCCCGCAGCCGACCCAGTAGAACCACAGCGTGCCCGCGAGGTACTGCCCCAGGTGCGCCTCGTCGCGCTCGGTCAGGCAGAACTCCAGGGCGGCGCGCAGCTGGGGCAGCTCCATCTCGACCAGCTCGGCGACCGCGGCCTGGCGCGGCGAGAACCAGTCGAGCTCGCACCAGGTGGCGAGCCCCAGATACCAGTCGCGGTGCCTGCGCCGCAGCCGCGTGGTCTCGCCCGCCGCCTCCAGCCAGTCCAGGCCGTACGCCCTGACCGTGTCGAGCATCCGGTAGCGGACGCCCGCGGCGCTCTCCTCGCGGGTCACGACGGACTGCGCGAGCAACTCGTCGAGGACGCCGAGGACGTCCTCGGAGGGCAGCCCGTCCCCGGCGCAGATGTACTCGGCCGCCTCCAGGTCGAACTGCCCGGCGAACACCGAGAGCCGCGACCACAGCAGCCGCTCCTGGGGCGTGCACAGCTCATGGCTCCAGCCGATGGCCGTGCGCAGCGCCTGGTGGCGCGGCGGTACGTCACGGCGGGCGCCGGTCAGCAGGCCGAACCGGTCGCCGATCCTGGCGAGGAGCTGGGCGGGGGAGAGCGCCCGCAGCCTGCCCGCCGCCAGCTCCACGGCGAGCGGGATGCCGTCCAGACGCCGGCAGAGCTCCACGACGTCCCCGCGGTTGCCGTCGTCCAGGGCGAAGCGGGGCAGGCCGGCCGCCGCCCGGTCGACGAAGAGCTCGACGGCCTCCGCCTCGGGCATCGGCGCCAGCGTGAGGAGCCGTTCGCCCTCGGTCGCCAGGGGCCTGCGCCCCACCGCGAGGACGCGCAGCCCGGGGGAGTGCACCAGCAGGTCCCGCACCAGCGGGGCGCACGCCCCGACGAGGTGCTCGAACCCGTCGAGCACGAGCAGCAGCTCCCGCTCGGCGAGGTGCTCCCGCAGCACCTCGCGCGACGGCCTGCCCGTGTGGTCGGTGAGCTGCAGCGCCTCGGCGACGGCGTACTCCACGAGGTCCGCGTCCCGCAGCGCCGCCAGCTCCACCAGCCAGGCACCGTCGCGCGGCGGGCTCCCGGCCGCGGCGCGCAGGGCGAGCCGTGATTTGCCGACCCCGCCGACGCCGGTCACGGTGACGAGCCGCGCGGTCTCCAACGCCGCGGTCAGCTCGGCCAGTTCACGGGCGCGTCCGACGAAGGCGTTGAGTTCCAGCGGCAGGTTGCCGGGTCGAGTAGAAGGCATGAGGTACGGAGGGTACTCATCCGCATGCGGTCCGTACAATTGCGGCGCACGAGTCCCGTCACCCGGGCGGCCACGCGGTAGGGAGCGGCGGTCCCGGCGCGATAGGCTCGGGAAACGACTTTTCGATGTTCAGGACGATGTCTCAAGGAGCGGTGCCACGTGTCCGGTGGAGAGGTTGCCGGGATCTTGGTGGCCGTCTTCTGGGCGATCCTGGTCTCCTTCCTCGCGGTGGCCCTCGCGAGGCTGGCCCAGACGCTCAGGGCGACCACCAAGCTCGTCGCGGACGTGACCGAGCAGGCGGTGCCCCTGCTGGCGGACGCCTCCACCGCGGTGCGCTCGGCGCAGACGCAGATCGACCGCGTCGACGCCATCGCGTCCGACGTCCAGGAGGTCACGTCGAACGCGTCGGCGCTGTCCACGACGGTCGCCTCCACCTTCGGCGGCCCGCTCGTCAAGGTGGCCGCGTTCGGCTACGGCGTCCGCAGGGCCATCGGCCGCAAGGCGGCGCCCGAAGCAGGGGAAGTGCCCACCAAGCCGTCCCGTCGTCGTACGGTGATCGTGGGCCGCACGGTGCCGTCCGCGCGCCAGAAGAAGCGGGACACCCGGAATAAGAGGGACTGACACAGCGATGTTCCGCCGTACGTTCTGGTTCACCGCCGGCGCAGCCGCCGGTGTGTGGGCCACCACCAAGGTCAACCGCAAGCTCCGGCAGCTGACGCCCGAGAGCCTGGCCGCGCAGGCCGCGAACAAGGCGGTCGAGGCGGGCCACAGGCTCAAGGACTTCGCGCTCGACGTCCGCGACGGCATGGCCCAGCGCGAGGCCGAGCTGGGCGACGCCCTGGGCCTCAACGCCCGTCCCGACGCCGACGCCCTCCCCGCGCGCCGCTTCGCGGTCATCGAGAACCGCAGTCCCGCCAAGCACGACAGCAGCAACGACAACAAGACGAAGTACCTCGAGAACACGACGTACTCGTACAACCGGAATGAGGACCACTGATGGAGTCGGCTGAAATCCGCCGCCGCTGGCTGAGCTTCTTCGAGGAGCGCGGACACACCGTCGTCCCTTCGGCGTCGCTCATCGCGGACGACCCGACTCTGCTGCTCGTCCCCGCGGGCATGGTGCCCTTCAAGCCCTACTTCCTCGGTGAGGTCAAGCCGCCGGGACCGCGCGTCACCAGCGTGCAGAAGTGCGTGCGTACGCCCGACATCGAAGAGGTCGGCAAGACCACGCGGCACGGCACGTTCTTCCAGATGTGCGGCAACTTCTCCTTCGGCGACTACTTCAAGGAAGGCGCCATCAAGCTGGCCTGGGAGCTGCTGACCGGCTCCGTGGCCGACGGCGGCTTCGCGCTCGACCCGGAGAAGCTCTGGATCACGGTCTACCTCGACGACGACGAGGCCGAGCGGATCTGGCACGAGGTGATCGGCGTGCCCAAGGAGCGCATCCAGCGCCTGGGCAAGAAGGACAACTTCTGGTCCATGGGTGTACCGGGACCCTGCGGCCCGTGCTCGGAGATCAACTACGACCGCGGCCCCGAGTTCGGCGAGGAGGGCGGCCCCGCCGTCAACGACGAGCGCTACGTGGAGATCTGGAACCTGGTCTTCATGCAGTTCGAGCGCGGCGCAGGCGACGGCAAGGAGGACTTCCCGATCCTCGGCGAGCTGCCCTCGAAGAACATCGACACGGGCCTCGGCCTCGAACGCCTCGCCATGATCCTGCAGGGCGTGCAGAACATGTACGAGACGGACACCCTGCGCGTCGTCATGGACAAGGCCACCGAGCTGAGCGGCGTGCGCTACGGCGCCGACGCGGGCTCGGACGTCTCCCTGCGCGTCGTCGCGGACCACATCCGTACGTCGGCCATGCTCATCGGCGACGGCGTCACCCCCGGCAACGAGGGCCGCGGGTACGTCCTGCGCCGCATCATGCGCCGCGCCATCCGCAACATGCGCCTGCTCGGCGCCACCGGCCCCGTCGTCAAGGAGCTCATCGGCGTCGTGATCGACACGATGGGCCTGCAGTACCCGGAGCTCATCGCCGAGAGCAAGCGCATCGAGACCGTCGCCCTCGCCGAGGAGGCCGCCTTCCTCAAGGCCCTCAAGGGCGGCACCAACATCCTCGACACCGCCGTCACGGAGACCAAGGCCGCGGGCGGCAAGGTGCTCTCCGGCGACAAGGCGTTCCTGCTGCACGACACGTGGGGCTTCCCGATCGACCTCACCCTGGAGATGGCCGCCGAGCAGGGCCTCTCCGTGGACGAGGACGGCTTCCGGCGCCTGATGAAGGAGCAGCGGGACCGCGCCAAGGCCGACGCGAGGGCCAAGAAGACCGGCCACGCCGACCTGCACGCCTACCGCGAGATCGCCGACAGCGCCGGCGCCACCGACTTCACGGGCTACTCCGACACGGAGAACGAGGCCCGCATCGTCGGCCTCCTCGTCAACGGCGTCTCCTCGCCCGCCGCCACCGAGGGCGACGAGGTCGAGATCGTCCTCGACCGCACCCCCTTCTACGCCGAGGGCGGCGGCCAGATCGGCGACACCGGCCGCATCCGCCTGGACAGCGGCGCCGTCGTGGAGATCCGCGACGTCCAGAAGCCGGTGCCCGGCGTGCACGTCCACAAGGGCGTCGTCCAGGTCGGCGAGATCACCGTCGGCGCCCCGGTGTGGGCCTCGATCGACGCGCACCGCCGCCGCGCCATCGCCCGCGCCCACTCCGCCACGCACCTCACGCACCAGGCGCTGCGCGACGCGCTCGGCCCCACGGCCGCCCAGGCCGGTTCCGAGAACCAGCCCGGCCGCTTCCGCTTCGACTTCGGCTCGCCCTCGGCCGTGCCCACGGCCGTGATGACGGACGTCGAGCAGAAGATCAACGCGGTCCTCGCCCGGGAGCTGGACGTCCAGGCCGAGGTCATGTCGATCGACGACGCCAAGAAGCAGGGCGCCATCGCCGAGTTCGGCGAGAAGTACGGCGAGCGCGTGCGCGTCGTCACCATCGGCGACTTCTCCAAGGAGCTGTGCGGCGGCACGCACGTGCACAACACGGCCCAGCTCGGCCTGGTCAAGCTGCTCGGCGAGTCCTCCATCGGCTCCGGCGTGCGCCGCATCGAGGCCCTGGTCGGCGTCGACGCGTACAACTTCCTCGCCAAGGAGCACACGGTCGTCGCCCAGCTCCAGGAGCTGGTCAAGGGCCGCCCCGAGGAGCTGCCCGAGAAGATCTCCGGCATGCTCGCCAAGCTGAAGGACGCGGAGAAGGAGATCGAGAAGTTCCGCGCGGAGAAGGTCCTCCAGGCCGCCGCCGGTCTCGTCCAGGGCGCCAAGGACGTACGCGGTGTCGCCGTCGTCACCGGTCAGGTGCCCGACGGCACGGGCGCCGACGACCTGCGCAAGCTGGTCCTCGACGTGCGGGGCCGCATCCCGGGCGACCGCCCGGCGGTCGTCGCCCTGTTCACCACGGCCAACGGCAAGCCGCTCACGGTCATCGCCACCAACGAGGCCGCCCGTGAGCGCGGCCTCAAGGCCGGCGACCTGGTCCGTACGGCCGCCAAGACCCTCGGCGGCGGTGGCGGCGGCAAGCCGGACGTCGCCCAGGGCGGCGGCCAGAACCCGGCCGCCGTCGGCGACGCCATCGCCGCGGTCGAGCGCCTCGTCACCGAGACGGCCTGATGACCGAGTCCATGCGCAGGGGCCGGCGTCTGGCCATCGACGTCGGCGACGCCCGTATCGGGGTCGCCTCGTGCGACCCCGACGGGATTCTCGCCACGCCGGTCGAGACGGTGCCGGGACGCGACGTCCCGGCCGCCCAGCGCCGGTTGAAGCAGCTCGCCGAGGAGTACGAGCCGATCGAGATCGTCGTCGGCCTCCCTCGCTCCCTCAACGGGGGCGAGGGCCCGGCGGCCGCCAAGGTCCGCGCGTTCACCCAGGACCTCGCCCGCCTGGTCGCCCCCGTCCCGGTGAGGCTCGTGGACGAGAGGATGACCACAGTGACGGCCGGTCAGGGGCTGCGCGCCTCGGGTGTGAAGTCCAAAAAGGGCAGGTCTGTCATCGACCAGGCGGCGGCCGTGATCATCCTCCAGCAGGCACTGGAGTCCGAACGGGCGTCAGGTAAAGCTCCGGGCGAGGGCGTCGAAGTGGTCATCTGATCGCGATACGGTAACGTTCCGCGCGATGCGGCGGCGTTCGAACAGCTGCCGCACGGCATCAAGAGGCGGAACGGTTGCCCGGCCCACCAGACGGCGGCCCCGCCTCGCGGCATGTAGGGGATCGATGACTGAGTATGGCCGGGGCCCAGGCTCCGAACCGTGGCATCCGGAGGACCCGTTGTACGGGGACAGCGGATGGGGAGGACAGCAGCCCGCGGGCGACCGGTCCACCTACGGCGGCCAGGAGCAGTACCACCAGCCGCACCAGCATCAGGAGTACCAGCAGCCGCAGCAGCACCAGCACCAGCACCAGCAGCCGCAGCAGGGGCAGTACGGCGGTGACTGGAGCACCGGGCAGCAGGCCGCCCAGGGCCAGTCGGGGTACGGCGACGGTCGGCAGATGTACGAGGGCGGGCCGGCCCAGGCGTACGGAGGTGCCCCGGGCCAGGGGTACGGCGGCCAGGACCAGGGCCACGGCCACCAGCAAGGCCACGGCCAAGGCCACGGCCAAGACCGCCAAGGTCACGGGCACGGCCAAGGCCAAGGCCGGCACGGCGGCTCCGAGTCCGGTTACCCGGCAGGGCCCGAGTCCGGATACGCCGGGGGCCACGAGACCTACGGCGGCGGTGGCCACGACACGGGACAGCAGCCGCAGGCCCCCTACGCGGGCGACCCGATGGACCCCTACGGCGGCCGGCCCGAGGACTACGCCCAGGAGAGCCCCGACTACTACGCGACGCCGGACGCGTACGAGCCGCCCGAACCGCCGGGCCGCCGCCGCCCGGCGGAGCCCGAGGCCGGACCGGGGGCCGAGACCGACTGGGACCCCGGGCCCGACCGGGGCGAGCACGCGTTCTTCGCGGACGGCGACGACGATGACGACTTCGACGACGAGCCGGGACGCAAGGGCGACCGGCGCGGCGGCCGGGGCGGCAAGAAGCCGAAGAAGCGCCGCAGCGGCTGCGCCTGTCTGGTCGTCACCCTGGTCTTCGGCGGCGGCCTGGCGGGCGTCGGCTACTTCGGCTACCAGTTCTATCAGGATCGTTTCGGCACGGCGCCGGACTACGCGGGCGACGGCTCGGGCGCGGTCACGGTCGACATCCCCGAGGACTCCACCGGCTACGAGATCGGCGCCGAGCTGAAGAAGGCCGGTGTCGTCAAGAGCGTCGACGCGTTCGTCTCCGCCCAGGGAAAGCGCCAGGACCAGTCGATCCAGTCGGGCGTCTACACGCTGAAGAAGCGCATGTCGGCGGCGAGCGCCGTGGATCTGATGCTGAATCCCAAGAGCCGCAGCAACCTCGTCATCCCCGAGGGCAGGCGGAACGAGTGGGTCTATCAGCAGATCGACACACGCCTCCAGGTGAAAGAGGGCACCACCGAGAAAGTCGCCAAGAACGACTGGAAGAAACTCGGGCTGCCTGACTGGGCGAATACGAACAAGGACATCAAGGACCCGCTGGAAGGCTTCCTCTACCCCTCCAGCTATCCGGTGGCCAAGGGCCAGAAGCCCGCGGACGTCCTCAGGAAGATGGTCGCCCACGCCAACGAGAAGTACGAGCAGCTCGACCTCAGGTCGAAGGCCGCGGAACTGGACCTGAAGGACCCGCTCCAGGTTCTCACCGTGGCGAGCCTGGTCCAGGCGGAGGGCAAGTACAAGCACGACTTCGAGAAGGTCGCGACGGTCGTCTACAACCGTCTGAAGCCCACGAACACCGAGACGTACGGCCTGTTGGACTTCGACTCCACGGTGAACTACCTGAAGGGCGAGTCCAAGCTCGGCACCGGCACGGTCGACCAGCTGCGCAGGATCGACGACCCGTACAACACGTACAAGGTGAAGGGCCTCCCGCCCGGACCGATCGGCAACCCGGGCGAAGTGGCGCTGAATTCGGCGCTGCACCCGGCCGAGGGCGACTGGTATTACTTCGTCTCCATTCCCCACGAGGACAAGACGTACTTCGCCGAGACGAACGAAGAGCAGAACCGGAACCGCGAGAAATACCTGAAGGGGCAATGAGCGCGCAGAAGCGTCGAGCCGCCGTCCTCGGCTCCCCGATCGCCCATTCCCTCTCCCCGGTGCTGCACCGCGCCGCATACGGGGAGCTGGGGCTGAGCGACTGGTCGTACGACCGTTTCGAGATCGACGAGGCGGCGCTGCCCGGATTCGTCGGGGAACTCGGCCCGGAATGGGCAGGGCTTTCCCTGACGATGCCGTTGAAGCGGGCGATCATTCCGCTGCTCGACGAGGTCAGCGGGACGGCCGCCTCCGTGGAGGCCGTGAACACCGTCGTGTTCGGCGAGGACGGCCGCAAGGTCGGTGACAACACCGACATCCCCGGCATGGTCGCCGCGCTGCGCGAACGCGGCATCGAGCAGGTCGACTCCGCCGCGATCCTCGGCGCCGGCGCCACCGCGTCGTCCGCGCTCGCCGCCCTCGCCCGGATCTGCACCGGCGAGGTCGTCGCGTACGTACGCAGTGACGCCCGCGCGGCCGAGATGCGGCAGTGGGGCGACCGGCTCGACGTGGAGGTCAGGACCGAGGACTGGGAGGACGCCCGCGAGGCGCTGAGCGCGCCGCTGGTGATCGCCACGACCCCGGCGGGCGCCACGGACGCGCTGTCCGGCCTGGTGCCCGAGCGTCCGGCGACCCTCTTCGACGTGCTGTACGACCCGTGGCCCACCGAGCTGGCGGCCCGCTGGTCGGCGTACGGAGGAGCGGTGGTCAGCGGCCTCGACCTGCTCGTGCACCAGGCGGTGCTCCAGGTCGAGCAGATGACCGGCCGCCCGTCCGCGCCGCTCGACGCCATGCGCAGGGCGGGCGAGCACGCGCTCGCGGAGCGCTAGCGACGGGCGTCCGCCTGGCGGGCACGGCGTCCGTCTGTTGGACCTGGGGCCGGTTCCGCCCCCGGATCGTGGGAGGATCGGGGCAAGGCGGGCCAGGGCCGCGCACCCGGCCGCGCCGTCGAAGACCGCAGTTCCAGGCGCGAGCATGAGGAGCACCGTTGAGCAGGTTGCGCTGGCTGACCGCTGGGGAGTCCCACGGACCCGCACTTGTCGCGACGCTGGAGGGACTTCCCGCCGGCGTGCCGATCACCACGGAGATGGTGGCGGACCACCTCGCCAGGCGACGGCTCGGCTATGGACGCGGCGCCCGCATGAAGTTCGAGCGCGACGAGGTCACCTTCATCGGCGGCGTCCGGCACGGCCTCACCATGGGCTCGCCCGTCGCCATCATGGTGGGCAACACCGAGTGGCCCAAGTGGGAGCAGGTCATGGCGGCCGACCCGGTCGACCCGGCCGAACTCGCCGAACTGGCGCGCAACGCCCCGCTGACCCGCCCCCGCCCCGGCCACGCCGACCTCGCCGGGATGCAGAAGTACGGCTTCGACGAGGCCCGGCCGATCCTGGAACGCGCCTCCGCCCGCGAGACCGCGGCCCGCGTCGCGCTCGGCGCGGTCGCCCGCTCGTACCTCAAGGAGACGGCCGGCATCGAGATCGTCAGCCATGTGACGGAGCTGGCGGCGGCCAAGGCCCCCTACGGCGTGTACCCGACCCCCGCCGACGTCGACAAGCTCGACGCCGACCCGGTGCGCTGCCTGGACGCCGACGCGTCGAAGGCGATGGTCGCCGAGATCGACCAGGCCCACAAGGACGGCGACACCCTGGGCGGCGTCGTCGAGGTCCTCGCCTACGGAGTGCCGGTCGGCCTCGGCTCGCACGTGCACTGGGACCGGCGGCTCGACGCGCGGCTCGCCGCCGCGCTCATGGGCATCCAGGCCATCAAGGGCGTCGAGGTCGGCGACGGCTTCGACCTCGCGCGCGTGCCGGGCTCCAAGGCGCACGACGAGATCGTCTCCACCGAGGACGGCATCCGGCGCACCTCAGGCCGCTCCGGCGGCACCGAGGGCGGTCTGACCACCGGTGAACTGCTGCGCGTACGCGCCGCCATGAAGCCCATCGCGACCGTGCCGCGCGCCCTCGCCACCGTCGACGTGGCGACCGGTGAGGCCACCAAGGCGCACCACCAGCGCTCCGACGTGTGCGCCGTCCCCGCGGCCGGCATCGTCGCCGAGGCGATGGTCGCGCTCGTCCTCGCCGACGCCGTGGCCGAGAAGTTCGGCGGCGACAGCGTGCCCGAGACGCGGCGCAACGTCCGCTCCTACCTCGACAACCTCCAGATCCGGTGAGCGGCCCGCAGATCGTCCTCGTCGGCCCCATGGGCGTGGGCAAGACGACGGTCGGCGAGCTGCTCGCCGGCCGGCTCGGGACCGCGTTCCGCGACACCGACGCCGACATCGTCGCCGCGCAGGGCCGCGAGATCGCCGACATCTTCGTCGACGAGGGCGAGCCGTACTTCCGCGACCTGGAGCGGCGGGCCGTGCGCGCCGCCGTCGAGGAGCACGACGGCGTCCTCGCGCTCGGCGGGGGAGCGATCCTCGACGACACCACGCGCGCGCTGCTCTCGGCGCACCCCGTCGTCTACCTCTCGATGGACGTCGAGGAGGCCGTCAGGCGCACCGGCCTCAACCAGGCGCGCCCGCTGCTCGCCGTCAACCCGCGCAAGCAGTGGCGCGAGCTGATGGACGCCCGCCGCCATCTGTACGCCGAAGTCGCCCGCGCGGTCGTCGCCACCGACGGCCGCACCCCCGAAGAGGTCGCCCAGGCGGTCCTCGACGCACTGGAGTTGAAGGAAGCATGACCACGGAGCAGACGACCGAGCAGACCCCCACCCGCATCCACGTCGGCGGGACCGCCGGCACGGATCCGTACGAGGTGCTGGTCGGTCGGCAGCTCCTCGGCGAGCTGCCGGGCCTAGTCGGCGACCAGGCCAAGCGGGTCGCGGTGATCCACCCCGAGGCGCTCGCCGAGACCGGCGACGCGCTCCGCCAGGACCTCGCCGACCAGGGCTACGAGGCCGTCGCCATCCAGGTGCCCAACGCCGAGGAGGCCAAGACGGCCGAGGTCGCGGCGTACTGCTGGAAGGCGCTCGGCCAGTCGGGCTTCACGCGCAGCGACGTCATCGTCGGCGTGGGCGGCGGTGCCTCCACCGACCTCGCCGGGTTCGTGGCCGCGACCTGGCTGCGCGGCGTCCGCTGGATCGCCGTGCCGACCACGGTGCTCGGCATGGTGGACGCGGCGGTCGGCGGCAAGACCGGCATCAACACCGCCGAGGGAAAGAACCTGGTGGGCGCCTTCCACCCGCCGGCCGGTGTCCTCTGCGACCTCGCGGCGCTCGACTCGCTGCCGGTGAACGACTACGTCTCCGGGCTCGCGGAGATCATCAAGGCCGGGTTCATCGCCGACCCGGCGATCCTGGAGCTCATCGAGGCCGACCCGCAGGCCGCGCGCACGCCGGCCGGGCAGCACACCGCCGAGCTCATCGAGCGCTCCATCAAGGTCAAGGCCGAGGTCGTCTCGGGTGACCTCAAGGAGGCCGGGCTGCGCGAGATCCTCAACTACGGGCACACGCTCGCGCACGCCATCGAGAAGAACGAGCGCTACAAGTGGCGGCACGGTGCCGCCGTCTCCGTGGGCATGCTCTTCGCCGCCGAACTCGGCCGTCTGGCGGGGCGCCTCGACGACGCGACCGCCGACCGGCACCGCACCGTCCTGGAGTCGGTGGGCCTTCCGCTGACGTACCGCTACGACCAGTGGCCGAAGCTCCTGGAGACCATGAAGGTCGACAAGAAGTCCCGCGGTGACCTGCTGCGGTTCATCGTCCTCGACGGCCTCGGCAAGCCGACCGTGCTGGAGGGCCCCGACCCGGCGGTGCTGCTCGCCGCCTACGGCGAAGTCGGCCAGTAAGGGCCTGACGGCCAGGCCGATTCGGCCACGGGCACTTCGCGGGCTCCCCGGCCGTTCACACAACGGCGGCCGGGGACGGTACCGTTCGACGAGAGCCTGGCCGGGGTTGCCGCACAGGCTCTGACGGGCGGTCCGGCCGCCGCCCGACCAGCGTCAGTCGCACGAGACGGAGTGGCACCGGATGCAGCACGCAGTGGGGTCTCCGCTGCCGCCCCACCAGCCGGGGCACGGACCGGCCACCGGCTGGTCCCCGGCCGCACATCACCCGAGCGCTCCGCCCCCGGGCGCCGTCCCGCGCGGCGGACCGCCGCCCCCGCAGGGCTTCACGGGCGCGCCCGTCCCCCGGGCCCCGCACGCACAGGCCCCGCAGGCCCCGGGCCAGGCCCCGCACACGCCCGGCCAGGCCCCGGTCCCGCACCCGTCGGCGCCGCACCCGCAGGCCCCGCACCCGCAGGGCCCGCACCCGCAGGGCCCCGTGCCGCCCGCGCCGGAGTCCACCGGGCACATCCAGCTGCCGCCGGGCGGCCCCGTGGCGATGCCGAGTCCACCGCCGGACACGGCGCAGGCCGACATGGGGGCCACCACACTCGCCGTGCTGCTCATCGGCCCCGCGGGCGCGGGCAAGACGAGCGTCGCCAAGTACTGGGCGGAGCACCGGCACGTGCCGACGGCCCACATCAGCCTCGACGACGTACGCGAATGGGTGCGCTCGGGCTTCGCCGACCCGCAGTCGGGGTGGAACGACCACTCCGAGGCGCAGTACCGCCTGGCCCGCCGCACCTGCGGCTTCGCCGCGCGCAACTTCCTGGCGAACGGCATCTCCTGCATCCTCGACGACGCGGTCTTCCCCGACCGCCCGGTCGTCGGCCTCGGCGGCTGGAAGCGCCACGTGGGCCCCGGCCTGCTGCCCGTCGTCCTCCTGCCGGGCCTGGAGATCGTCCTCGAACGCAACGCGCGGCGCAGCGGCAACCGCCGCCTCACCGACGAGGAAGTGGCCCGCATCCACGGCCGCATGGCGGGCTGGTACGGCTCGGGCCTCCCCATCATCGACAACTCCCAACTGGACGTCCCCACCACGGCCCAACTCCTGGACGACGTCCTCACCAGAGCAATCGCCAGCCCACCACAGTGGTAGCGCCCTCCGCGGGGCACGGTTGAGCCTCTCGGCCTCCGCGGCTCCCTCACACCACCGGACGCGGTCTTCGCCGCCGACATGGGCGCCGCGGCGACCCCGGCCGCGGCAGACTCCCTGGTGGCCCCGACCCCCGGTCGGACGCGCTGGCCGGGCCGGGGGAGCGGGGCGCTCGTAGGCTCGCCCCATGTCTGAGGTCTACGCGGTCCGCAGGGAGCGGGTGAGGGAGCGGTGCGCCGCCGGCGGGGGTGCCGCGGCGCTGGTGTCCCGGCCGGCCAACGTCCGCTATCTCGCGGGAGCGGCGCCGCGGGGCGCCGTGCTGCTCGTGGGCAGGAGCGAGGACGTCCTGCTGTGCGGGAGGCCGCCCAGCGACCAGCACGGCGAGGGGCGGCCCGACGAGGCCCTGCGGATGCGGCTGCTGTCCGAGCCGGGCGCCGACCCGGCCGTGGCGGGCGCCGGACTCGCGGCCGGCCAGGGAGCGGAGTCGCTGGCCGTGGAGGAGCACCACCTGACCGTCGCCCGGCACCGGGCGATCGGTTCCGTCGCGCCCCGGCTGCGCCTCGTCGACCTCGGCGGCGCGGTCGAACAGCTGCGCTTCATCAAGGACGAGGAAGAGATCTCCTGTCTGCGGATCGCCGCCGAGATCGCCGACCAGGCCCTCGGCGAACTGCTCGAATCCATCCTCGTCGGGCGGACCGAACGCCATCTCGCCCTGGAGCTGGAGCGGCGGCTCGTGGACCACGGGGCCGACGGCCCGGCCTTCGCCACCTCGGTAGGCACCGGCCCGAACTCGGGGCTGAGCGGGCACCGGCCGTCCGACCGGAGGGTGGAAGAGGGCGACTTCCTCTCCGTCTGCCTGGGGGCCGCCTACCGCGGCTACCGGTGTGAGATCGGGCGTACGTTCGTCATCGGTACCTCTCCCGCCGACTGGCAGATCGAGCTGTACGACCTCGTCTTCGCCGCCCAGCGGGCGGGCAGGGAGGCCCTCGTACCCGGCGCCGCGTGCCGCGACGTGGACCGCGCGGCCCGTCATGTGATGGACTCGGCCGGGTACACGGACGGACTCGCTCCGGTCACCGGTCACGGTGTGGGGCTCGAAATCGACGAGGACCCTCAATTGGCGCCCGCCGCCATGGGTAAACTGGACGCTTGCGTGCCGGTCACCGTCGAGCCGGGGGTTCACCTCCCGGGCAGGGGCGGAGTCCGGATCGATGACACGCTCGTCGTACGCCCCGAGGCGGACGGCGGACCCGAGCTACTCACCATTACGACCAAGGAGCTGCTCGCGCTCTAGCCCAGAGCTGTGCGCGTGCGCCGGGGTCGTCCACGTCAGTCCAGGAGATTGAAGCAACCGTGGCTTCCACGAACGACCTCAAGAACGGCCTGGTGCTCAAGCTCGAAGGCGGCCAGCTCTGGTCCGTCGTCGAGTTCCAGCACGTCAAGCCCGGCAAGGGCCCGGCCTTCGTGCGCACCAAGCTGAAGAACGTGCTCTCCGGCAAGGTCGTCGACAAGACGTTCAACGCCGGCGTCAAGGTCGACACGGCCACGATCGACAAGCGCGACATGCAGTTCTCGTACATGGACGGCGAGTACTTCGTCTTCATGGACATGGAGACCTACGACCAGCTGCACGTCGACAAGAAGGCCGTCGGCGACGCCGCCAACTTCCTGATCGAGGGCTTCACGGCCACGGTCGCGCAGCACGAGGGCTCCGTGCTCTTCGTCGAGCTGCCCGCCGCCGTCGAGCTCGTGATCCAGGAGACCGAGCCGGGCGTCCAGGGCGACCGCTCCACCGGTGGCACCAAGCCCGCCACGCTGGAGACCGGCCACCAGATCCAGGTCCCGCTCTTCATCACCACCGGCGAGAAGATCAAGGTCGACACCCGTGACAGCAGCTACCTCGGCCGGGTGAACAGCTAACCGTGGCTGCTCGTAACACGGCCCGTAAGCGCGCTTTCCAGATCCTCTTCGAGGCCGACCAGCGCGGCACCGACGTTCTGACGGTCCTCGCCGACTGGGTGCGCCACTCGCGGTCCGACACCCGGCAGCCGCCGGTGAGCGAGTACACCATGGAGCTCGTCGAGGGCTACGCGGAGCATGAGCGCCGCATCGACGACCTCATCTCGCAGTACGCCGTGGGCTGGACCCTCGACCGGATGCCGGTCGTGGACCGCAGCATCCTGCGGCTCGGCGCCTATGAACTCATCTGGGTCGACGGCACCCCCGACGCGGTGGTGCTCGACGAGGCGGTGCAGCTCGCCAAGGAGTTCTCCACGGACGAGTCGCCCTCCTTCGTGAACGGCCTGCTCGGCCGGTTCAAGGACCTCAAGCCGTCCCTGCGCCGCGACGAGGCGTGAAGAACCACGAGGCGTAGGACCGACGAGGCCGCACGGCCTCGTGACGGTCACCCGGAGGGCCCGCGGCAACCGCCGCGGGCCCTCCGGGTTTTCCCGCGCAAAGGCGCTTATGCGTCCTTGGCGGAGCCACGCACCAAAAGAGCGCGGCCCCGGGCAAGGGCCAAAGCTTTGGGTAAAGCAGAAACCGCCGGGGTGGCCGCAGATGGGTGGACGAGACGCGGCCGCTGCTCCAGGGGGCGCGGCTCACGGCGTACGAGGCGGCGCGG